>JBCLBO010000103.1:0-9643 GCA_038916785.1 Candidatus Hydrogenedentales bacterium | reverse complement strand
GTCCAACGATTCCGGTCTGAGAAGTGAAAGAAGAGCACTAACCGCAGGGGACGCAGAAAAGAATTTCCGAGAGGTTCTCCGTGTCCTCTGTGTCGCTGTGTTGATCTCTTGACCTACCCCTTCGCCCCGCCCACACACTGGGCGCGAAGCTCCTTGAACAGACCCGGTTCCTGCTCCGCGAAGGTATTAAGGTCATACGCGATCAAATCCGCCGCCGCGCGAAAGTCCTGCTTCTCGATGGCTTCGTGGACCCGGCCGATCATCATTTCGAGCGATTGATCGTATTCGGCCACGGTCCGCCCATCGAAAGCGACCGCCGCAAAATTTAGACTCAACGCGACCACGATCCGCTCGCGCGTCTCGCGCAGGCCTTCCCAGATTTCGAGCAAGTCGCCCAGCGGCTCCAGGCCCTCGCCCGGATCGTCTCCGGCGAACACCGTCGCCAGCGCCTGACACGCCACCGGCAACTCCGGCAATACCGCCTCGACCTCGCCGATCGCCTCCAGCACCAATTCGCTCACGTTCGCCGAAGTCACATGCAGCCGCTGGAACTGCGCCGCCGCACGGCCCGCGAATTCATGGGGCAATTCGTCCGCCGAAATGTTTTCTCCGTCTACTTCGACCGATTGCATCGCCCGGCCGTTCGCCTCCAAATGCTGATCAATCTCGATCAGCGCCTCGCGGAGGGACGGCGGCGCCGATTGCAGGCTCAAATACGGCTGTCCATCCAGAAGGATTTGCATCGCGCTCACCCCGGGATCAGCTTGGGCAGGTCCTTGGACTTCGGCGCGCGCGCCGCCTGCTCGTTTTCGGCCTGAATCGCGAGGTACACCTCCTTGCGGTGTACGGCGATGTCCTTGGGCGCGGCGATCCCGATCTTCACCTGGTGGTCCTTCACGTCGAGCAGCTTCACCTCGATCGTGTCGCCGATCATGATGCTCTCGTTTTCCCTACGCGTCAGTACGAGCATGGGACACCTCCTCGCGCGGACGCGCCCCGGACTGAGCGAGCACAAACCGCACCGGATACGCGCTATTCTCGAGAACGGTCTGCTTCGCCAGCCGCTGCCGGCGATTGACCAGTATGGGAGCTTTCAAATTCGTCCGCACCTGCGCCGGATCCGCCGGCACCACCACGAGCGTGAAAATCTCCAACTCCGCCGCGGAATTCACTGCCAACTCCGCCAGCTCGCCCGCGCTGAGCTGCACCGCATAGTCCGCCACCACCGTGCGGGGATCCATCAAAATAAACGCCAAGTCCCCCGCCTCCGTCGATTGAAGCCAAGACATCTCCTGCGCGTTCGCCCCGCGCAAGAGGACGAAGCGGCGAAATTCCTGAAAGCCGATTATCGGCTGCGTGAACGTGAGCGTGTCCCCCTCGTCCACATCGATCGCGCCGAATCGGCTCGTTTCCAAACGCATGGAACAACCCCCGCAGACGATACCAAAATCCACCAGCGCCAGTATGCACCTGCTGACGGGACCCACGCAAGCCCAAGTGCGACAATCTCGTTGTTACCCATGGCCGCTCGACATCGTTCCGCAGTCAGACTTAATCCTCGACTTCTTCGATCCGATATCTTAACCACACCCCCACTCTATAATCCGCGGATCGTCCGCGTCGTCCGTCTCATCGACGAACTATTCACCCAGTCGCCCGTACTTACATCTATCTCACGCACGACGAATCGATTGGGAATCCATCTTTCGACTGCTATACTTGACGTGATGCCTATTCCAATAAGAATCAGGAGGATTCGGACAATGAAAAGCGTATTAAACGGCGCGTTCTGGTTCTTCAGTTTTGTTTGTTGCCAGTTGGCCGTAGCCCAGTCAACGCCGTACCTAATCAAGGACATCGATCCAAGTTCGGAAGGCCCAACCTTGTCCGCGGCCTCGGACAGAGCGTCAATCATTGTTGACGAGATCTTGTACTTCGCATCTGACGACGGAGTGCACGGTGGCGAGCTCTGGCGCAGCGATGGCACCACTGCAGGCACTTACATGGTGAAGGACATCCAGCCAGGCCCTAACGGCAGCTATGCTGGCAGCTTCATCGGAATCAATGGTGAGATCTTTTTCACCGCCGACAATGGGGTGACCAGGGACGAGTTGTGGAGGTCGGACGGCACAGAATCCGGTACCACATTGTTCTTTGAATTCAACCCGGGCATCGGTGATGGAAACCCGAGGGGCTATCAGATTGCTGGTTCACGGGTGTTCCTAACCGCCTCCGACGGCGTCAATGGTAAGGCTTTGTGGGCCTTTGACATTCCACCCTCGTCGGAATTCACGGTACCGCTCCGGAAACTTTGGATCCTACTGCTCACATCGTTCGTTCTTGGCCTCAGCTTCTACTACCTCCGGCGCCGCCGGACGGCAGGGAAGACGTGACGAACTGACGTTTAGGCTCTGTGTTACGTAGAGATTCTCCCGTCCGTTCCGCTACAATGCGCGGTGTTTTTGGGGCGGCCTCCTCCATTTTCCTTCAGATGCAGACTGATCTTAGACCCACATTCGAGCGCGCGTTCATCACGCTCCGGGGCCACGTCCACCACGCGGCAACCTGGGACGACGCCGCGCGCGTGCTGCTTTCCATCTGCGCGGGGAAAAATGCCACCTGCTTCGTGACCGCGCAATTGCCGCCGCCGCTGCTGCGCGCGCTCGATCAGGCGCAGCGCCCCCCCGGCCTCGAAATACTTCGGCCGCCCTACGCCACCGCGGAGCTCCCCGCGGCCATCGACCGCGCGCAGGTGGGCTCCACCGGCATGGAATTCGCCATCGCCGAGACCGGCACGCTCGTCGAAGTCAGCCGGGACGACGCCACCCGGCTCGTCTCCGGCCTTCCGCGCACACACATCGGCGTCGTCTCCGCGCGAGAAATCGTGGCCACACTAAAGGACGCCTCTCCCCGGCTTCGCAAGATTTTCGCCGACAATTACACCGACTGCGTCGCCAGTTTCCTCTCCGGCCCAAGCCGCACCGGCGATATCGAGCTCCGCCTCACACTCGGCGTCCATGGCCCCGAACACGCCCACGCGCTGCTCCTCGATCCCGCGCTCGATCCGGAGGCCGCATGAGCAGCGACGGCAAGGGCACCACGCTCGAAGAGCGCATCGCCGACGCGATCGACAATCCGCAGCGCCGCGATTCGCTGTACCGCTGCATGGAGCGCGGGCGCAACAACCGCTCCGCGCGGCTGGCCGAGCTGCCCGGCGGCACCGCCTTCCGCGACGAAGTCCGCGCGGCCAAAGACCGCTGCCTGGATGAACAGGACACGCTGCTCGCACGATTCGTCGAGAACGCCAAAAAGCGCGGCACCACGGTCTATCTCGCGCCCACCGGCCAGGACGCCATCGACTACGTCCTGCGGCTCGCACGCGAAAAAAACGCCAAACTCATCGCCAAATCGAAATCGCTCACGACCGAAGAGATCGAACTCAACGAGCCCCTCGAAAAGGCCGGCCTCCGCGTCGTCGAGACCGATCTCGGCGAACTCATCATCCAGCTCGTACACGAAAAGCCCTATCACCTCGTGTTCCCGTCCGTGCACAAGACCGCCAAGGACGTCGCCGAAATCTTCACCAAGGAAATCGGCCGGCCCGTCCCGAATGACATCGACGAAATCATGAAGGTCGTGAGGGCATACCTCCGCCCGATCTTCCTCAATTCCGACATCGGCCTCACCGGCGCCAACATCGGCATCGCGGAGACCGGCGGCATCGTCATCGAAACGAACGAGGGCAACGCGCGCCTCGTCTCCAGCATCGGCAATTGCCACATCTGCGTGATGGGCAGTGAAAAAATCGTCGATACGATCGAGGACGCGATGCTCATGGTCCTCGCGCATCCGGTCAGCGCGACGGGCCAGCTCCCCACGACCTACGTCACATGGATGCACGGCCGCTCGCCGCTGGGCGAAGGCGCCGGCGCGCCGCGCGAGTCGCACATCGTCATCCTCGACAACGGCCGCAGCGCGATGCGCGACGATCCGATTCTGAAAGAGGCGCTGCACTGCATCCGCTGCGGCGCCTGCATGAACATCTGCCCGACTTACGGCGTCGTCGGCGGGCACACCTTCGGCCACATCTACCCCGGCCCCATCGGCATCCCCTGGACCGCCGCCGTCCACGGCGTCGAAAAGGCCGCCGCCTTCGCGCCGCTGTGCATCTCCTGCGGCCTGTGCAAGGAAATCTGCCCCGCGAAGATCGACATGCCCTTCATGATCGCCGAGGTCAAGCAGCGCGGCCGCAGCACGCATCCCGCCAGCAAGGCCGAGCGCACGATGATGGCCGCCGATCGCTTTGCCGCGCTCGGCAGCGCCTTCGCGCCGATCGCCAATCCGCTGCTGACCAACAGCCTCTTCAGAACAATTCTCGAAAAAATCACCGGCCTTGATCGCCGCCGAAAACTTCCGAAATTCAACTTCCGTCCCTATATCCGCCGCCACGCATCCCACACGCGCACCGCGGACGTTCCGGTAAAGCGCAAAGTCGCGTTCTTCCTCGACGTCTACGCGAACTACAACGCCCCCGAACTCGCCGAGCGCGCGGTGCAGCTTCTCGAACAGGCGGGCTGCGAAGTCGTCGTGCCGCGCCAGAAGCCCAGCGGATACCCGCTCCTCGCCTACGGCGATGTCGATGGCGCGCGCAAGGTCGCGGCGTACAACGTCGAGTGTCTTGCCGCGCTCGCGCGCGAAGGCTGCACGATTGTCGCTCTCGAGCCGACCGCCGTCTACGCGCTCGCGCACTCCTATCTGCGCCTGCTGCCGGACAGCGCCGACGCCACCGCGGTGGCCGAGCGGTCGCGCGAATTCTTCGATTGCCTCATGGAATGGGAGACCGCCCCGGTACACTTCAGCCTTAAAGGCCGCCGTTTTGGCGTGCATTGCTCCTGCCACCAGCGTCCCCTCGGCAGCGCCACGTCCGCCGTCGCCTGGCTCGAACGCCGCGGCGCCACCATCGAGCGCATCGAGACCGGCACCTGCTGCGGCATGGGCGGCACCTTCGGAATGAAAGAAGGCCTCCTCGGTTTCGACCTCGCCCAGACCGTCGGCGAACCCCTCTTCAAGCTCTTCAAGGACTCCGGCGTCGACGCCATCGTCACCGAAAGTAGCGTCTGCCGCCTACACCTCGAACAAGGCACCAACCTGCCCGTCTTCCACCCCCTCGAATTGCCGTCCTAACCGCCACCCAAAAAAAATTCTCCCCGGGAGGTAATCCCTCCCGGGGAGAAGATAGTGCGAATTGCCTACTGCTTAGCCGAGCGCGACGATTTCGCCTGTGAATTCAGCGAAGCCGCGGTTCAGCGGGCTGTCTTCTGGCCCAGGATACCGGATGAAGGCGACGTGCCCGTCAAGGTACATCACGTTCGAGCCGCCCGGCACATGGTTGTAGTCCGCTGCGATCGTCGAGGTGATGTCCCACAGCACGAAGATGTCGGACTGCGCCCGCGCGCTCGAACCGGGGCTGTTGATGTCGGTGATCAGAGCGCGCTCGATGCCTTCACGCAGACGGAAGACCGTGTCCGTGGAGCCCACGCCATAGGGAAGCGAGGTGTCCGGGACGATAATCCCGTCGAAGTCGCGGTCCGAAGCGTTGTTCACGCAATCCTGCCCGGCGATCGCGCCGTTCGCAGAGGCCAAGCAGTTCGGGTCGAACAACCATTGGTTTAGGAATATCTCGAACACCTGCGTAATCTGGGTCGGCGCCGTCACGTCGTCCACCGACTCCGGGGTATCCGAGTCCGCGAGCTGGAGAATCCCGCCAATCGACATGGTCAGACCTTGCACGTTATCACCCAATTCTTGGTTGAGCGCCAGTTTGTCGAGCACCCAGCCAAGGTACGCGTAGCTGCCCCCAACGTTGTCCATGATGCCGCACTCGGTCGCGGGGGGATCGAAACCATTGTCCGTGCAGGCCCCGTCCTGGCCGCTGCCCGGACACCCATACGATTCCGCGACAGCAATGCAGGTCGGCTCATCGGCTTCACGGACGTCGTTGTCCTGGTCCGAGGGGCAGATTGTGATGTTCGGATCCGGCATGTACTCCGGATAGATCGTGCTCACGCGCGGGAAGAAGCCGAGTATCAAGCCACCGGCCCCGTTGTCGCTGTCCGGCTCTTGGGTACGGTCCTGCGACGGATTCCACCACCATTGGAACTGGATCGGAGGCATCCGTTCACCCTTGTCTTCATTGGAATACATCTTCAGCGACAGCCCCAATTGCTTGAGGTTGTTCGCGCAGCTCGCGCGACGCGCCGCTTCACGGGCACGCGCAAGCGCCGGCAGCAGGATCGCCGCCAGGATGCCGATGATCGCTATCACGACCAGCAGCTCGATCAGTGTAAAGCCTTTCTTTCTCATGGATGAATCCTTCTACTCCACTTCGCGGTACGTGAAGCGGAATCAGTGTTTGGGATCAACACCACGTCGACCCCGACGCCACAATCACATTCGGTGCCCCGTTGCATTGCGACCCGCGCGATCTTCGCCGCAGCGCTCACGCCGCGATCGATTTCGCCCGCGCATTGAAGTGGCCTCCTTTCGATTGCGCGTCGAGCCATTCTGGGTTACCCGGAATTCCAGGCGGCATAACCTCGAAAGGCGACGCACGCCCGAGACTCCATGTGTTCGCAGCACGAGCGTAGCGTATCCCTGTCTAGCGGTTTTGTCAAGCCCCTAAATTTCTGAAACTATTAACACAAGACACAAAAATGAATAAACAGGACGAATCGAGTAAATAAACAGAAAAGCCACCCAATGGGCCAACTCCGCCGGAACCGCTTGACTCCTGCAAGGAAGATGCAATGCCCGGAAAACCTTGTTATCATTAGCCAATCGCCCGCCACATTCTGTGGCCGCGCGTCGTGAATCCTCTCAAATACCCATGAAAACCGTTAATGAAGAAAAGAAAATCAATAAAACCACGTTCAGCGCTTCAGGCCAATCGCACGCGCTTTGTCTGGGATTTCAACCATCCGCCGCACCATCCCAGCGCGCCTCCCGTCCGGCATTTCTTCCAAGGCGACTCATTGGCCAGGAGCCTCGAGATCGCGATCGCCCGCGGCGACACCTTGCTCTATCCCGACAGGACGCGTGGAGTCGCTCCGGCAAACGTGCAAGCCGTGTCGGGGGAAATCGTCGCGGAAAATAGCTACGCGATCGAGGTCCATTTGGAGTTCCGCGGGGCCGCGCGCAAGTCGCATCGCCTGCGTCTGGTCGTTGCGAGGAACGACCAAGAGCTCGGGCAGATGCTCAAAACGGAAAGCAGGAACCTGACTGCCCTGGCAACGCGACTCCCGAAAATTCTCGCGCCTCCGCTGGCCGGCGGCCTGCTTTTTCTGCCCGACCGCCATCGCCGCACGGGGCAGAACCGCCGCATCCCCGCCTTCGCCACGCGGCCGATCCCCGAGTCGCTCTACTGCGGCATCGGCGGACCGGAACAATTGATCGCCTACTCCGCATCGCCCCGCCTGCTCGGGCGCGACGCCACGGACAAGATCAAAAGCCGCGTGATCGAGATCTGCCTTCGCTCCTTCGACCCGCGCGCGCGCACCGCGATGCCTCCGCCGGACATCCAACGCGGCACGATGCGCCTGTCTTCGCGCGCGGGCGCCAGCGGCGAAATCGTGATCGCCGGCTGCCCCTTTCTGTGGGACCACCTCGATCACGTCGGCCTGCTTCACCGGCTGACCGGGTTCGATTGGAAGGAAGGCGATCGCGCCATGCCTCTGCTCCCCGGAGATCACAGTCTGCTGCGCGAGTCGATGGTGGCCGCTCTAGGAAAATCCACGGCGCGGGTTTGGACAAAGGAGTACGCCGCAGCACTCGACCAGGGCCGGTACAAGCCGCACCATCGATTCTCGCGCGACTCGGTCACCGATCTTCATGAGTCCCTGGCGCCGTAGAGTGTCCTTGCCAGTTCCGCAACGGCCTTGACCCGAGTATGGCGAAAGATAAAATGCTGACGTTCCGTAGCATCGGCCTCCGGCCGATGAAGAATGAGCCGAAAAAATCGTTTCCCGCCCGCGATCGGTCTTAAATTTTCGACGTGCAGGTCCGCCCTGCGCAGGACTCAAGCCCATACGGGGCGAGTCCCAGCCTTTGAGCTACGAGGACCGGTATCCGGCAGAAAACGAAGATTCCGGTTCATACTTCATCGGCCAGAGCCCGATGCTACGAAAAGGCGGCTTCTTCTTCCTGCAAACGTCGGCGCGAGCCGGCGCGGAACTCAGGACAACTTTTGACACGGGGATGCCACGCGACTATGATCTCCTCGACGCCGTAAGTCGTTTCACACTAGGCGCTTACTGATGACCACTTCCCCGCCGGCCACTGTCTCAGCCCCCCAAGCCGGTGTCGGGCTCCGCGTCGTCGAGCGGCGCATTCCCCCGTCCCGCGGGCTCATCAGCGCGCACAACCGCGCGGGCCGCCGCTTCGCAGCCGTCGATCTGAACCGCTGGCTGCGCCTCCAGCGCCAGGTGTTCAAAGCCGACAAAGTCGACGTCCTGGCCGATGGAGAGTCGATCGGCATCCTCGAAGAACTTCTCCCCTCGGCGGCGGCGCTCGACCTGCGCCTCTCGCTTCGTACGGATGCGACCGGCCCAGCGGCCCATCTCCGCACGCTGGCCGCCGCGGGTCTGTTCGACGTCTTCCTCTGCCCCTCCGATCATGACCTCAACCGCCTCGAACCGTGGCTGAGCGCCTGCCGCGATCTCGATCTTCCGGTCCGCGTCCAACTGCAGGCGCCATTCCCACGCAACGCCAACATCGCCAGCACAGCCGAGTTTCTCGCCCGGCACGGCGTTGTCCGCGTTGACCTCGTTCTCGCGGATGCGTTCTCCGGCGGCCCCACGGCATCGGCGGATCACTTCGATTCAATCGCGACCATGCAGTCGCTCGCCGCGGAACTCGAAGCGAAAGGCGTCGAGGCTAATCTCATCGACATACCCTTTTGTCTATTGGACACTCCAAGCTGGCCCCGTGCGCAAGGGTCGCGCCAGCGCGCGATGGATCACGCGCACTACCTCGCCGACGCGCATCGCCTCGCCGTCCGGCTCTACGAACGCGGCCCTATCGTCGCTGCAATGATCCTGCGCATCCTCCTCTCGAACGCCACCCTGCGCCGGCAGCCCATGGACAACGTGTTGCTCCCCGGCCTGATTCACGGTGGCTACCTATATCTCTTCGCGCGCATCTATCGCCGGCTTACCCTCCATCTGCGCGTCCTCCGCGGCGCGCCCGCGCCCAAGACGCCCGCGGCGCACGACGTTGTCCCGCGCGATCCCAGTTTCCGCGCGGCGACATCAAGCAGCCCCGAGTGCGAGGCCTGCGCGCTCAAACGCATCTGCGATCGAGACACGCCGGCGCTGCGGCGCCAACTGCCCCACGCCGCGCTACGCGCCTTGCCCGGAGAACACGTCGTCTCGCCATTGCACTTCGCTGCGCGCCAACCCAAATACTACGACCCGCTCGATAGCGCGCGTCTGGAAATCGAGGAACAGCGCACCGATCTCGCCGCCGAGGCCCTGGCCGTGATCACCAACCGCCCGCCGGACCTCGTGGTGGACCCGCAGGACTACCGGGTCGAGGACACCCACTTCGATCGCATGGAAAGCGGACTCAAGTGGTGGTCGGTCAGTAA
>JBCLBO010000102.1:0-9730 GCA_038916785.1 Candidatus Hydrogenedentales bacterium | reverse complement strand
TGATCGCTTTGTGCGACGCGCTCCACACGGGTTTCGCGCCGACGAATAAAATCGCTTGCGGCGACTCGTGTACGATCTTCGCGCGCGACGCGATTTCCCGCGATAACGGCCTGCGCTCGATCACTTTGACGAGGAAGAGCCCTGGCGCCTGCTGGCCCTTGTCCTTGGCCCACGCGGCTACCCGGCGGTAGGCAGCGCCGGAAATCGTGCATTCGGTGCTGTGCTTGAAAATTAGCACCGGCTCGCTCTTGCTGATCGCCACGGCGCGTTCGTAATCACTCGGGGTCAACAACTCGCGCGCGCCGACCTCCGCGAGGTTGCCCTTCTCGACGGTATCTACCGGCGCTGCAATCGGTCCCGAAACGGGGGCCAAAGGTCCGGCGGCGGGTGCAGGCTGCCGCTTGGACCCAGTTTCCGCGGAAACGACGACGATGCCGCCCAGCAGCGCGGTTGCGATGCCGAAGTAGACTAGACGATAGGGCGCAAACACGGGTTGTTCTCCTTGAAACGCCGTAGTATAGCGCAACCGGGCGGTCGCTTGGGCGTGATCCGTACGGCGAAGGCAGTTAGACTCCATTCTTGCGGCGGTTGCGCGGGCCGCGCGTCGGCGGCACAAGGAGCGGAAGGATGGACACTATCACACGGCGGGGGTTCCTGGCTTCGAGTTCGGCCGCGGCGCTGGCCGCGGGTACGGCCGCGGGTACGGCTGCGGCGGCGACCGCCGGCAAACCGCGCACGGATCTCGCCGCGGTGGCGGCGAGCGGCTCGATCGAGGTTGGCGTCGCGCGGCGGGATGTGACGCCGCCGCTCGGCATTCAGATGTGGGGCTATTCAAACCCCGAGCAGTTGGCGAAGGGCGTGCGCGACCCCTTGTATTGCCGCTGCGTCGTGATCAAGGCCGGCGACACTGCGCTGGGCATCGTGCATCTGGACATGGGCCGCATGCTCATGCCCGATCAGTGCGCGCGGCTTCGGGAGAAGGCGCGCGCCGCAGGCATCGCGGACGTGATCTTCTGCGCGACGCATACGCACAGTGGGCCGATCATGGAGTTGCCGGACTTGCCGCATCCGCCGATGATCGAGTCCGCCGCGCTGGATGCGCTGAAGGACGCGCTGAACAAGGCCGAACCCGCGACGCTCCATCTCGGACGCACCACGATCGATATTTCGCACAACCGCCGGCTCATCAAGGACGGCGTGTGCTGGATGCGCTGGCGCAACGCGGAGCGCGTGCCCACGTCGCCGGTCGATCACGAAGCGGGGCTGTTGCGTTTCGACTCGAATAAGACGGGCAAGCCGATCGTCACGCTGGTGCACTACGCGTGCCATCCGGTGATCTTCGCGTCGGACAATCGCCGCTATTCTGCGGACTGGCCGGGCGAGATGAGCAAGCGCGTGGTCGAGACGACGGGCGGCGAATGCGTGTTTCTGCAAGGCGGCGCGGGCGACATCAATCCTTATCTGGACAAGACGCCGATCAAGGAAGGCGCGGACAACGACGTTGTCGGCGAAGGCAAGAAGGCCGCGGACGCGGTGCTGGCCGCGCTGAACACGCTCAGGGCCGTGCCAGGCGCGTCACTGGCGTATCGCGAAGAGCCCGTCACCGTGGGCACGCGCTGGGACTTGTCGGACCCGAGCCAGACGAAAATCCTCGAGGAAAGCTACGGCATCCTGTACGAGAAATACATGAAAGGCCGCAGGCCGGATTTCGCGGTGCCGCTGGGGACCTTGCTGCTGAATCAATCCGTCGCGCTCTCCTTCATGCCGGGCGAAATGTTCGTGGACTTCCAGCTCGACCTCAAGCGCCGCTCTCCGCTGCCCGATACCTTTCTTTGCGGCTACAGCAACGAGTTCCACATCTACTTCCCCACCGTGCGCGACATCGCCTACGGCGGATACGGCGCGGCAACCGTCAGCTACGTCGGCGTCGGCGCCGGAGAGAAGTTGGTCACACGCGCGACGGAAATGATTGGCGAGATGACGGGGAAGATTCACCCACTGCGCGGACCGGAAGACTTTCAGATTCTCGAAGTGTGACGAGGCCGCTGACCAACGCAGGGCGGTCACGGGGGGCCGCCCCTACGTGTCGCGGTGGACGGTGTCCATCGAGAAGGCGGGGACGCAAACGGCCATGTAGTCGGCGCCTTCCGGGCCGGGCGTGCTGTACTCGACCCACTCCCCCGCGTGCGCGATGACTGCCTGGCCCGCTTCGACGATTAGCGTTTCGCCGTTCTCGCCCTTCACGTGCAGCGCGCCCTTGAGTACGACCGTGAACTCGTCGAACTCCGGCCGCTGGCCCGGCTCGACCCACCCGCCAGGACTGGTCATGTGCGCGATACTCGCCGCCGCGGTCTTGGAATTCACCCGGCCGATGTACTCGCGGATGATCTTGGGCTTGTTCCCCGCAGCCTCGATCTGGGTGGGGGAAGATACCAGTGTAGGCATTTCGCAAATCTCCTCAGGATGTGTCGCGCCGAACCCAAGTCCCATCTGGGTACACTTGGGTTCCGGCCCGATCCATGGGCGGAATGCCGTAATGTTGACAAAACACGTATCTGAGGCTGTAATATTGGGTACGTAAGTACGACACAGGTCCAGGCTGGAAACCATGCAACAGCGCCTACGGATTCATCACGCGCGCGCGGGCTTCACGCTGGTCGAGTTGCTCGTCGACATTGCGATCATTGGCCTTCTGGCATCCATGCTGACGCCGGCCTTGGCGCGCGCTCACGAAGCCGCGCGCCGCGCGGTCTGCTCGAACAACCTGCGCCAGGTGGCCATGGCCCTGCTCATGTACGCCGACGAAGCCGATGGCTACTTTCCTTCGCTGCAGCACGTTGGCCAACCGCAGTGCCTGGCGGGGCCGCTGCCGCCGCTGATGTTCCGCGGCGATGCGGTCTACCCCGAATACGTCACCGACACGCGCGTCCTGATCTGCCCCTCCGACCTCCGCGGAAAAGAGGAGTTCAAGCAGGGACGCTGGTGGGCGACGGACGTGCTGGGCCGTCCCGGCGAACGGCCGAGCGTGCTGCCGTGCCGCATCGACGACCTCTCCTACCACTACATCCCCTGGGTCTTTCGATCCGAATGGGTCATGGATCCCGCGACGCAGGATTTCGGCCGCGCATTCTATGCGGCCTTCGTCGATGCGCTGGAGACGGCCGGCGGCAGAGACTCGCTGACGCCCAACTGGTCCTTCGCCGATGACAGCGGCTATCGCCACCAGGTGCTGCGGTTACGCCAGGGGGCAGAGCGCTTCCTCATCACGGACATCAACGCGCCCTGGCGCGGGCATTCCTCCGACACGCAAATCCCGATGCTCTTCGATCACGTCAACGCGAACCCGCTGAATTTCAACCACGTTCCGGGCGGCGCCAATGTGCTGTATATGGACGGCCATGTGGAATTTTCCCGTTACCCCCAGCAGGAACCCTATCCCGTCACGCGGTCGTGGGCGACGCTCATGACGGCCCTGGACACGGAACGATTCCCGGAATTGGGCGGATTCTAAAAGCTTCTAACAATGCGCGACGCTGGCCGCCATGGACCCGCATGGGCGAGCCGCCCATGCTACGAGCATTGGGTTAGGTTAGAGGCTTTAAATAGCGGGTGGTCTATCGGAATCATTTCACGTTCAAGGAATGCATCGCGCTTCTGCGAATGCCAGCCGATCCAGGCGTGCCTTTCGACAGACCGGCGGGGAGATTCTTCACTGCGTTCAGAATGACAAGTCTCTGCGTTCAAAATGACAAGTCGGGGTATTCCAGCGCAGTGAGCACGCAACGGTCTCAGGCCGATTACCGGCTATTTAGCGCATTTTAGCAAATCATCGATACGATCGGGACCAGACTCCTTTCAATTTTGTTGCGGTTATCGGTGTCCATCTGTATCCATCGGTGGATAATTTGCTCTAGCGCGATCCGGCGCGCAATTCTTCGTGGTACGCGATTATTTCGGCCAGGTCGTTCTCTCCGAGTTCGAGCGCGTGTTGTCGCGGCGTGCGGCCGTAGCGATCGGCGGCGGTGGGGTCCGCGCCGCGATTGAGCAGGCGGTTCACCAGGGCCGCATCGCGCCATTCGATCGCCACGTGCAGCGGGGGCGCCACGCTCGACGGCTTCCCACTTACCTCCGCCCCGCGATCGAGCAGCGTGTTGATCAAGTCCCGATCGCCCGCGGCGAATGCAGCCTCAAGTATCGTCTGTCCTCCGGACAACCGCGCGTTCACATCGGCCCCGCGCTCCAGGAGGTAGTCGACGAGCGTTCCGTATCCCATACGCATCGCGTAGACCAGATAGTTCTCGCCCTCCGGAGTCTCGCCGGAAGCGTCGAATCCGTATTGCGAAAGAAAATTCACCACCTCCACGTGGCCCTCGCGCAACGCGAGGTCAATGGCCGCCCAGCCGGTGGTCGTCTCCACGACGGGATCTGCCCCGTACGACACCAGCAGCTTCACGGTCTCCAGATGGCCGGCGCGTGCCGCGTAGTGAATCGGCGCGACGCCCGCGATGTCGCGGACGTTCGGATTGGCGTGAAGCACACTCAGAGCATGTTCGAGTTCCGCGTTGTCGCCCGACGCGGCCGCGCGATGGACGGGCGTCATCCCGTCGTAACCGATCGCCGCCGTCTGCCGTTCGCCGTTGTCCTTCTCGCAGGCGGAGAGCGCGATCAACGCGACAAGAACCATGGGTCCACAGGCGGCGCGGCGGGAAGGCTTCATACCCAGACGATATATCTTTGAAACGTAGTTCTCAATATGCCGTGAAACCGTCGCATCCCGGCGCCGGGTCCGGCCCAAACGCTTGAACCGCCGGCGAGGGTGTGCGACTCTGGGGCCCGCATTTCCGGGGGATCGGGTCGAATCTCGCCATGGGGCTCATCGAAGCTGATAGTCTGCGCAAGGAGTTTCGCGGGCCCAAGGGCCGGCTGATCGAGGCCGTGCGCGGGGCCAGTCTCTCCGTCGCGCGCGGGGAAATCTTCGGCCTGCTCGGGCCGAACGGCGCGGGCAAGACGACGCTCCTGCGCATGCTCGGCACCATCATCACGCCGACGTCCGGCGAGGTGCGCATCGGCGGCACGCGAGCCTCCGCCGCACCCGAGGCCGCGCGCCGGCAGATTGGGTTTCTCTCCGGCAATACGAAACTTTACGGACGCCTGACCGGCCGCGAGCTGTTGCGGTATTTCGGCCGGCTGTACGGCATGGACGACGCGGCGATCGCAGCGCGGACGGCCGAGCTCAGCGCGATGCTCGACATGGGCGGATTCATCGATCAGCGCTGCGAGACGCTGTCCACCGGCCAGACGCAAAAGGTGTCCATCGCGCGCGTCATCCTGCACGATCCCGCCGTGCTCATCCTCGACGAGCCCACGCTGGGGCTCGACATCATGACGAACCGCGCGATTCTCGAATTCATCCGCGGCGCGCGCGAGCGGGGCCACGCGATCATTTTCTCGACGCACTACATGACCGAGGCCGAGGCGCTGTGCGACCGGATCGGACTCATCCATCGCGGCGCGCTGCTCGCCGTCGACACCACGCAGGAACTATTTCGCCGGACCTCGACCTTAAACCTGCAAGACGCCTTCCTCGCGCTCGTCGCGGCGGCCGGAGACGCGGCGGCATGACGGCGCGCACGGTCAAGACCATCCTGTTCAAGGAATTGCTGGACACCTTCCGCGACAAGCGCATGCTCGTGGCGATGATCGGCGTGCCGGTCGTCTTGTATCCGCTGCTGTTCGTGCTCGCCACGCAGGCGGCGCTCGTGCAGCAATCGCGCACCGAAGAGCAAGTGTCGCGCGTGGCCCTGGTCGGCCCTGGCACGGAAACGATCGCGCGGTGGCTGGCGGACGCCGGCCGCTTCGAGGTCGGCGGCGATCCAGGCCCCGGCGGGATTGCGTCCGGCGCGCTGGACGCGGTCGTTGAGTCTCACGGCGACCTCACGCAGACGCTCGCCGCGGGCGGGCGCGCGGAGTTGACGATTCGCTACGACACGGCCGAGCCGCGCTCGCGCGAAGCCCGGGAACGATTGCGCGAGGTCTTTGAGAAGTCCTACAAGCGGCTCGTGGCGGAGCGCGTAAAGAGCGCCGGCCTCGCCGAGACCTTCGCGGACCCGCTCGAAGTGAAGGAGGAGAACGTCGCGCCGCCGGCCAAGTCGACCGGCTCCATCCTCGGCGCGATATTGCCGCTAATCATGGTCGTGATGCTCGGCGTCGGCGCGTTTTATCCCGCCGTAGACTTGACGGCCGGCGAGAAGGAGCGCGGCACCTTCGAGACGCTGCTGTCAACGCCGGCGACCAAGCTAGACATCGTCGCCGGAAAATTCCTCGCGGTGTTCACGCTCTCGATGCTGACCGGCGCGCTCAATCTCGCCAGCATGCTGGCGACGCTGTGGTTCCAGCTCTCGCAGTTCTTCGAGGCGGACGGGGATGGGGCGCTGGGACGCATGGTCATCGAGGTGCCGCCGGCGGCCGCGCTCACGCTGCTTGCCATTCTCGTGCCGCTGGCGTTCTTCATTTCTGCGCTGATGATGACCGTGGCGCTGCTCGCGCGCAGTTTCCGCGAGGCGCAGGCCTACGTCACCCCGTTCTTCCTCGCGATCGTGCTCCCCGCGGGCGCCGCGTCGGTGCCCAGCGTCGAGCTCGATCGAGTCACGCAGTTCATCCCGATCACCAACGTCGCCCTGCTCTTCCGCGACCTGCTCCTCGGCAAGGCCCACGGCGAGATGGCCTTCTTCGTGTTCATCAGCACGGCGGTCTACGCCCTGCTCGCGCTGTTGATCGCCGCGTGGATGTTTCAGCGCGAAGACGTGGTGCTCTCGCAGGAGAGCCTCGCGCCGATCACCTTCGATCGCCGGAGCATCGTGCCCTCGCGCGTGCCCACGCCGGGCATCGCCCTGGGGATCTTCAGCGTCGTGATGTTGCTCCTGTTCTACGGCGGCACCGCGCTGCAGGCCTGGCGCCTGCACGCGGGACTCGCGCTGACGCAGTTCGGCCTGATCCTCGCGCCGGTCGTCCTGGCGCTCCTCTATGGAAAAGTAAAGCTCCGCACCGCGCTGAACTTGCGCGTCCCCTCCCCCGCCGCGCTCACGGGCAGCCTGCTGATCGGGTTCGGATGGCTCGTGATCAGCATTCAACTCGGCGCGTGGCTCGCGCGCGCGTTCGAAATGCCGGTTGAACTCGAAGTCCTCACGCGCAAGCTCTTCGACGTCTCGCAATTGCCCGGCGGCGTCTGGATGCTTCTGGCGATTGTCGCGCTGAGCCCGGCCATCTGCGAGGAGGCCTTGTTCCGAGGCGTGTTGCTGGCGGCGCTGAGGGATCGACTGCCGGCATGGGCCACGATCGCCGTGATCGGCCTACTCTTCGGACTCTTCCATTTGAGCGTCTACAAAATCCTGCCGACCGGTCTGAGCGGCGCGGTCTTCGCCTACCTGGTCCTGCGCAGCGGGTCAATCATCTGCTCATCGTTAGCGCACCTGTCGCTAAACGGCCTGGCGATTCTTGTAGAAACCGGAACGCTTCCAGGAAACCTCGCGCAGCGCCTCAAGGACATGGACATTGAACAGCACGGACTGCCGCTGAGCTGGGTGGCCGCCGCGACGCTGGTGTTCGCCATCGGCGCGGCAGTGATGGAATGGGACGCCCGCCGCCGACCGTAGCATGGGCGGCCCGCCCATGCGTGCCATGGGCAACCTCAGAAAAATCCGCTCACACGGATGGCTTTGGTGGCATGGGCCTCCAGCCCATGCGGGGCGGGCCCGATTTTTTGGCAATGTTGGAATCGGCAATTGGCGAGAAACGACGACTCTGGCTCATTCTTCATCGGCCGGAGGCCGATGCCACTTTACTGAATCTCGTTTGCGATTACCGCATCGAGCGTCTGGCGCCGGCGAATTTGGCGGAGTGTGCCGTCGTTCTCAATCATTACTTCCGGCGACTCGGGGAATGAGTTGTAATTTTTCGCGGGCATCGACGAGCAGTAGGCCCCGGCGCCGCCGATGACGAACAGATCGCCGATCTCCGCGCGCACCAGCGGCCGCGGCGCGAGCGTCTCCGGCTCGCCCGGCGCGGGCGTGAGGATGTCGCCGCTCTCGCAGCAGTGTCCCGTGACGACGTAGGCCTGGGGGGGGCGCGCCGCGCCGTCCGCGGGCACGAGCATCATCGGATGCTGCGCGCCGTACATGCTCGGACGCAGAATGTCCGACATGCCGGTGTCGAGTTTGAGGAAATCATAGCCCTCGGGGCCCGTCGAGACGACGTCGATCACGGTGGCGACAAGTGCGCCGGCGTTCGCGACCAGATAGGTGCCGGGTTCGATCTCGATGTGCAGCTTGCGCCCGTGCTTCCCGGCGAAGGCGTGGAAGTCCGGCAAGAGCGCCTCGCCGATCTCGTTGAGGTTCGCGCTCTTCTCCCCCGCCACGCGCGCCACCTTGAATCCGCCGCCGAGACTCAGCGTCGTGACCTCCGGCAAGCGCGCGGCGATACCGAGCGAGAGCCGGGCGCAATGTTTCCACATCTCCGGATCGCCGCCGGATCCGATGTGCGTGTGCATGCCGGTGATCGCGAGGCGGTGCTCGCGCGCGGCGGAGAGCGCATCATCCAGGAACTCGTGCCAGATGCCGAAGCTCGAACCCGGCCCGCCGACATTCGTGCGGTTGCTGTGGCCGGAACCCTTGCCCGGATTGATGCGCACCGTCACGTTCGTGCCGGGGAAGAGTTTTCCGTAGGCGCGCAGTTGATGGACGCTGCAAGCCGCAAATTGAACACCTTGCGCGACCAATTCCTTGAGATTCTTCGGGAGTTCCTGCGCGGTGATCTGGATGTCGTTGGGGGGAATCCCCGCGCGCATTGCGCGCTCGGCTTCGTACCCGCTGCTCGCGTCGAACTTGAGCCCGGCGGCGTGGAAAATTCGGAGGACCGCCGCGGAGGGCAGGGCCTTCATGGCGAAGCGCGCCGTGAGACCGAAGGCGTTCGGGAAGGCCCGCACCTCACGCGCGGCGCGCTCGAGCGACGCGCGGTCGTACACATACGCCGGCGTGCCGAATTGTTGCGCGATGGCCCGGGCGCGGGCGGCATCGATAAACGCAATGGACTCCATGCAAGCTCCCTTAGGGTGTTGCCGCGCCGGACGCCGGGCGAGAAAGGCCGCTTAGGATAGCCAAGGCCCGCCCTAAACGCCACCATGCGCACGCGTCGGTAGTGGGTCAGATTGAAATTCGGGGCGATCAGCAGACCTATTTCTTCTTCTTAGCATTGGCGGGTTTTTGTGACTTACCAAGTTTAGACCCGGCGCCCTTTGAATTAATTTTTGAAGCATCCACCGTTAAAAGGTTTGCCTTCTCGAACTCCTGAATACCAACTTCTAATAACGGGAGAATCGCGCCCGGCAGGACGGCATCATTGTTTGGGCCGATATTTGTTTTGATATTGGTCGCGGTAAAGCCAAACTTTGCCGCTATAGCCCAATGTCCTTTACGTACGCCTTTTTCTTTGAGCAACAGCTGTCTGTTGAACCTGTGAAAGGCAGCCTATTCCGTGCCGCTCGTTTTCTACTTGGGAAGCGCCACTATCTTCAAAGATAATCCTCACGGTTTTACCGCAAGCGCGGGCAACCCGTCTAAGCATTGCTAATGAGTGCCCAGTGTAATCCGCATCCTCGAGTCTAGATATTGCTGACGGGGTTGTGCCAATGCGACTTGCCAGTTCGGCTTGAGTAATGCCAAGATCGTTGCGCAGC
>JBCLBO010000101.1:0-10202 GCA_038916785.1 Candidatus Hydrogenedentales bacterium | reverse complement strand
ATTGCTGACGGAGGTCGAGTCGCTGCACGCGCTGACCTGGAAGGCGATCGAGATCCACATCAGCGGCGGCGACTGCACGATGCTCGCCTCGATGGCCAAGCTCAAGTGCGGGCGGCTGAACCGGGAAGTGAGCGACGCGTGCTTGCAGTATTGGGGCGGCATGGGATTCATGGACGAGAGCCCGATCTCGCGGCGATACCGCGACAGCCGGCTGACGTCGATCGGCGGCGGAGCGGACGAGGTGATGCTGGGAATCATTTGCAAGTACATGGGCATCCTGCCCGGCCGGGAGGCGAAGTAGATGATGGCCGCGCTGCCGGATTACAAGACTCTAATCGTGAAGCGCGAGGGATCGCGGCTCTACGTGACGATCAATCGGCCGGAGTCGAAGAACGCGATCAACCACGAAGTGGTCGAAGACCTCACCAGCATTACGCGATTGATTTCCGCGGACCGCACGCTGCGCACGCTGATTCTGCGTGGATCGCAGGGGACCTTTTGCGCGGGCGGAGACATCCGCGGGTTCAAGGAGAGCTTTTCGGGTCCGCCGCCGGCGCAGGGCGAGCCGGATCCGATCGCGGAGAACAACCGGCGCTTCGGCGACTTCCTGATCCTGTTCAATTCGCTGCCGCAGACGGTGATTGGCGTGATCGAAGGCGCGGCCTTTGGCGGCGGGCTCGGGCTGGTGTGCGTGACCGACATCGCGATTTGCATGGCGGACACGAAGTTTGCCCTAAGCGAGACGGGGCTGGGCGTCGTGCCGGCGCAGATCGCGCCGTTTGTCGTGCAGCGCGTGGGAATCACGAACGCGCGGCGGATCGCGCTCTCCGGCGCGCGCTTTGACGGGCGGCATGCCAAGGAACTCGGCCTCGTTCATTTCATCGTGAACAACGCCGAAGAACTCGACGCGACGCTGACGACCGTATTGAACGATATCGGACGCTGCGCGCCGGGCGCCAACGCGGCGACAAAGCAAGTGCTGCTCGATTCGCTGGTGGGCCGATTGCCGCAGGTGCTCGATGCGGCGTCGGAGGCCTTCGCGGCGCAATTGCGCGGGCACGAGGGCCAGGAAGGCGTGAAGGCGTTTTTGGAGAAGCGGCCGGCGCCCTGGGTGGAGCGCGTGGAATGACGCGGCGCTTCGACACGGTGCTGGTGGCCAATCGCGGCGAGATTGCCTGCCGCGTGTTGCGCACGGCGCGTGCCGAGGGGTATCGCACGGTCGCCGTATTCAGCGACGCGGATGCGAACGCGTTGCACGTCGGATTAGCGGATAGAGCCGTGCTCTTAGGCCCCGGCCCGGCGGCGCAGTCGTATCTCAATATCGAACGCGTGATCGACGCCGCGAAGAAGTCCGGAGCCCAGGCGATTCATCCGGGTTACGGATTCCTGAGCGAGAACCGCGCGTTTGCCGAAGCGTGCGCGAGTGCCGGAATCACCTTTATTGGTCCATCGCCGGCGGCTATTCACGCCCTGGGAAACAAAGCGCAGGCGAAGCGTCTTGTGAAGCCCGCGGGCGTGCCGTGTGTGCCGGGCTACGAGGGCGCCGCGCAGGACGACGCGACGCTGCGGCGCGAGGCGAAGGCGATCGGTTTTCCGGTGCTGCTGAAAGCGGCGGCGGGCGGCGGCGGGCGCGGGATGCGCCGCGTGAATGGCGATGCGGAGTTTGATGAGGCGCTGCGCGGCGCGCGATCCGAGGCGAAAAATTCCTTCGGATCAGACGAGCTGATTATTGAGAAACTGGTCGAGCATGCCCGGCACGTCGAGATACAAATTCTCGCGGACGAACACGGAAATTGTGTGCACCTCGGTGAGCGCGATTGCTCGGTGCAGCGGCGGTACCAGAAAATCATCGAGGAGTCGCCGTGCCCCGTGATGACGCTGGCGCTCCGCGCGGCGATGGGGGCCGCGGCGGTGAACGCGGCGATCGCGGCGGGCTACGTGAACGCGGGGACAGTCGAGTTCCTCCTCGACGATTCCGGCGACTTCTATTTTCTGGAGGTGAACACGCGCTTGCAGGTCGAGCATCCGGTGACAGAGATGGTGACGGGGCTGGATTTGGTAGCGCTGCAATTGCGCATCGCGCAGGGCGAGCGGTTGCCGTTCAATCAAGAAGCCGTCGAATTAAACGGCCATGCGATCGAGGCGAGAGTATGCGCGGAAGATCCGGCGGCGGGCTTTGCCCCGCAGACAGGCCGCGTGTGCGCTTTCTCGTTTCACTCGGGCGGAGATGTCCGCGTGGACGAGGGGCTAACCCAGCCAGACGTTATCTCGCCTTTCTACGATTCGTTGATGGCCAAATTCATTGCGCGAGGCGCGACCCGTTCCGAGGCCATCGATCGCCTGGATGCCGCGCTTGGCAATGCGACTGTGTTGGGAATTCAGACGAACATTGCCTTCCTGCGCCGGATCCTTCGACACCCGGAATTTGCCGCGGGTAACGCGCGCACCGATTTCATCGAGACGACGGGCATTTTGGAGTACGTTGAAAGCGCGCCGGACGCCTTTATCTTGCTGATGGCTTGCACCGCATTCATTGAGCGCTCGGCGCGCGATGTGCCGATTTTGCTTAAGGGCTGGAAGTCGTTAGGCGCTGCGACGGTGCCGCTGAAGTTGGAATGGAACAAGAAAATCATTCCGTTGAAGGTGGCCATGAGTGGGAGTCGTTATCATCTTGACTACGAGGGCGCCACGGCGGAATGTGAAGTGCGGGAGTCTGACTATGGTTGGATTCGATTTCGCCGCGACGGCTGCGAGGAGAACGCCCGCATCGAATTCGCCGGAGACCGGTTGTACATCAAACTGAGAGAACGGACCGACGCGTTCACCGATGTGACTTATGCCCCACCAGCCGAGACGGCAGCGATCGGAGACGGCGTGCTCAAGGCGCCGATGGTGGGTTCGGTGGTGCGGGTGAATGCGCAACCCGGGGCGATGGTGACGAAGGGCGCAGTGTTAATCGTGATCGAGGCGATGAAGATGGAGAACCAGGTCGTCGCTCCGTTTGACGGCGAGATTGAGAGCGTGTCGGTGGCGGTGGGCGACCAGGTGGATGCGAACCAGATTTTGATGAAGATGGCGGCGAGGACGCCCGCCGCCACCTGAGTTAGGTGGGCACATGGCGAGTGATGCAGTTTCGAGACGACGCGGGATGGAGACGGCGGAACATGGCGGCTAAGGTGATTCGTATCGGCGGGGCGTCGGGGTTTTGGGGGGACTCGACGATCGCTGCGCCGCAGTTGATCGCGGGCGGGAAGCTCGATTATCTGGTGTTCGACTATCTCGCCGAGATCACGATGTCGATCATGGCGCGGTCGCGCGCGAAGGAGCCGGAGCAGGGCTATGCGCACGATTTCGTCACGCAGGTGATGAAGCAATCGCTGCCCGAACTGGCGAAGCAGAAGATCAAAGTCGTGTCGAACGCGGGCGGCGTGAATCCGGTCGCCTGCGCGAAGGCGATCGAGGCGCTGATCCGCGAGATGGGGCTGAATCTGAAGGTGGCCACAGTCGTCGGAGACGATCTGATCGGGCGCGTCGAGAATCTGCGCGCGGCGGGCACGAGAGAGATGTTCTCCGGCGCGGCGATGCCCGCGAAGTTTATGAGCATGAACGCGTACCTCGGGGGATTCCCGATCGCGCAGGCGCTGGCGGCCGGAGCGGACATCGTGATCACCGGGCGCGTCGTGGACAGCGCGGTCACGCTCGGGCCGTGCATCCACGAGTTCGGATGGAAACCGGAGGACTACGACAAGCTCGCGCAGGGCAGCCTCGCGGGGCACATCATCGAGTGCGGCGCGCAGGCGACCGGCGGACTGTTCACGGATTGGGACACGACCGGCCCGTGGGAGAACATCGGGTATCCGATCGCGGAGGTCGAGGCGGACGGCACCTTCACGATTTCGAAGCCCGAGGGCACGGGCGGGCTGGTGAGCCGTCAGACGGTGGCCGAGCAACTGGTGTACGAGATCGGCGATCCGCAGGCGTATATCTTGCCGGATGTCGTGTGCGATTTTTCGCAGGTGAAGATTGAGGACTCCGGAAAAGACCGCGCGCGCGTGAGCGGGGCGAAGGGCCTGCCGCCGACGGACCGCCTCAAGGTCTCCGCGACGTACATGGACGGCTTTCGCCTGGGCGCCTACGTCTCGATTCGCGGGATCGACGCTCCCGGCAAGGCGCAGAAGACGGCGGACGCAGTATTCAAACGGACGGGCGCGATCCTGAAGCGCATGGGCGCGCCCGCGCTGACCGAGACGAGTGTGGAGATCATCGGGACGGAAGCGGGCTACGGTCCGCACGCGCGGGTGAAGAATCCGCGCGAAGTGATGCTGAAACTCGCGGCGAAGCACCCCTCGGAGCCGGCGCTCTCACTGCTGCTGCGCGAGCTGACCTCTTCGGGGACCTCGATGTCGCCGGGGACGAGCGGCATGGGCGGCAACCGATCGAAGCCCTCGCCGGTGGTGCGGCTGTTTTCGTGCACCGTGGATCGCGCAAGCATCACCCCGGAGGTGATCCTGGGCGAGACGCGCACACCCGCGCCGTTCTCGCCGGGGCGCGCCTTCGACGCGTCGAAAATCGCGCGGCCGAGGCTCGCGGACGAGAAAGCCGCCGAGCCGGTCGTCGAAGTGCCGCTGGTGAAGATCGCGCATGGGCGCAGCGGCGACAAGGGGAACGACTCGAACATCGGCATCATCGCACGCAAACCGGAGTACTACCCAATCATCCGGCGCGAATTGACGGCGAAGGCGGTGCGCGACTACTTCAGCTACCTGATGGACGGCGACGTCGAGCGCTTTGACCTGCCGGGATTGCACGCGGTGAATTTTCTGTTGCGCGAATCGCTGGGCGGCGGCGGGATCGCGTCGCTGCGGAATGATCCCCAGGGAAAGGCCTACGCGCAGATCTTGCTGGATATGCCGATCAAGGTGCCGGTGAATTTGGCAAAATCGCTCTGAATTCGGGCCGATCATTGCCGAATCGATCGGCATGGCGTATACTGTTTTGTAGGGACGGTCCGACCGATGGACAAGCTTGACGCGCTCGAAAATCAAATCCAGCAACTCTCATCCGCGGAGCTTGTGGAATTCCGGCGCTGGTTCGCGGAGTTCGACGGTGACTTGTGGGACCAACAGATCAAGGCTGATATCAAGGCCGGAAAATTCGATGAGATGGCGCGGCGCGCGCTCGACGAACATTCGGCTGGCCGGACGACGGAACTTTGAAGCATTTCGCGTCGAGCCAGTTTTGGAAATGTTACAACGGATTGCCCAACGACATAAGAAATTTGGCGGACGTGTCATTCGCGCGACTCAATCGAGATCCGCGTCATCCCTCGCTGCGCTTCAAACGGATCGGCCGATACTGGACCGCACGCGTCGGTCTGCATTATCGTGCAGTCGCGATTGATTCGCCCCGCGGGGCAGTTTGGATATGGATAGGACCGCACGCGACGTATGACGGTCTCTTCGGCTAATCGGCGGAGAAGTTGAGGGATTGGCGCTTCAGGCTTTGATTCTTTGGCCGAGTTGGTCTACTCTCGGTGGAGTAGTTCTACTGGGTGTGTAAATGCTGGCTTAGCCGCGCGGGAGGCAATTCGATGGGCACTGAACAGCAATCCGGCGAGATGAATCGGCGAGACTTCATCAAGGCGACGGCGGCGGTGGCGGGTACGGCGGCGTTGGCGCCGGGCGCGGCGCGTGCGGAGGACGCCGGGCTGATCCACCGCAATGAGCGCAAGGACGTGATGTCGTACGCGAAACTGGGCCGCACGAACTTCATGTGCAGCAAGCTGGTGTTCGGTTGCGGCGCGGCGCTGATGGGCGGGCGCGGGGTGCGGCTGCTCGAGCGGGCGTTTGAGCAGGGCATCAACCACTACGACATCGGCTACGACGATTACTACAAGGGCTCCGAGAAGAGCTTCAAGGAATTCGCGGCCAAGCACCGCGATGAAATTTGGATTACGTCGAAGGCGCCCGCGCGCGCGGGTATCGGCATGGGCGCGCTGCCGGATTACACGGTCGAGATGGCGAAGGCCGACGCAGCGAGCTGGACGACAGAGCTTGACAAGAGCCTGGTGAACCTCGGCGTGGATCACGTCGATGCGTACTACCTGATGATGATTGGCGTGCCGGCGGCGATGAAGAGCGAAGAGTTGCACAATGCGTTCCTTAAGGCGCGTGACGCCGGTAAGGTGAAGCACTGGGGCATCAGCACGCATTTGCGCGCGCACGAGTGCCTCGAGGCGGCGATCGAGACGAATTGGTACGACCTCGCGATGGTGGCGATCACGCCGGCGGGGTGGTACGACACAGTGAAGACGGCCTTCGTGAAGGAACGCGGGACGATGAAGGAGTTACAACCGCTGCTGGGCAAGGCGCGCGAGCTGGGCATCGGGCTCGTGGGGATGAAGGCCGCGCGGCACATCGCGACGAACCCCTACGAAGGTCTGGCTTCGGCGGTTATGCCTGCGACGGGCGTGTCTCCCTCGATGTACGACGGCGAGTATGGAAAGTCGCTGATGGAATCGGGCCTTAATCCGTTCCAGCGCAGCTACGCGTATCTGTTAAACAACGGGATGGACGTGGTCAATTCGGACATGCAAAATTTCAAGCACTTCGAGGAAAATATCGTCGCCGCCAAGGACGCGCACAAGTACGTCGCGTAGTCAAGAGAATTGCCACCGCAACTTTGACGGACCCGTGGAATCGCGGGTCCGTTTTCGTTGTGAACGCGATCCGTTGAAGGCCTGCCTGCGTGGCGGTATAGTCGATTTCAAGAGCGTGCGCTTTGTTCGCTGTGGAGGTCTATTCATATGGTCATACGATGCCAGCTCCTGGTCTCCGCGTTGGTGATGATCGTTGACGCATCCAGCGTCTTCGCCGACGAATCCACCCTCGTGGCGGATGCCGCCCCGCAGCCCTTGCTGATGCAGGCGCAGCGGGTAGCCGCGGCGCTGGATCAGATCGGCAGCCCGTTGTTGACTTCGGAGCGCGCACGGATTGCGGCGTTGTCTGATGCGCCGCAGGATTCGGCGCTGGCGCTGGCGGTGCAGGAGTTGATGGACACGCACTGCCTGGCCGTCGTGCACATCAATCCGGAGAGGCGGGTGAAGGTGGCGCGCGGAGCGGCGCCAGCGAAACTCGCGCAGGGAGGGTGGACGGCATTTTTGGTGAAAGTGATCAACGAATCGGGCACGCAGGCGGCGTTGAACGTCCGTCGCCTGCGCAGACAAATTTCGAGCGGCGCACCGGGATGGTGCGCCGCTCTCCTTTTGTGGGATTGTCGTCAGCCGCTTCGCGTGTCGCGTATTCGAGTGTTGCAAATGCGCCAGGGGTCTGTTTAGATCAGCGGATGACAGACTATCGTTCATTCGCGCGCGCCTCAGTAGTGGTGTTCGCCTTGCTGCTCGCCCACTTCGCATGGTCCGCGGAACCGGTAGCCGATGCCCGGACGGACGCGGCAACTTCTCCGCGGTTTTTCGATCGCCTCCGCGAAGACCTGCACATATCGGGGACGCTCGGGATCGAGTCGGCGATCGAACTGCGTGATGGGGACCTTCAGAAATTCGAAGTGCTGCTTGAGCCGAAGTTTGAGTGGTCGCTTCCGCGCGACACGGAACTGACGGTGATTCCCCGATTGCGCTGGGACCCGGCGGATGAATTGGCGCCGGGGCAGCTTTCGCAGGATTCGAGCAGCGCCTACAATCGAAGCCTCGAGATCGGCGACACCCTCGAACTCGAACTGCGCGAGGCCTATGTCCAAATGGCCGTCCGCGACACCCACCTGACGATCGGCAAGCAGCAGGTCGTCTGGGGGGAGGCCGACGGACTCAAGGTCCTCGATGTCGTCAATCCTCAGGATTTCCGCGAGTTCATTCTCGACGACTTCGACAGTGCGCGGATCCCGCTCTGGACCGTGAAGGCCGAGATCCCGATCAAGAGCGCCACGCTCCAGTTGCTCTGGATTCCCGATCCCACGCACCACCGGATTCCCCAGGCGGGCGCGGCCTATGAGTTCGTGTCGAACGTGCCCCAGGCGCCGCCGGGCGTGCCGGTGACCGTGGACGACGTCGACCGGCCGGGGAATTTCATCACCGGCTCCGACGTCGGCGCGCAGCTCTCGGCGATGTGGGGCGGCTGGGACCTCACGCTGAATTACCTCTATCAATACGACGACATCCCCGTGTTGTACCGTACGATTAACTCAGGCCCCAGCGGCGTATCGATCGACGTAGAGCCCACGTATGAGCGCACTAACCTGCTCGGGGGATCGTTCAGCAACGCCTTCGGCGACCTCACGCTGCGCGGCGAATTCGCCTACAAGATCGACAAGCGGTACTCCGTTGACGACGCCACCGATCCGGACGGCGTCGCCACCCTGGACGAGGCGGGGTATGTGATCGGGCTCGATTGGTTCGGTTTTTCCGAGACTTTTTTGAGTGCACAGTTTTTTCAAAGCGTGCTTACCGAGGGCCCCTCCGGATTGCTGCGGGACCAAGTGGAAAACTACCTCACCTTTCTCGTACAACGGGATTTGCTGAACGACGCGCTGGTCGTGTCCGGCGTCTGGATTCATAACATCAACCACGGCGACGGCGTCGTTCGGCCAGCCATCAAATACGAAGTGCGAGATAACATCGAGCTTTCGGCGGGAGTGGATTGGTTTTACGGGACCGATCGCGGGCTCTTCGGGCAGTACGGCCACGCCACTCGCATCGTGCTCGGAATGAAAGTCGGTTTTTAAGCGCATGGAACAGAAGGCAACGAAGAGGACGAAGAACCGGTCTTCGTCGTTCGGTGGCGATGTCGCGCCTGGGAGGAGTGGTCATGCGGATCTTGGCTGGTAATGATGAATACCTGCGGGCGGGTTTGCGGCGCGCGGGCGCGGCGGTGCTCTGCGCGATCCTGTGCCTGCGCGGGGCGCTCGCGGCCGCGGAATTTCAGGCGGGTGTGGCCTCGGCCGACGTGACTCCCGCCAAACAAATGGGCGTGTCGGGCGGCCTGGGCACGCCGTCGCCAACGACACAGACCAAGGGCCGGCTCGAAGTGCGCGCGTTGGTGCTGGCCGACGGGCCGACTCGCGTGGCCATCGTCAGTGTGCCGTTCATCGGCTTTCCCGGGGTCCTTGCCGATCGCGTGCGCGCCCAGGTGACCGGAGTGCCCCCGGAGGCGATCATGATCGGATCGACGCACACGCACAGCGCGCCCGACATGTATGCGTTCCTGGACGAGAAGGGGAACTGCACCGCGGACCTCGAGTACATCGACTTCGTCGTCGGCAAGGCCGCCGCCGCCATCACCGAGGCCGCAGGGAAGCTGCGCCCCGCCTCGCTGAAAATCGCCACCGACAAGGCCAAGGGAAAAATCGCCTACAACTACTACGCGCCGCAACTCTACGACCCGCGTTGCAGCGTGTTGCAAGCCATCGGCGCGGACGGCAAACCCTTCGCCACCTTGGTGAACTACGCGATTCATCCCGAAGTGCTCGGGCCGGGCCGCGGCATTCTGGCGCCGGACCTCGTCGGTCCGCTCTACGACCGCATCGCGGCGCAGGGCGGCGGCATGGGGATATTCATGAACGGCGCCCAGGGGGGAATGGTGACCGCGGACTCCCGCGGGCCGGACGGCAAGGACGTGCAAACCTGGGAAGAGTGCATCCGCATCGGCGAGCTGCTGGCGGACGAGGCGCTCCGCATTGCCGCCGCCGCGCCGCTGCAAATGGCGCCCGCGCTGTGGTGCGGCGCCACGCCGCTCACGCTGCCCTGCGACAACCCGCTGTTTCGCGCGATCATCAAGACCTCGCCGCTCAAGTACAAAATCAGCGACGACAATAAGGTGACGACACAGCTCAATCTGGTGAACATCGGCACCGCGCAGATGCTGACGATCCCCGGCGAGGCGCTCCCGAATGTGGGCTACTATCTGAAGCGAAACATGTACGGCGACAGCAATTTCCTTTTCGGACTGACGAACGACGCCTTCGGATACATGATGGTGAAGGAGGACTTCAACAGCTTCGATCGCTACGAATACATTTCGCGGACCTCCCTCGGCGAGAACACGGCGGACCTTTACGTCGAGCAGGCCCTGGCCTTCGTCGAGGCCTCGCCCAAGCCGGTCAAGTAGGACCGTCGTCGATAGTGCGGCCCGCGCGCCGCGCGTCTCACTGCTCGCCATGTTTGGGAAAGCAGCGAACGTGGTCATTGTTGA
>JBCLBO010000100.1:0-10276 GCA_038916785.1 Candidatus Hydrogenedentales bacterium | reverse complement strand
CCCTCGCCTCTACTTCATCTTCTTTGGTGCATCCATGCAACAGGATTGCTTTGTTTTTCCCTACAAATGCATAAAGAACCCGATAATTCACACGCCCAAAACGTGTCCTCAATTCTCGTATGTCGTCTCTTAGTAAATCCGCTTCAGGTCTTCTAAGTTCATGTCCGCGTTCTTCAGGGCGGTCTATCGATGCAATAATCTTGGCGTGGGCTCTTTCGTCATGAGCTATGGAATCAATCCAGTCGAGAACGGGCACATCTCTGTGCTTGTCCACGAAAAAATAAACGTCCGTTAATGGCACCTTAGCACCTATGGATCATATTCGCAAATTTGTGAAGATGTCAAGTTTCAATTGTCTACGCAAAGGCAGCATACCCACCAGAGGCAAATATGTCACAATGCGCACTTGACAGTCCTTGAGGGCTGATGCACTCTTGGAACATGCCGAAATCCAAGAGTAAGGCCCCATCCGCAGACCCGAATCAGGCCGCCAAAAACCTACTGGACGAAATTATCGCGTCCAGTGAAGCTGAACCCGAAAAGAATGTCGCTGCTAGCACGTTAGGCCGCCCAGGCGGCAATAAAGGCGGCCCAGCAAGGCCAAGAAGCTCTCGCCGGAGAGAGGGGCGGAAATTGCCAAGAAGGCTGCCGAATCGCGCTGGAAACCCCGCAAGAAATAGCATGAAAAATATCCATTGCTTATTCCCACCTACCGGATGGCGAAGGCGGCGAACTGACCCACTATCCACACGTCCTCTCGACCTCGCGGATCGTTTCGGGTATGCTAGGCGAGTAACAGACTCGGCAGGCCGGGGGGCGCCGGGCGGATCGAGCCGCGCCCATTCCCGACTCCGGGTCGCAACACTTCGGGCGGACACCCGATGGAAGGCGAGCGGATGGGGGAAAAGCGGCGCAAGAGCGAAGAAGAGGTTTATCGCCATGCGATCCGCATGGTCTCGCCGGGCACGCACGTCCGCGAAGCGATCTCCCTGATTCTCCAGAGCCGCACCGGCGCGCTGCTCTGTTTCGGCCCTCCAAAACGAATGAGCGATCTCTCCGAGGGCGGCGTGCAAGTGGACACCGCGTTTTCGCCGCAGCTCCTCTACGAACTCGCGAAGATGGACGGCGCAATCCTGCTGAACCACGACGGCACGCGCATCCTCTCCGCGAACCGATTCCTGCGCCCGCGCAGCAGCATCCCGACGTCGGAGACGGGCACGCGGCATATCTCGGCTGAGCGCATGGCGCGGCAAGCGCGCTGTATTGTCGTCGCGGTGTCCGAGCGGCGCAACAGCGTGACGCTGTACGTCGGCGAGCGCAAGCACGTGATGGACACCTTGCCGACGCTGCTCAACCGCGCGTCGCAGGTCTTGCAAACGATCGAACGGTTCATCGACGCGCTGAACGAAAGCCTCGAAGATCTCAGCATGCGCGAATTTCAGGACATGGTGACGATCTTCGACGTCTGCCGGACCATCCAGCGCTGGGAGCGCGTGCGGCGGGGCGCGGCGGAAATGGAGCCCTACCTGCTGGAGCTCGGCACCGAGGGACGGCTGGTCGATATGCAGTTGCGCGAACTCATGCTCTCCGCCTCGGCGGCCGAACTCGTCGTGCGCGATTTTTACCGCGACAGCGGCAAGGGCACCTACGCGCAGGTCGTCGAGCGGCTTGCCGCGCTGGACGAAAACGACATGCTCAAGCTCGGAAACATCAGCCAGATTCTCGGCTACGGGCCCAATCCGCGAACGGTCGACACCTATCTGTCGTCGCGCGGGTACCGAATCCTGACCCAGACCAACCGCCTCGTGCCGCAGATCATCGACAATTTGGTCACCCGCTTTGCCACCTTGCAGCAGATTCTGCGCGCTCCGAAGGAAGACCTGGTCCGGGTGGAAGGCGTTGGCGAAGTGTTGGCCGACCGCATTCGCTCCGGCCTCAACCTCCTGCAAAACCAGCTCGCCCTGGAACGGAGGTAGACCGCCATCCCCTTCGACCCGCTAGACGCCGCGTACCAGGTCGCGAAACCGCTGCTGTTCCGCCTCGAGGCTGAGCGGGCACACCATTTCGGGATCCGGGCGCTGGGTCTGGCCGCCCGCCTGCCCGTCCTCGGGCCAGGACTCCGTCGGCACAACCAAGTCCTCGACCCAAGGCTTGAGCAATCTCTCTTCGGCCGGACCTTCGCAAATCCCGTCGGCTTGGCGGCTGGCTTTGACAAAGACGCCGAGTACGCCGCGGAGTGGGACGCGCTAGGGTTTGGATTCATCGAGATCGGCGCGGTCACGGTCCGCGGACAAGATGGAAATCCAAAACCGCGACTGTTTCGATTGAAACAGTCCCGTTCCGTACAGAATGCCATGGGCTTCAATAACGCCGGCATGGACATCATCCGGGAACGCCTCCAAGAGCTGTATCCGTTGACACTCCCGGTCGGGATAAACCTCGGAAAGAACCGTGAAACACTTCCGGAACACGTCGCGGACGAGTACTTGAAGCTCATCTCCCACCTCGAAGGGTACTGCGATTACTTTGTTATAAACCTTTCCTCACCCAATACGCCTGGCCTCCGGGAACTGGAGAACAAAGACTATGTCCGAAGTCTCGTGGACCGGGCCGCGCGCTCGACGATGCGGCCCGTACTGCTCAAGGTCTCGCCGGACCGCCCCCCGGAGGAGACGGCCGAGCTGGCCATGGCCGCGGTCGACGCGGGCGCGGCCGGCATCGTGGCCACGAACACGACCGTGGACTACACCCTGAGCCCGGAAGCCCAGCCGAAGGGCGGTATCAGCGGACTGCTGTTGCGCAAGAAAAGCTTCGAGACTCTAAAGGCGCTCGCATCCGCCGTGGGACGCCAGACCTGCCTCATTAGCGTCGGCGGCATCGACTCCGCCGATGAAGCCTACCGCCGGATCCGCGCGGGGGCCGCCCTGGTGCAGATTTACACGGCGCTAATCTACGATGGACCCGGCCTCGTCCGGCGGATAAATCGGGGACTCATCGACCGGCTCGACCGCGACGGATTCGCCGGCCTGCATGCCGCGATCGGCGCCGACCTGCGCACCGGGGTAGAATCGGCCGCCTCAACTCGAACGCCGGATTCGAATCGATGACTGAAACAGAAGTATTGGATATCTTCCGGCACTCGGGCGCACTGCTCGAAGGACACTTTATCTATACCAGCGGCCGCCACGGCCGTCACTTCCTGCAGGCCTCGCGCGTGATGCAATATCCCAAACACGTCGAGGCGCTCTGCCGCGCCCTCGCGGACCATTTCAAGCACGAACGAATCGCCCTCGTGGCCGGCCCGGCGACCGGGGCCATCGTGCTCGCCTATGAAACCGCCCGCCACCTCGACTGCCGTTGCGCCTTCACCGAAAAAGACGGCGACGGCGGCATGGCGCTCAAACGCGGCATCCGGATCGATCCGGGCATGCGCGTGCTCGTCGTCGAAGACATCATCACCACGGGCGGCTCCGTGAAGAAGACCGTCGAGCACCTCCGCACCCGCGGCGCGGAAATCGCCGGCGTCGGCGCGCTCGTCGATCGCAGCGGCGGCGAGGCGAAGTTCGACTGCCCCTTCCACGCCCTCGCCAGGTTCACGCTGGAGAGCTTCGCTCCCGACGATCCGCGCATCGCAGGTCTGCAGGGCCCGCCGATCGACCCCGACCATCTGGTTGGCTGATTCGCGCCGCGGCAGGGCCATTGCGCCCACGCCGGTCCGCTGCTATCATTCGATCGGTTTCGCCGAAGGCAGTCACGCATGATCGATCGCATCGCCATACTCGGGGGCAGCAGCGTCTACATACCCGAGTTCATCTTCTCGATCATCACGCACAACATCAATGTCCGCGAGGTCGTGCTCTTCGGCCGGCCCGGCGAGAAGCTGCCCATCGTCGCCAATTTCTGCCGGCGCCTGATCAAGCGCAGCGGTTTCCCCGCCTCGATTCGCCACACGACCGATCTCGCCGAGGCGGTGGCCGGCGCTAAATATGTGCTCAATCACGTGCGCGTGGGCGGCATGGCTGCGCGCCTGCGCGACGAGACGCTGCCTCCGCTGAACGGCATGGTGGGCGACGAGAGTGTCGGCCCCGGAGGCCTGGCGAACGCGTTGCGCACGCTGCCTACCGTGTTCGAGCAGGCCGCGATCGTCCAAGAGGTGAACCCCGCCGCAATCTACATCAACCTGACGAACCCGATGGGGATTCTCGTCGACGCGCTGAACACCCATACCGCGCTGCGCGCGATCGGCGTGTGCGACATACCGACCACCTGCATCCGCAAACTCGCGGCCGCGCTCCGCCTCCCCGCGGACGATCTGGACGTGGACTACATTGGACTCAACCATCTCGGCTGGATCCAGGACGTCAAAGTCGGCAGACACAGCGTAATGAGTTCCCTCGTCGAGCGCCTCGAACACGACAGCGGCAACGGATTCGACGCCGATCTCATTCGCCTCTTCCGCATGATCCCCACGCGAACGCCGAGCCTGTATTTCCATGCCGACCGCGTTGTAGCGGAGCAGCGGCGCGCAGGAAAACACCGCGCCGAATTGCTCCACGAGGCCGAAGCGCAAATCCTCGACCTCTATCGCGACGAGCACCTGAACGAAATCCCGCGGCTGACCCGCGCGCGAAACACGCCGTGGTACGAGGAGACGATCATCCCGCTGATCCGGGCGCTCGAAGGCACGAAGAAGCGCCGGCTCGTGCTATGCGTGCGCAACGACGGCGCCATTCGCGATTTGCCGGCCGCGTGCAGCGTGGAGGTACCGGTCGAGGTCTGCGACGGCACGTTCAAGCCCAAGCGCGTGGGCACCTGCCCGAAGTTCCTGCACGGGCTCTTTTCCGCCGTCAAGGAAAGCGAACGCCTCATCGTCGAGGCGTCATACCATAAGTCCTACGAATACGCGCTCCAGGCCCTTGCCGTCAATCCTTTCGTACATTCGCTCGATACTGCCAAGCGTTTTCTGGATCGGCTCGTCAAAGACGAAAAGATCGAACTCCACTGATCCCGGTGGCCATCCCGCGCCCGGACTGTGTACAATGGCCATGCGCCGGACTGATGGGGATGCTATCCATGAAAAAATTCGCGTGCGCGTGTTTGCTTGCATTGGTGCTCTGCGCCGCCGCACGGGCCGGGGAGCCGCCTCGCATCACGGGTGACGAAGGCGCCACGATGCCCGATCTCATCCGAGAAGGTCGCCTGGTGACCATCACCCTCACCTCCGGCGCACAGGATTTTAACGTTAAGATCACGGGGATCCACGAGGACAGCGGCACCGTTAGCATCGTCGATTCAACCGGCGCGCCCACCGCCTACCGCATCGAAAAAATCCGGGACGTCCGCGTGCAGAAGGGAGTGATTCGACGCGGCGAGAAACCCGATCCCGACACGGTCCTCACCGCCGAGGACAAGAGCATAGTGGCGGGCGCGGCCAACCGGGCAATGGCGATTTTCACCGAGTCGCACGTGCAGCCTGTCAAAATGGTCGCGGCGAATATTCTGGCCGCGAGCGACCATGAGCATAAGGCAGGTGCGCTGTCGTACCTGAAGGAATTGAGCGAGACAAACGATGCGGCGACGGCGCTGGCAGCTGCGGCATTCCTCTGGCAAAACGGAGAAGTCGTCACGGACGAGACGCTGTTGGCCGGATTCGACAGCGGCAGCCGGGGCGCAAAGGCGACGGCCTCCATCCTGGCGGGGTTGATGAAGGCCGATCAGTTCGTCGTCGAACTGCGCAAATTTTCTCGCGATCCGTCGGTGGAAATAAGTCCCGCGGCGACGATGGCGCTGGGGCGCATCGGTGACGAAGAGTCGGTCCAGGGATTGATCGAAGCGTTGAGCTCTATCACTGAACCGAGGGCCCTGGCGGCCGTATTCTCACTCGGCCAGTTCCGCAGCCAGGATGTGACCCGGCGGCTGGAAGAGTCGCTCGAGCAGGCCGAGGGTCTTCCACGCTACCGGGCTATTAGCGCGTTGTATCTTCAAGGTAATGAACGCGCAAGAAACCTGCTCGCCACTGAATTCATGAAAGAGCCGGCCTATGATCGTTTCGCCGCGCTGGTCCTCGCCAGAGACGGCGATCCGGACGCATTGAAATTCCTGCGCGGATTCCTCGAAAAACCCTTCGACCCGAACGCAGAAAACCTCATCTTCCGGGCGAGCGCGGCGATGGCGCTGTACATTGCGGGAGACATTCAGGCGAAGGGCATCGTCACTGACGTCCTGAATACCCGCCCCGGCGACATCTACGCGGCCGGGAAAACGGGCGATCAGAAATTCAAGGAAGCGTCCGTAAACACTGTGCAGCGGGCCGTGTGCGCCCTGATGGGAAATACGATGCGGCGCGATATGTTGCCCGTCCTGGCGGGGCCCATCCAAAGCACGGATCCCACAGTCGCCCTAACGGCGTGTCTGGCCGCCATGCAAATTGGCAATCGAGAGTTTGGGAAGCGAGCAAAGGATTTCCTCGCTAACTGACGCGGTCATGACGGAAAAGTTACACCTGTTCGTTTCGGGGTTGGTCCAGGGCGTCGGGTTTCGCCATTCGCTCTATCGGCAGGCGCTCAAGTTGGGCCTGCGCGGATGGGTCCGCAATCTGCCCGATGGCCGCGTGGAGGCGCTCGTGCAGGGGGAACGCCCCGCGATCGAGCAATTGCTGGCGTGGTCTCATCGCGGCCCGGCGCTGGCGCGCGTGGATCGTGTGGTGGCGACTTGGGAGGCCGCGGAGACCGCCTCTTCCTCTTTTGAGATAGTGTTCTGACAATTCGGCAGCGCGATGAGCGAGGACACTTTGGAGTCCGGCCGCGGGCCCGCGCAAGCGATCGAGCTCGATCGGCAAGAACTTGCGGCCGAGCAGCAGGCCATCGCGGACACGCTGGCGCTATCGGGCCGAGTAAACGACGAACGGCGCGCCAATCCCGCCGACGAGGCCCGTTGGACCAAGCTCGAAGCGATCATGGACGCGCTCAAGCCGGAGTCATCACTCCGGGCGCCGGTCCTCGGCGCGCGCGAGCGCGCGCGTGTAGTCTTCTGGGGTGTCCATGTCGCTCAGTACTTCGTCCGTCCCCAGCTCCACCACCTGCAGGTCCTCCGCGTGGGCGTGGAGAAGTCCCCTTAACCCAGTGTCGCTGTGTTGCACTGCGGCCTCGGCCCAGTAGCGCTGCGGCAGCAGGAGCGGATGCCCGCGGCGGCCTTCATGCCCCGGCACGAGAATGCGCTCCGGATTGGCGGCGTGCGCGGCGAGCAGCGCGGCGACGTGCGGCGCGCGAATGAGCGGCTGATCGCCGAGCGCGATGAGGGCCGCTGTCCATGAGGCCGCGGCGGAGGCTAGCCCTGTGCGGACAGAACTGAGCATCCCGCGGGTGTAGTCGGGATTCTCGACGATGTTCACGCGCGTGCCGCTGAGCGCCGCGCGGATGCGATCGGGTTCGTAACCTACGACAACGTGGACGGCGGCGACCTGCGCCGCGTGCAGTTCGCGCACGATGTGCGCGATCACGGTCGTTCCCGCGAAGGGCAGCAGGAGTTTTTGCTGGCCCATGCGCGTGGAGGCGCCGGCGGCCAACACGATCGCGCCGACCGGCATGGGCTAGTGCGCCTTGGTGGCGATGCCGCGCACAGCCTGCGGCAGGCGGCGCGCGGCGATAAGCTGCGCGGCGATGCTGATCGCGATTTCGGGGACGGACACCGCGCCGATGTCGTAGCCGATGGGCGCGACGAGGCGATCCCACTCGGCCTGCGAGGCGAGGCCGTCGTCGAGGAAATGCTGGCGGAGCATGCGCACCTTGCGGCGGCTGCCGATCATGCCGAGATAGGCGACCTCGGAATGGATGCAGGCTTCGAGCGCCTCGGCGTCGAGCCCGTGGCCCTTTGATACAAGCACGATGTAGGTGTCCGGGTCCTTCGGGAAAGCCGACACAAGTTCACGGATGTTTCCGCACTGGGTCTGCACGCCGTCCGGAAAAAGTTCGGCGCGCGAAAATTCCTCACGATCGTCGATGACCGACACTTCAAAACCGAGGCCTATCATCTGCCGCGCGACGGCCTGGCCGACATGCCCGCCGCCGACCACGAGCAAGCGCGGCGTGGGGACGATGGGCTCGACAAACACGCGCCGCCCCTCCCCCACTTCGGCGACGCCGGGCCGCTCTTCGGCGAGAAGTTTGGCGACGGTCTTGTGCGCGAGAGCTGCCGGGGCGCCTTCGGTCGCGCGGGAGCGCGACCCTCCCCGGGGCGCATCGTGGTACTCGATGAGGCCAAGAGCGCCGTTCGCGCTGTCGATGGTGGTGAGCAAGGCCGCGCGCCGGCGCGTCGCTGCGGCGTCGAGCGCCGCGCGGATCGCATCGGTGTGCGCGGCGGCCCGCGGGTTAATGAAAATCCGCATGACCCCGCCGCAGATCGGCCCGGCCGTCCGGCTGTAGTCGTCGTCCAGCCGCCGCTCGAATAGCCGCGGCTGACCATCCGCCAGCGCCGCGCGCATCAGCCGCTGCGCCTCGTCCTCGACCATGCCCCCGCCGAGCGTGCCAAGAAAAACGCCCGCCGTGTCCAACAGCGACTGACACCCCGCCTTCTGGGGAGTCGAGCCGGCCGTCTCGACGACGGTGCCGAGCACCAGCGGCGCGGATCCCGCGCGGGAAAGGATTTCCTTGTACAAGTCCATGCGATGCCTGTGGTTGAACGGAACCTCCAGTGTAACGAACATGCGCGCCGGGTGCCATACCGGGGTGCCGCCGGTGGTGAAGCCTCTATAGATATGTGCGAGTTGTTGCACTGGGTGCGAAGGGACCGATGGGACGAAATGGGAGGAATGGGGCTTATGGAGCCGATGGGGAACCAGCGCGGGCGCTGACCGCGGAGTGTGTGGGGAACGAAGGGGTGCAAGAATGTGCAGCGCTCGAAGCGGCCCGTAAACACAGGTGCGAAACAAGGGCCTCGTTCGGAGTTCCGCCTTTAGGCGGGGTTCCGCCGCAGAGCGCCCGCGTGAACGCGGAACTCCGAACGGGCCAGTCGCGGAACAAGTCGCGGAACAAGGGCAATAACGACCTTCGCTGACCATGCTCCAATACGGAACGGCTATGAAATTTGACATGCTTAGCAAAGTTTGCTTTAATCCTGCTTACCACTGAACGGCTGCTTATAGGGGCTACCATGAAAAGCACTGATGAGAATTTGATAACTGGGCTTCGCTCAAAGATTACCGAAATTGATACTGAACTAGCTAAGTATGAAGACGCACTCCGGCGTATCCGCTTGCTTCGAGAAACGCGTGAACATCTAATGCGCGCTCTTTCGAGTGTTGCGCCGAATATGGCGCAAGTAGAGAATGCCGCTCCGCGCGTGCAGCATATCTCCAATATCCGAATTTCTTCAGCGCCTCCTCCGCGATTCGCTGGTAAGGGGCCTAGAGATGCTGTCATTCAAGCTTTCCGCTTGAACGGGAGTGGTAATTCTATGAGCGTAACGGAAGTCTTGCAATTCGCTCTTACCCATGGATGGAAGACTAACTCCAAGCATGCGAAGCTTTTGCTTCGCGGCGCTATGGAACGGTTTGTTGAGAGCGGTCACCTTGAGCGCGTCGAAAAGAATGAGCGTGTTATGTATCACCAGACCGTGAAATTTCATGAGCTTGTCAGGCCGCATTTTGCGCCTGGTACATAATTTTCCCTGCGCGGGGGAATCAACCGCAGAGAAAGGAAAGGTGGGAGCATGAGTAAGACATTACAAAAAACCCCAACCGTGGAAGACCTTGGAGGGTCGTCGCACGGCTGGGGGCGCGAATAGCAAGAGTGCCTAGTAGGAGAGCGGTAACTTTGGCCAGTGAAACTCTCCGAACAGTGCGAGGCGACCTTCCACCAACAGCATCGTAGTTTAATCGGTAGAACGCGCGGCTCTAATCCGCGAGGTCTAGGTCCGACCCCTAGCGATGTTGCTTCTTTCTCTTGCGATCCGATTCAATTCTTCGCTCGACTTCTTCTTTCGGAGCCGAGATAACTGCCTTCAAACTTCTTCGGAATCGCTCCATAGGTGCTTCGTGGGGCAGTCCCGTTTTTTTTGTTTGCATCCCTTCGCCTTCATGCCTCGGGCCGACGCGGACCGAAAGTCCTAGACCGGGCTTACGGCAACAATTATAGCATAGTCCGACCGCTTCCGGGCGACCATACTCGAGACCTCTTCCAATCGCTCACGATCCGAGAGTTTGCGGGTGTTGTAGTATGCGGTGTCCCTAAGAATTGGAGTCTCGGTAGGGACGGCTGAAGCGGTCGGGCGAACGCTTCAG
>JBCLBO010000099.1:0-10420 GCA_038916785.1 Candidatus Hydrogenedentales bacterium | reverse complement strand
ATTGTCGCGGTGCCGAACCACGATCAGCGCCGCCACGGCCACCGCGACGCCGCGCACGATAGGGTCTATCGGAAACAGATACACCGTGACGGCCATCGTCACCGCGCCCAGGATGCTGCCGGCGCTCACCATACGCGTCGCGGCGAACACGGCGACGAATACGCCCAGTGCGATCGCCGTAGGAATGGGCGCCAACCCGAAAAACACACCCGCGCCCGTCGCGACGCCCTTGCCGCCGTGGAATTTCAGAAAGAGCGAAAAGGTATGCCCGCAGATCGCGGCGAGTCCGCAAACGATTGGCGCATAATTCCACTCGGACATCCGCGCGAAAACAAGCACCGGGATCGCGCCCTTGGCCATGTCGCCCGCAAGGGCGGCGGCGCCCAGCGTCTTGCCGAGCACGCGCAGCGCGTTCGTCGCGCCGATGTTGCGGCTGCCGTGCTCGCGAATATCGACCTTGCGCAGCCAGAGCCCCAGCCACAGGCCCGTCGGCGCCGAGCCCAGCACATACGAAAGAAGCACCGCCCCGGCGGTCGCGATCATGAATCCGGCTTACCCTCGCGCAGTTCGAGCTTGATCGGCACGCCCTCGAAGCCGTACTCCGCCCGGAGCCGGTTCTCAATATAGCGCAGGTAACTAAAGTGAAACAGCTTGCGCTGGTTAACGAACATCACAAACACCGTCGGTTTCACGCTCGCCTGCGTCATGTAGAGAATCTTCGGAACGCGCCCCTTGAACGTCGGTGGCTGGTGTTCATCCTTGATGCGCCCGAGGAAAGTATTCAGCGGCCCCGTCGCTACGCGTTTCTTCGCCGCCTCCGCCAGCTGATCGACCAGTTCGATCGTCTTGAAGAGCCGCGTCCGCGCGACGTTCGAGATCGTGATCATCGGCACAAAGTGCAGGAAGGGCGCCTTGAGATCGATGTCTTCCTTCAACTCCGCGAAGCGTTTCTCTTTCTGCTCGACTAGGTCCCACTTGGTCCACACCAGCGCCATCGGCGTGCCCTGCTCCGTGGCGTAGTCGACGATCTTGAGATCCTGCTCGCCGATGCCTTCCTTCCCGTCGATCAGCACAAGGCAGACATCGGCCCGGCGAATCGCGCGCAGCGACCGCGCCACACTGAAATACTCGACCGGCGTGCGAATCCCCGCCTTCTTGCGCATGCCCGCCGTGTCAATCAGCAGATATTCCTGCTCCTTGTACCGGAACTCAATGTCGATCGCGTCGCGCGTCGTGCCCGGCGTCTCGTGCACGATCGTGCGCTCCTCACCCAGCAGCGCGTTGATGAAAGACGACTTGCCCGCGTTCGGACGGCCGACGACCGCCACCCGCGTGATGCCGTCGTCCACGCGCACCAGCCGCTCCTCCTCTTCAACAGGCTCCGCGTCCGGATCGGGTTCCGGCACGACAGGTACTTCCGGAGCGTTCGGCATATGCGCGAGAATCGCGTCCGCCAGCGCGTCCGCGCCGAGACCATGCGTCGATGAAACGGCGATCGGTTCGCCCACGCCCAGCTCGTGGCACTCGTGGCGCAGCGGCTCAAACTGCTCGTTGTCCAGCTTGTTCACCGCCAGCACGATCGGCTTGCCGAGTTTAATCAGTTCGTCGCGCAGTTCGAAGTCCACCCGCGTAAGCGGCGCCCGCCCGTCCACTACAAACACCACGACGGAGGCCTCCGCCATCGCAAGGCGCACCTGCTCCTGCATCTTGCGGACGATCGGGTCTATCGGCGACTCCACAATGCCGCCCGTGTCCACGACCCGGAACCGCCGGCCGTGCCACTGCGCGGTGCCGAAGTGCCGATCGCGTGTGATGCCTTCCTCGTAGTGCACGATCGCGCTCTGCCGGCCCGTAAGCCGGTTGTAGAGCGTCGACTTGCCGACGTTGGGCCGGCCGCAGATCGCCACCAGGGGCAGTTGTTTCCTTTTCGCGGTCATCAGGCGGCGCTCGTCTCTGCGGACCGCCCGGGCAGTGCTTCTTCGTAGCCGTGCAGCAGGTAGTCGGCGAGCGACAGGACCGAAATCGCCGCCGTCATCATCAAAATCCGCTCCGCGCCAGGCAGGTTAATCACCACCGCCGCGATCGCCACGCTATGCGCCACCGTCGCCGCCTTGCCCAGAATGCGCGGCCGGACGTGGAGCGGGCCCATGAACTTGTTGAGCATGAAAGATCCGCTGGCAATCGTTATGTCGCGAGCAAGCACGATCACCGGCAGCCACTTCGGCACCTGCGTGTCGAAGGACGGCAGCGCCGCGAGGAACACAAATGAGAGATTGGTCAGCAGCTTGTCCGCCATCGGATCGAGCACCGCGCCCACTCGCGTGCGCTGGTTGTAATGGCGCGCGATGTAGCCATCAACGCCGTCGGAAATCGCCGCGGCCACAAACACAATGAACGCCGCGACGCGCACGCCTTCCATCCCCGCATCAGGCCGGTAGTTGAGCAGCAGCGCGATAAAGACGGGAATCAGCGCGAGGCGCACCAAAGTAATGGCGTTGGCGGTGTTCATGCTTGTCGTCCCGGGGATTTAAAATCCGGGCTGCGCCGGACACAGAAGCCAGTAGTATACCGGCGCAACTCCAGTCCCTTCAATAAGCTGGATTGCGCGACCCGGCCTTCCGTACAATTCGTGCCTCGCGCGGCTGCGCGCAGGGGGACGGATTCGCGTGACTTCCGAACGGCTCAAGGAACTCTTCGTCCACTTCGACCGCAAGCGCGTCGTGGTCGTCGGGGACGTGTACCTCGATGAAGTCGTGCGCGGTCTCATGACCGGCGTGAGCCTCGAGAGTCCCGTCCCGATCGTCGAGATCGCGGAGCGCCGCTACAACCCCGGCGCCGCCGGCAACGCCGCATGCAACGTCGCCTCGCTGGGCGCGCAGGCCTCCGTGGTCGGGGTCGTCGGCGCGGACTCGAATGCGGGCACTCTGCGCGCGGAATTCGCGCGCTTCGGCGTGGACGCGAGCGGCCTGGTCGTGGACGCCGCGCGCCCGACCAACACCTACGGGAAATTCTCCGCCCACGCGGCCCACAGCGTACCGCAGGAAATCTTGCGCACCGACACCCCCACGCCGCCGCCCATCTCCGGCGAGATCGAACGCGAAGTCATTCGCGCAATCGAGAAGGCCGCCGAAAACGCCGATGCGATCGTGGTCGTCGATCAAGTCGGTTCCGTCGCCAGCGCGGGCGTGCTCGCCTGCGTCGCCGAAATCGGGCGGCGCAAGAATATCCTCACCGTCGGCGACTCCCGCGGACGCATCCATCGCTTCAACGGTTTCGGTGTCGCCGTGCCGAACGATGGCGAACTCGGCCAGGCCTTCGGCGTCGATACGAGCACTCCGGAGGGCCTAACGAAGGCGGGCCGGCTATTGCTCGGCGTGCTCGACGCCGGACTCATCACCCGCGGCGAGCGCGGCATAACCGGATTCAGCAAGGCGGGGTCGTTCACGCGGCCCGCGATGGCCCCGCGCGTCGTGGACGTGACCGGCGCCGGTGACACCGTCACCGCCGCAGTCACATTGGCCCTCCTCGCGGGCGCATCGCTCGAAGAGGCCGCCTACATCGGCAACGCTGCCGCCGCGGTTTCGGTCGGCCGGCCCGGCGTCGTCACGGTAAGCCGCGACGAAGTATTACGACTGGCCGAAGGCGGGAACCCATCGGGCAAGGCCGTCCCCCTGGGAGAATTGCGCCGCGTCCTCGATGCGCTTCGACGCACCGGCAAGCGCATCGTCTGGACCAACGGCTGCTTCGACATTATCCACGCCGGCCACGTGCTCTATCTCGAGCGCGCCGCGCGCGAGGGCGACGTCCTCGTCGTCGGCCTGAACAGCGACGCCTCGGTGCGTGCGTTAAAAGGCCCCGAGCGCCCGATCGTGCCGCAGGACGAGCGCGCGCTGATCATGTCCGCGTTCAGCGCGGTAGGTTTCGTGACCGTGTTCGACGAAATCTCGCCGCTCGGCGCGATCGAGACACTCCGCCCGGATATCTACGTCAAGGGCGGCGACTACACCCTCGACACCATCAACCAGGACGAGCGCCGGCTCGTGGAAAGTTACGGCGGACGCATCGCTATCATCCCCGGAGTCGAAGGCCGCTCGACCACAAACATCGTCCGCCGATTGGCCGAAGAGTATCGCGAATAACCCGAGCGCTCCGGCGCGCTACCCCAAGCAATCCACTCAGAATTCGACCGGGGCCGCCCCGTACTCGTCAATGAGAATCCTGCGGGCCTGGCCCGCGGTGAATAGCGAACCGGTGATCACCAGGGGCAGACCCTCCGCGCGCGCCTGCGCGATTCCGCGGGCAATGGCCTGAGGAAGTGAGGCGATCTGCTCATGCACGAAATCGCGCGCGCAAGAGGCCAGCGCAGCCACCGGCAACGCACGCGGGCCGTCGAACTGCGTCAGGATGAGCATGCGCGCCTTGGGCGCGAGCGCGGAAATAATCGCCGTAGCGTCCTTATCGCTGGAGACCGCCAACACCAGGATGCTCGGACACTCCAGCGCACGCACAAGCTCCTGCGCGCCCGCCGCGTTGTGTGCGACGTCGATAATCGTCTCAGGAGTATCGAGCACGCGCTCGAGGCGGCAAGGCCAGCGCGCGCCGCCCAGTCCCGCCGCGATGGCCGGCGCATCGAGCCGCGGGCACGCCCCGCGCAATTCGATCGCCGCGGCCACCGCCAGCGCCGCGTTGTCCCGCTGATAAGGTCCCGGCAGGCCCATCGAAACACCGTCCAGCGTCAGGCCAAGGCCCTCGAACGAGAAGCGCTGCGCGCGCGACGGGCCCTCGACGGCGCACGTGAAATCGCCGCCCAATCGGCGCACCGGCGCGCCCAATTCCCGCGCGCGCCCGCAGATCACCTCCACCGGGCCGGCATGCTGTTCGCCGAGCACCAGCGGAACACCGGCCTTCACAATCCCCGCCTTCTCGAACGCGATCTTCTCAACGGTGTCCCCGAGATACTTCGTGTGTTCCAACGAAATATTCGTGATGACCGTCACCGCGGGCGTGACCACATTGGTCGAGTCAAAGCGCCCGCCCATGCCGACCTCGATCACGCCAACGTCCACGCGCCCCTCGGCGAAATACCCGAACGCCACCGCCGTGCACAGCTCGAAAAAAGTCGGCACGATTCCCAACTGCTCCGCGGACCGGCGGAAATAATCAATGTGGTGGTCCAGATCGTCCGCCGAGATCATTTCCCGATCCACCAAAAACCGCTCGCGCACGCTGATCAGATGCGGACTGGTGAATCGCCCCGTGCGATACCCGGCGGCGCGCAGCATCGCGTCGATCATGGCGACGACGCTGCCTTTTCCATTCGTCCCGGCGACGTGTACCGTCGTGTACCGCGTTTCTGGGTGGCCGGCGGCGTCCATGAGCCGGCGGATGTTCTCGAGGCCGAGCTTGATGCCGTGCAATTCGAGACTATACAAATACTCGACGGGAGTCACGGCTAGGTCCGCGCGGGCCGCACTATTGCGGCGTCATGTAGGCCAGGAGCTTGCTGAGAAAGGGCCGCATCTCATTCCGCTTGACAATGCGATCGACGAACCCGTTCCGGGATTGGAACTCGGCCGTCTGGAACCCCTCGGGCAGCTTCACCTTGAGCGCGCTCTCGATCAGCCGCTTGCCCGCGAAGCCGATGTTCGCGCCGGGCTCGGCGAGCATCACGTCGCCCAGGCTGGCGAAGCTGGCATACACGCCGCCGGTCGTCGGATCCGTGAGCACCGAGATGAACGGCACGCCCGCCTCGTTCATCTGGCGCACGGCGTTGGCCGTCTTCGCCATCTGCATCAGCGCGACGGTTCCTTCCTGCATCCGCGCGCCGCCCGAAGCAGCGAACACAATGAAACACAGGTGTTCCCGGATCGCGTCCGCCGCGGCCCGGCAGAACCGCTCGCCCACCGCCGACCCCATGCTCGCCATGATGAAGCCGGGATCCATCGCCGCGAAGACCGCGCGCCGCGTCTCGATCGCACCGAAACCGGTGAGCATCGCTTCGTCCAGGCCGGTATCGTTCTGCGCGCGCGCGAGCCGCTGCGCGTAGGTTTCCTTGCCGACCGCAAACTTCAACGGATCCGCACTCTTGATCTCGGTGTGCGTCTCGACGAAAGACTCAGGATCGAGCAGGTGCCCGAGCCGGTCTCGAGCGCCAATGCGAAAATGAAATCCGCAGGCCGGGCAGACTTTGTCGTTTTCCTCGACCTCGCTGCGGTACACGGGCTGCTTGCAACTCGTGCACTTCATCCAGACGCCGTCCGGCACACGGTTCTTCTCGCCGATGAACCCGGCGAACTTGCTGCGCTTGAAGAAGGTCATCTCAGGCCTCGACGCCCGACGCCGCCTCGTGCTTGCCCGCCTCGTCCTCGGTGAAATTGTCCGGATGATACAGAAGCCGGGCGCAATGCTGGCACGCGTGGATTTTGTGCCCCTGTAAAATCTCGTTCACGATCTGCGGCCGCATGTGCATGTTGCAGCCGGTGCACACTTCGTCTTTCATCGGCACCACGACGTCGCCCGACGGATACTTCTTCCGCAGGCGCTCGTACTTCGTCATCAGGCCGCCCGCCACGCCCGTGGCGATGCCCGGCCGCTCTCCCTCCAGCGCCTGACGTTGTTTCACCGCCTCGGTCAATTCGCCGTCAATCTCCGCGCACTGCTTGTCGAGCCCTTTTTGCTCCTCGGCGATGCGTTTGCGGTCCTCGACCAGCCGCGCGCGGGCCTCGTCCATCTCCACCATGATAGCGATGATCCGTTCCTCGCGCTGACCGATTCCCTTCTTGACGGTGTCGATCTCGTGCAACAGCGCCGTATATTCCTCGTTCCTCTTCACGGCGTTCAGCTGCTGCTGATACTTGAGGATCGACGCTTTCTTCTGATCGATGTCGCCCTCGTAGGTCCGCTGCTCGACATCGAGCGCCTTGACCTTCTGCTCGCGCTCTTTGAGCTCCACCGAGAGCCGATCGCGCACAGTGAGAAACTTCGTCTTCTGTTTCGGGATTTCCCTCTCGCGGCTGTGGCAGACGTGAATGCGCGCGTCCAGGAGCTGGAGCTTCAGCAGGCTATTCACGAAACGGTCTCCCGCGCACCACGCGCCGAAAAGCGAAAGGCCGCAGCGTCCGCTGCGGCCAGAGTCATTTGATCCAGGGCATCATCTTTCGGAGTTCCGCCCCCACCTTCTCGACGGGATGGTTCGCATCCGCGTCGCGCAGGCGTTGGAAATTTTTCCCGCCGGATTCGTGTTCCGCGATCCATTCCTTGGCGAAGTCCCCGGTCTGGATGCGCGTGAGCGTGTCGCGCATCACCTGCTTGGTCTGCTCCGTGACAATCCGCGGACCGACGGTCAACCCGCCGTATTCCGCCGTGTCGCTCACGGAGTAGTTCATGAATTTCAATCCGCCACGATAGTATAGATCCACGATCAGCTTCAACTCGTGCATCACCTCGAAATACGCGATCTCCGGCTGGTATCCAGCCTCTATCAACACCTCGAACCCGGCCTTGATCAGCGACGCCGACCCGCCGCAGAGCACCGTCTGCTCACCAAACAGGTCCGTTTCGGTCTCTTCCTTAAACGTCGTCTGGATGATGCCCGCGCGCGCGCCGCCAATCCCCAGGCCGTAGGCCAGCGCCTTCTTGAGCGCCCCGCCCGTCGCGTCCTGGTGGATCGCCACAAGGCACGGCACGCCCGCGCCGCGCTCGAATTCGTCGCGCACGAGATGGCCGGGACCCTTCGGCGCAATCATAAACACATCGAGACCCGCCGCGGGTTTCACGCGCCCAAAGTGAATGTTGAACCCGTGCGCGAACATGACCGAACTGCCGCCTTTCAAGTTCGGCGCGATTTCCTTCTCATACACGTCCTTCTGGATCGTGTCCGGAATCAGAATCATGACAAGGTCCGCGCGCCGGGACGCCTCGGCGACGGACAACACCTCGAAGCCGGCCCCCTTCGCTGCATGGCAGGTCTTGCTCGCCGCGCCGCCCCGGTGCCCGATGACCACCTTCACCCCACTGTCGCGCAGGTTCATCGCATGGGCATGGCCCTGGCTCCCGTATCCGATCACCGCGACCGTCTTCCCGCTCAGGACCTTGAGGTCGGCGTCCTTCTCGTAATAAATCGTCGCCATGCAATTCCTCTCCTCGATCTAGGTGTCAGGACGCGGTCTTCGCGGCGTCCGCGTTCGATAGCTGTCCATTCAACGAGCGCGACAACGCGATCTTGCCCGTGCGCGCGAGTTCAGCGATGCCGAAGGGCCGCGCCATCTCGATGAAGGCGGCGATCTTGTCCTCCGATCCCGTCACCTCGACGATCACGGCCTCCGCGCTCATGTCGATCACCTTCACGCGGAAGATGTTGCACACTTCGAGCAGCTCCGTCCGCCGCGACGCGTCGGCCGCGACCTTGAGCAACACAAGCTCGCGCTCGACGTGCTTCTCGCGGGTAAGGTCCTTCACCTCGATGACCTCGACCAGCTTGTGCAGCTGCGCCACGATCTGATCGAGCACGCGCTCATCGCCGCGAACCGCCACCGTCATGCGCGAAACGGCCGGGTCCTCGGTCACCCCTACACACAGGCTCTCGATGTTGTACCCGCGCGCGCTGAACAGCCCCGAAATACGGGAAAGCACGCCGAAATGGTTGTCCACGAGGACGCTGATAGTGTGCAACATCGGTCACCCTGCCTTTTAGTTAAACCCGTTCATCGCCGCGTCAATTCCCTCTTCGAGAAAGCACCGGCACGCATCGGCCGCCCGGTCAATCGCCTGGGCGATCTCGTCGCGCTCCTCCGGCCGGAATCTCCCCAGCACGTGCGCGACCCGCTCGCCCTTCTCGCGCTCGGCGCCGACGCCCACGCGCATCCGCGGCACATCCTCCGAACCCAAGCGCTCGATTACCGATTTCATCCCGTTATGCGTACCGCCGCTTCCCGTCGTGCGCAGCCGCAGCTTGCCCAGCGGCAAATCCACTTCGTCGTAGACGACCAAAATATCGGCCGGCGAGTCCGCATGAAACCGCGCCGCCTGCGCAACGCTATCGCCGCTGCGGTTCATATAGGTCAGCGGCTTGAGCAGCAACACCTTCTCGCCGCCGATGCGCGCCTCGGCGATCTGCCCGCTGAACTTCTCACGGGAAAACTCCGCCTCCAGGCGCGCCGCCAGCCGATCCATCACGTCAAAGCCCACGTTGTGGCGCGTATGGCGATAGGCCGCGCCCGGATTGCCGAGGCCGACGATAAGCTTCACGCCGCGCGCGGTCCCATCGGTTCAGCCTACTTCTTGCCGGGCTTGGCCGCCTTCTCGCCGCCGCCCTTCTTCGCGCCAACCGCCGGCGCCGCTCCCGCCGCCGGAGCAGCACCCGCCGCCGGAGCAGCACCCGCCGCCGCGCCCGCCGCCGGGACCGCCGCGCCTTCCACCGGCGCCACCGCAACCTCGGTCTCTTCCTTCACGGTGCGCGGCGCCAGGCACGACGCGACCACGCGCTCGGGATTGGTCAATACCTCGATGTCTTCAGGAACGACGAGGTCGCGGACATGGACGCTGTGGCCGATGCCGAGATCGGAAACCCTGATCAACAGGAAATCGGGGACGGCCGTCGGCAGACACGACACCTCCACCTCGCGCGTCGTGTGCTCGACGATACCGCCGTCGATGACGCCCTTCGCCTGACCGTCAAGCTTGATCGGGACCCGCGTCGTGATCTTCTTCGTCAAGTCGATGCGGAAAAGGTCCGCGTGCACCACGTCGCCGCGGACCGGGTGATGCTGCACTTCTTTGAGCATGGCCGGGCCGCCCAGCGCGCTCTCGCCCTCGACCGTAAGCTGCACGATCGCGTGCTCGCCCAGCGCGCCGTGAATCAGGCGAGAGAGTTCGCGCGCGTTGATCTTGATGCTCAGCGGCTTGATGTCCAAGCCATATACCACGGCCGGAACGAACCCGGTCCGGCGGATGCGCCCCGGGGCGCCCTTGCCGTCGCTTTCCCGGCGGCTTACAGTCAACGGAACAATCTTCATGACGGACTGACTCCCAAGTGTTGGCGAAATAAAATGCTCACCGATTTTTCTTCATGGATACGTTTTATCGCCTCGCCGATCAGCGGTGCGAAGGTGACGACTTTAATTTTCGGGCAGCGCTGCGCTTCCTCGCGCAGCGGGATCGTATCGCTCACGATCACCTCCTTGAGCACCGAATCCTGGATGCGCTGGATCGCATTGCCGCTGAACACCGCGTGCGTGGCGCAGGCCGAAACTTCAATCGCGCCGTGATCCATGATCGCCTGCGCAGCCTTCACCAGCGTGCCCGCCGTGTCGATCATGTCGTCGAATATGAAGGCCCGCTTGCCCTTCACGTCGCCGATCAGGTTCATCACCTCGGCCTCGTTATCCTTCGGCCGGCGCTTGTCCACGATCGCCAGCGGCGC
>JBCLBO010000098.1:0-11014 GCA_038916785.1 Candidatus Hydrogenedentales bacterium | reverse complement strand
GCGAATTCGCGGAGGTCGTGCGGCCGAAGAACCATATCTACACGACCAGGCCGCTGTACAAGGACGCGCTGGTTCTCGAATTCGCGCTCTACCGCGCGGCCGATACGCCACCGGGGACGATTCCGATCGACGAGGGCGGTGTGTTGCCGGGGCTGGGGGGCATGCCGGTGCTGGGCGCGACGAACGTGGGCGCGTACTTCATCGATCGCACGGAAGTGACGAACAAAGACTACTACGAGTTTGTCGCCACGGGCGGCTACGACAATCAAGAATATTGGAAAGACCTTTTCGAGCGCGACGGCGCCGAGGTCCCCTTTGAGACCGCGCGCGCTTTATTCGTCGACCAGACCGGCAAGCCCGGACCGGCGGCGTGGGAGCTGGGCCGCTTTCCGGCGGGCAAGGACGACTATCCCGTCAGCGGCCTGAGCTGGTACGAGGCGATGGCCTACGCGCGGTTCCGTGGTAAGACGTTGCCGACGATTTACCACTGGGGCCGCGCCGCGCACACGCGCTACGAATTGGTCGAGCCCTTCAGCCCCTACATCGTGCCGATGAGTAACTTCGAGGGCGAGGGTCCGGCGCCGGCCGGCAAGTTTCCGGGGATGGGATTCGGCGGCGCGCTCGACATCGCGGGCAACGTGCGCGAGTGGATCTACAACGCGGACGGAGATAAAAACCGTTACTGCTTGGGCGGTGCATGGAACGACATCGGGTACATGTTCAACCAGTCCAACGCGCTCTCGCCGTGGGACCGCTCGGCGACAAACGGCTTTCGCTGCATGGCGATGCCGCAGGGCGCGGCGGTTCCCGCGCAACTCGCGCGAAGCGTTTCGGTGGATCACATCGACTTCGACGCGATCGCCCCGGCTTCCAACGAGACCTTCGAGGTATTACGCAGTGGGTTTACGTATACGCGCGGCGCCAGCAACGCTAAGGTAGAAAAACGGGGCACGGTGCTACCGGGCATCGTCGAGGAACTCGTGACGGTAGACAGCCCTGCCGGTGACGACCGGCTTATTTTGCACATCTACTTGCCGGAGGGGCAGACGGGGCCGTTCCCAGCGGTCATCTTCTTTCCGGGTCTCAACAGCCTGATCGACAAGGACTTTAATCCGCGCTCCTTGTATGCCTTCGACTTCGTGGTCCGCAGCGGCCGGGCCCTTGTGTTCCCCGAGTACAAGGGTACATTTACGCGCGGCGGCGGAAAAACGATTGAGACGTTTCTTACCACGCTGCAGGGCCCGCGGGATTTCTTCGTGAGCAGCACGAAGGAAGTCGGTAGCACCATCGACTATTTATCTGAACGCCCTGACATGGACATGTCGAAGCCGTGCTTCATGGGCGCCAGTCTCGGCGCCATCGCCGGACAGTACGTGTTGGCGATCGAAAAACGGTTTAGCGTGGGCATTCTGGTGTACGGGGGTCTGCCGCTGAGCAGCCGCTTTTATGCCAATCCCACGTCAAACGTGATCAGCTATCTGCCGCGTATTGTGCAACCGGTGCTTCTCATCTCCGGCAAATACGACTACACCTTTCCGGTCGAAGCCTCGCAGAAGCCGTTGATGGCCCGCCTGGGCACGCCGGAGGCCGACAAGAAGCACGTGGTCCTCGAGGGCGGCCATGCGCCCCTGCCGCGCCTGCCGATGATGAACGAGACGCTCGCTTGGCTGGACAAATACCAGCCGCTGCCGAAGTAACGCAGCCCCCGTAGCATCGGTCTCCGTCCGATGCGCGATGAACCGAGACCGTCGATTCCTCGCCTGAGGCAACCCCACGTCATTGCGAGGAGCGCGGTTGCGACGAAGCAATCTCTTCCCGCCGCTCCGATGTTTCTCGGGAAGATGCTGCGTCTCGGATTAAATAGGGACAGCCACCTATTTATGAATAGAACGGGCGCGTCAATAAATGGGTGGCTGTCCCTATTTAAATAGGTCGGCCACAGGGGGCGGCCCCTACTTAGCGCAGCAGGGGTTGCAATCGGAAGTAGGTTGCGCTGCGCCAGAGCCATTCGAAGGGGCCGAAGCGGAAGTAGCGGAGCCAGAGGGGCGACCAGAGGAGTTGGAGGGTCCAGATGGCGAGGGTGATGTAGAGTTGCCCGGTGCGTTCGACGTAGCCGTAGAGGCCGAGGCCGTGGCCGTAGAAGAGGGTGGTGCAGATAATGGTTTGCATGAGGTAGTTCGTGAGCGCCATGCGGCCGGTGGCGGCGAGGCGGTCGTAGAGCGAGAGGCCGAAGAGTGCGCGGTCCGTGCGCGGGGCGGCGGCGCCGGCGAATATCCGCAGTTGGCACCAGAGCATGACGATCGAAGCGATGCCGAGCGCGATGGGTACGCTGACGACTTCGTTGATCATGCCGTGGAACTGGTCCACCTGCGGCGAGTTCCACCCGAGCGCGAAGCTGTGCCAGATCTCCCACGCGACCGCGGGCAGGCATATTCCGAAGGCGATCGCGGCGCAGGCGAGGTAGACGCGCGGCGGCGCGTGAGCGCTGAAGAATTCCAACTTGTACAGTGCCATGCCGATCAGCATTAGGCCGCCGCACCACCAGAAGATGAAGAAGCGGAATCCGTTGGTTTCCTGCTCCCAGGAGTCCCTGGATCGCAATTCTTGGGCTTGGCTCCAGCTACCGCGAAACGTGCGCAATTCCCAGTCGACAAGCCATGAGGGCGGGTTGAACTCGTGGCGATTCACGCTGTTGGGATCGCGCGGCTCCTCTGTCTGGCGCTGCGTAAAATGCAGTTCTGTTCCGAGTTCAATCACTAGAAAAAAAACTCCGATGGCGGCGAGTCTTTGCGGGCGCATCCGGCGGAAGGGATAGAGCAGGATTCCGGCGGCCGCGTAGTGGAAGAGGATGTCGCCGGACCACAGCAGGTGTGCGTGCGCGAAGCCGATGAGCAGCAGCGCGATGTTGCGGCGCAGATGCACGCGCAGCGCGGGGCGGCCGGTGGCGACGAGACGCTCGTTCAGCAGGACGATTCCGGCGCCGAAGAGCATGCTGAAAATTGCGAGGAATTTTCCGTGGAAGAACAGGCTGCCCACGAGCCAGATCAGGAAATTCGCGCCGTGGAGATCGCCGTAGGCGGTCGGGTTCGAATAGGCCGCGTCGATCATCGAGAAGTTCTGGATGTTCATGTAGAGGATGCCGAGCACGGCGACGCCGCGCAGGACGTCCAGCGGCGCCAGGCGTGTCTCTTCGCCGACGGGGGCGGATGGCGACGACAGGGGAGGGGGCTCGGCCACGTCTGGTTTCTGGGAACACGCGGCCGCGAGGCGATCGGGCCCCGCGGCCGCGTGGGAGTTATTCAGCTGGCCACGCCTTTGAGCAGCGCGAGCTGACCTTCGTGGTGCGAATCGTGCATCGACATCGCGAGCAACGACACGCCGAGTTTGCCGAAGAAATTCTTGGCTGGCGCTGGCATGGGGCCGCGCGGATCGCTGGCCAGGTCTTCATCATTCAGGGCGCCGATCAGCTCGATGGTGCGTGCCGAGACCTTTTTGTAGTTCGCCAGCACCTCGTCAAAGGAGGGATAGCCCTTCGGATCGGCGTGCGGGTCCTGCCCACCCAGGACATCCGGCGCGAACTTCGGGGTCCAGTCGGCGGGGAGCAGACACGCGCCGTTCATGAGCCAGTGGTTGGTGATCAGGTCGAGCGAGAGCGTCATGTGGCCAGCCTGCCACAGGGCGTGGCCCTTGCCCGGCTTAATCTGGTAGAAGCGTTTGTCGGCCGGGAATTTCTCGAGTGCCTTGGCCGAGTGGTCGACCGTGTACCTGAATGCGTCTTGCAGGCTTTCGATTCGGTGCTTGCTCATGGGATGTCCTTTTCGATGATGGCGTTTTGCCCTAAAGTCCGCTGCGGCCGGTCAGGCCGTCCGGGGAGAATACTCTACATGCGGCTGTTGGTGAAAGTGGGGCGCGACGCCGCGATTTGGGCGGCCACGGGGGGCCAGCCCCTACGGTGGCCACAAGCGCGACACCGGTGTCGGCCCTCGTGAGTCCAAAGGCGGGAGCGAATACGGGGCCGCCCCGCGAGTATGTACGCCGTGGCCCGGCTGGAGTATGCTGGACGCGTAGGCCCAGGGAGTATCGCATGATGGAACACGCGAACCGCCGCTACTCCGAGGACGAGGTCACGCAGATCATCCGGCATACGCTCTCTCGCGGCGGCGTGAAGGACACGATCAGCCACGACGAGCTGGTCGAGATCGCGCGGTCGACCGGCATCTCGGGCGCGAAGCTCGAGGCGGCGAAGGCTGAATGGATCAAGCGTCATCGCGCGGAGTTTTACAGCCATCTGACGTCCTATTGCATCGTAAACGGGTTCCTAATCTTCGTCAACATGTGGACGAGCCGCGCTTACCCATGGGCGATCTGGCCGATCATGGGCTGGGGCATCGGCCTCGCATTCCATTTTCGGGACACCTTCTTTGTGAGTGAGGAACGGCTCGAGCGTGGCGCCCGCAGGTTGTTGAAGCAGCGCCAGCGCCGGCAAGAGCGGATCGAGAGCCGGGGCTTCGAGGCATAAGCGGCCGGGCCGACAAGACCGGCTGGAACAGCGGTCGCGCGGGAGCGCGACCCTCCCAGATTAGGCCATCCCCAGAATCCTGCGCGCGAAGTCTTCCGTGAAGGGCGAGCGCGGTTCGTAGCCGCGGATCCATTTCCCATCGACCACGAGATAGGGAACGCCTTGTTTGCCCGTTTGCCGATCGAGTTCCCGCGCGTGCGAAAGGTCCCTTCTGATGTCGCGCAGTTCGTAGGCGATCCCTTGCGCGTCCATGAAGTCTTTTAGCTTTTCGCAATCGCCGCACATGGGCGCGGTATAGAGGATGACTTCTCGGGGCATGTGGATTGGGTCTCTGGTGTTTGGTGGAAGTCTACCTTGGAGTGGTCGGAGGGACCAAAGGGACAGAAAGGAACCAAGGGACCCAGTCGAAACGATGGACGGCTGAGATGGGCCGGGCCAGTTGACTGTGGTGAAGGTTTTCCGGCTTCTCGCCCCTGATCGAATTCGTGTATTCTTCCGCGACTCAACCGCGGCAGGAGGCGGCCACCGCGCGAGTGGGGCCGACCAGATCATGCACAACGACAAGACGATCCGAAAGTATGTGAGTTCCGGCGGGACGACGGTGTACAAGCTGCCGGTCGAGGCGTTTCCGAACCATGTCACCAATTGCTATCTGGTGATGACCGACCCAATCACGCTGCTGGACACGGCCTCGGGCTGGGACACGGCGAACCGGGAGTTGGTCGCGTGCTTCGAGCGGATGAACGCGCAGTTCAATGAAAAACTTTCGCTGCGCGATGTCGATCGCGTCATCATCACGCACGGTCACATCGACCATTTCGGCGGCGTCAATTTTGTCATCCAGGAATCGGCCGCGGACCTGTGCATTCACGAGCTGGACGCGAGCGTGATCCAGCATTTCCGCGAGCGGCTGCTGTACTCCGCGGCGAGCGTCCACCAGTTCCTGAGGCGCGCGGGACTGCCCAAGGAGCGCGTCGAGGCGCTGGTGCAGATGAACAAGTGGTCGAAGGACACCTTCGCGCCGCGCAAGGTGGATACGATGTTCGGCGAAGGCCCCGTGCTCGGCGGGCCGCTGGTCGCGTACCACACGCCCGGCCATTGCCCCGGCCAGGTGTGTCTGAAGCTCGACGACATCCTGTTCACGGCGGACCACGTGCTCTCGCACATCACGCCGAACCAGTCGCCCGAGTCCATCGCGCGCTACACCGGCGTCGGGCATTACATGGAGGCGCTGCGGCGCGTGCGGCAGATTCCGGGCATTCGCATCGGCCTGGGCGGCCACGAAGACGAGATGCCCGAGCTCGCCGCGCGCATCGACGCGACGCTGGCTTTCCACGACAACCGCCTCAACCGCACGCTGGAATTGCTCGACGAGCCCAAGACCATCGCGCAGACCTCGCTCGGCCTCTTCGGCGAGCGTATGGACTACCACATTTTGCTCGCGATGCTCGAAACCGGCGCGCACCTCGAATACCTCTACGAACACGGAAAACTGGTGGTCGCCAATATCGATGACGTAGAGAAAGACCCCACGACGGTGCCGGTTTACCGGCAGGCATGATTCGTAGGGGCGGCCCCCTGTGGCCGCCCTTTTTTTTGTTCGCGGATCCGGGTTTGCGCAGGGCGGCCACGGGGGGCCCGCCCCTACGAATGTGCCCCGAACATGGGACGGGTCAGGCGAGTTGCGCTGGTCGTATGATCGCGGTGTGGAGGATTCGCGCGAGGACGCGATCGTTCTCGCCGAAGGCCGCGAGGTCGAGCGTGACCATGTCATGGCCGCGCTTGACGAAGGAGTCCGCGACGAAGCCGCGCAGCCAGATTTCCTCGCCGGGTTTCGGCAGCGCGTGGTGTTGCATCTCGCTGGCGGTGTGAATCCACGGGCCGAGGTCTACGTTCTCCGCGAGCAGGCGGTTCGCGCGCATGGGGATGAGCGCGGGGTGCCAGGGCGCGTTCGGGCCGGAGTAGATGGGCAGCGTCTCGCGGAGCTCTTCGAGCAGTCCTACGAATTCGCCGCCGTAGGCCGACTGGCCGGGGTCGATCCGCAGCGAGCCGAGGGGCGTTCCCACTTCGAGCGACGCCACGCGCGCGGGGAGTTTTGTCGTCGGCATTGGCCGCCGGGGATAACATTCCGGATCGACGGATGCGTGTCGATCGGGCGTCGATGCCGTGCCGACTGCGCAGAGTGTGCCGGCGGAGTTGGTCAGTTCGAGCTTCACGCGCAATGGGTGTTCACTCTCGACCTGCGCGCGGACGGTGGCTTCCTCGCCGTCGTAGATGGGCTGGATGAACTTGGCGCTCATCGCTCCGTGCGCGATCCAGTCCGCGCCGAATTCGCGGACCATCGGCACGGTCATGTAGGCGTAGAGCGCGACGCCCGGCACGAGTCCTCCGGTGAAGCCCAGCTTGGCGGCGACTTCGTTGTCGTGGATTTTGTTGGCGGAGGCGGCGGCGAAATTGTGCGCGCGCAGCGTGTGCGGCGCGAGCGTGCGGCCCGCCGGGGTTTGGTTAGCGGTTGTCGGCATTCATTTCCGTCAGCACCGGTAGCACGATCGCGCTCGGGTGCGAAGCGTCGTGATAAATCGTGTTCTTCGCCACGCGCGGCGGTAGGGTTTCCTCGCCGGGGGCTTCGCCCGTGTTCGGATTCACTTCGAAGCGCGGATAGTTCGACGAGGACACGTGCACGGCGATCCGGTGGCCTTTTTCAAACGTGATGGCCGTGCTCCAGAGATCGATGTTGAGCTTTTCGGCCTGGCCCGGCGTCATCATTTTCACGTCGGCCGGGCTGTTGCGCCCGAAGCGGTAGCGCGCGCGGACGGGGTTGTCCTGCACGAGCGCTTCGTAGCCATCGGGATACACATCGACGAGCTTCGCCATGAAGTCCGTGTCGATGCCGTCCGTCGAGGCCCAGAGCTCGAGCTCGATGTGTCCTTCGACCACGACGTCCTCTTCCAGCGGATCGGTGACAAAACGCAGGTAATCGGGCCGCTCGCCAACTTCTCGCTGGTCCATCGGGCCGGTTGGATCGTAGAGGTTCGCGCCGCCCTTCGTCGGAACAGGATTATTCGGGTCGAAGGCGTAGGTCGTCGCGGAGCCATCCTCGAGCGGCGCGGCCGCGCCCAGGCACCCGCTTTCGTGGAGATAGAAGCGCGTGGGCGTGGTCTCCGGCGGCCACGACGCAGCCTGTATCCAGCCGTTATTCGGAGTCGCTGCGCCTTTGCGTGCGGAGGCCATCATGTAATAGCGGACTGCCGGCTCCGCCATGATGCCGTTGTCTTCGCCCTTCAGCCAATGGTCGAACCAGCGGCGTTCGGTGTCCCAGAACGCGCCGAGCCCGCCGCCGTCGGGATAGCTCAGATCGCCCGAGAGCGCGGCGTGGCCGAAGGCGCCCATCATCAGTTTCTGGTTGCCCTTGGCGCCTTCGCGGCCGTGCTCCTGCAGCCACATGAAATTGCCGATGTTGCCCTGACAGAAAATGTCGTACCACCCGCCGACGTTGTACATCGGGATGTCGACCTGATCGCGATGGAAATTGAAGTCGGTCAATTTCCACGTGTCGTCCATGAGCACGCGCTTCTTCATCGCGGGGATTTGCTCCGGCACGCCCTGCCGCCGCATCCATCCGCCCGCGTGGCTTTCCTTGAAGACGCCGCCGATGAAGCGCGACTGGTTGAACAGCCCCTCCGGCGCGACGACGACGAAGGCGGCGCTGAGGTGGGGCGGGTTTGCCGCGGCGGCGAGGTTGCCGGTGATGCCCATGGCGGAGGCGCCCGTGATGCCGACCTTGCCGCTGCACCACGGCTGCGCGCCGATCCACTCGATCGTGTCGTAGCCATCGGGCATGTCGGACTCGAAGGGGAAGTACTCACCCTCGCTCTTGAAGATGCCGCGCACGTCCTGCGCGACGAAGGCGTAGCCGGCTTCGTTGTAGCGCGAGTGGAGACTTCCGTAGCGCGATTTGTCGTAGGGCGTGCGCGTGATGACCACCGGCCACGGGCCTTCACCTTCCGGCAGGTAGACGCTGGTCGCGAGGTGTACGCCGTCGCGCATGGCGACCAGGTATTCCTGCTCACGGGCAGACTCCGCCGCCCTCGCAGACGCAACGCAAAGGAGTAGCGCGAACGAGAGACGAGCAATGTTTCCGATGGTCAGACGGCGATGCATAAAGGCGGCCCTCCGGGGCGAGGAACAGTGAGGATCAGGATAGCCGCGTCGTAAGGGCGGAGCAACGGCAGTCGGCGCCGCGAAAATCCGCGGCGGCAAACCACCTATCCGCAGATGGCGCAGATGAGCGTAGATGACGGCTAGGGCACAATCGAAGATTCAAGACATCCAGAAATTGATATATATTGACTTCTAAATATAGTCATAATTAACACTAAATATGAATCATTGATCTCAAATTTAATGATGAATGGAAGAATATATTGACAATTAGAATCAATAAGTGTAAAATCTAATGCATATAGGTACTAAATACGAAAATAAGTTGTCTGAGACTAAATCATCTTGACGACCAAAGATAGTCAAATTGGCAAACCGGATGTCCTCCAAGCCCTCTTTTCGTCGGCGGCGCGGGTGGCCGTATTGCGGGTGTTCATGATCGATCCGGGCCGCGGCTACTACCAGCGCCAGCTTGAGGGGGCCACGGGCGTGCCCATCCGCGGCGTGCAGCGCGAACTCGATCGGCTGGCGTCCGTCGGCCTGTTGTACGCGCACCGCGAGGGCAATCGGAGCTATTACCAGGTTGACACCGAGCACCCGCTGTTCACGGATCTGCGCAGCATGGTGATCAAGACCTCGGACGACGTCGGCCGCCTCCGCGCGCGGCTCGCGCTCGACCCGGCGGTGCGGCTCGCGTTCTTGCGCCGTAAGGAGCGCGAGGTCTTGGTCGTGCTCGCGCCGGGCGGTAGCGCTTCACTCGACGAGGTCTCCGGTTTCACCTTCGACATCGTCAGCAGCGAGTTTTTTGTGAAGCGCTTGGCCGAGCGGCCGGAATCGCTCGCGGAATTTTTCAAGCAAGGCGAGGATGTGTTGGGCCGCCGCGAGGACGTGCTCTGGCGGCGGATTGAGGCAGCGGGTTTCGACGTAAAAAAAGGAAAGGGAGTGCCTTAATGAATCAGGGTCGTAAACTGGTCGAACTGTGCGAGTCGTGGTGGGACAATCCCGGGGGGCCATCCGAGGGGCTGGTCGCCGCCGCGGAGAATTTTCTGCGCTGCCTGGCGTGGGGCCAATGGCAGATGTCGAATGCGGGGCCGGCGCTTGTATTCAGCGTGCAGGGGACCGAGGAGACGCGCCTCGATTTCGCGTTTCTTCCGCCGGGGAAACTCGATCCCTCGTCGAAGGTGGTCGATTCCGGCCTCGATTTCGCGAGTGCGTCGCGTCCGCTCGTGGCGGCGTGCCGCGAGGGCGGCGCGCGCTATGTGCTGGTGACGGATCTCTGCCGGTCGTATTTGTACGACGCCGATTCGGACGAACTCTTGTTGCACGCCGACTCGCCGCAGCTTTTTCTCCGTGAGATTTTCGACGAGGTGACGCGCGAGTGCGTGGACGAGGGCGGGCTCCACGAAGTGCGCCGTCCATCGCGCGGCATGATGGCCCGGCACCTTGGCGAATGGGAGCAGCGCTGGATCCGCACAATCACCGGCGGCAACGAAGAGATACAAGCGATCGCGGAACAATTCATCGATCAACTGGTGATCGCGCGGTTTTTCCTGGAGGGCGGCGTGCGCCCCGCGGGCGGCGATCCGCTGTGCGCGTCGTTTCGTGAGTTATTGTTGGGCCACTCCACCGAGGCCGTCGGGCCGCGCTGGCACAAGCTGTGCCACACGCTGTACACGCGCCACGCGATGGCGTTTTTCAAGCCCTCGGGCCGCATGTTGCAACTCACGGCGGACGAGCCGCGCATGCAGAGTCTCTTCCTCGAATTCGGCCGCATGTCCCGCGCGAAGTTTGCCGTTCCCTGCGTGCTCGAGAGTTTCAACTTCGGCGAAGCGGCGGAGAAGGCGCGCGTGCGTCTCGTGCCCGAGCCCGACGAGGAACGCGAGAAATCGCTCGCGGGCCAGAGTCTGGACACGCTCGGCGCGTTCAAAATCGAGGTCGACGTGCTCGAGGAGGGGTATCGCGCGGTGGGCTACTGGTTCGCCGAGTTGGTCGGCGTGTACCGGCGCCTGGGCGTGCCGGTGAAACCGGCGCAGGCTCCGGCCGACGCCGCGCGCCAGGACGAACTCGATCTCTTTCCGGAGGCGGCCACGCCCGAAGCGAAGTCCGGTGACGCGCGCGACGCCGTGACGCGCGCGGTCGAGGATGGCCTGTGCATTTGGTACGCCGCGCCGCGTCAACTGCGCACCGCGCGGCTGCTCACGCACCTATACATACTCGATCTCTACAAAAAATACGGCGCGTCGCTCGGGCGATTCCCGGACATCGATCGCGCGTTTCGCGCGCGGCCCACGCTCCTCGAAAAAGAGAAGCGATGGATCTACGAACCGCCCGCGG
>JBCLBO010000097.1:0-11052 GCA_038916785.1 Candidatus Hydrogenedentales bacterium | reverse complement strand
TGTACTGCATTCATGCAGGCCGAAATCGATGGAATCGGTTGTGGGATAGCTTCTAGCGTTCATTGACGGCTTCTCTTCGTATTGGCATAACGCTTCCATTCGAGTTGAGGCGCGCCAAAATTGACGATCAACCCAAGCGGAAGACTCGTTGCCTTCAAATAGTTGAGGAGTTGCGCCTCTTCTATCCCTGTAATTGCTTTGATGGCCTTGATCTCGACCACTATCTGACCGTGGCACAAAAAGTCCGCGATGTAGTCTTTGTTCAACACTCTTCCCTTGTACGAAATCTCTATCCGCTTCTGCGGCACGTGGGGAATCCGTCGTTCATCGAGTTCAATCTCCAAGGCTTCCTGATAGACCGCCTCCAGAAAACCGCACCCCAGTTGATTACTCACCTCCATCGCTGCTCCGACAATTTGATAGACCTCGTCCTTGAGAATCAATTCGCGTTCATGCGCGTCCATTAGCGGTTTTCACCTCCTACCTTCATTTCGACCATGGTTCTCATCGATTCGCGTTCATTAGCGTCCATTAGCGGTTTTCACCTCCTACCTTCATTTCCACTATGGTCCGTATCAATTCGCGTTCATTAGCGTCCATTAGCGGTTCTTCGCTCCTACATTCACCTGAGTAAATAGGGACAGCGGAGCTGTTGAGAAAGCCGAATTTACAAGTTTGTCACGTTCGCTCGACCGTTGAGAAGTCTGTTTTCGTTGGTGTTTTCATCAAGCGAGTTCGTCATGTAGGTGCCATTTGGATGGAGAACTGGGCTTTTTCAACAGCTCCACAGCCACCTATTTATTGATGTGCTGGTGCTACTCATAAATAGGTGGCTGTCCCTATTTTACTCTCTCTATTTTACTCTATTTTACTAGGATTTCAAAGGCGCGGTAGTCCTATTCCTCTTGTGCGACGGCGGATTCCAGCATCTCGCGGAGGCTTCGAAAGTAGCGCGCATGCGTCAGTTGCAAGGCCTCTTTGCTTGCCGCCTGCAACAGGACTACTTCGTGGTCTATTCCTTTGCGGTTGAGATCCAACTCCTTCTCGAGCTGCGAGTCCTTGGCCTTCCGCCCTTCCGTGTCGGCGAATTCTCCGAAGGTAACGATGCGGCCCTCACTCCGGTTGTACTCGATCAGGAAAATCACTGTTTCTCTCCTTGTATTCCATCTAGCCAAGAGAGCAAATCGTTCAAACCGTCAATGTTCAGCTTCCTAAGTCGTTCCATGTCTCGCCGCGAACGCACCAGCCTTTTTTGCATTTTTTTCACATCCTGTTCGGAGACGTGATGCTTCTGCAGTTCCGCGACGGCTTTCTCCAATTCCTCTTGGACGCGCTCGAGTTTCTCGTAATCCGCCACAGCTTCTGAACTGCCGCTAAGGCGGCTTCGCAAAAATTCGGGGCCGCCGCCGTACTTAATCGTTGCATCGACAACGTCGGAGGCCTTCTCCGAAACCTCCGCCCATCCGTGCTGCAACGCAGTCCGAACCTGAATCTCGACAGGCTTCCCGAAGATATTGGCGATGATGTGGACCGCCCGGTAGCCGTAACTGGGCTTTTCGCGGCGGTCCATGACGGACGCCTCATGGAAGACGGCGGTCAACGACGCAATGACCCGCTCTTGTTCCACAACACCCGTTACGACTACTCTGCACCCCGCGATATCCTGCATTTGGGAGAGTCGGATGCTCTCGCGACGAAGTTTCTCCACTATTGAGCCCGTGGACTTGGCCGGCCTTCCCGTCGGCAATAAGCCTTGTTGACTCATGCCTTGAACCACAGTCTCGTACGCCTCGCTAAACGATCGGCGATAATCGTCGAGCAATCTCAGATCATCCTCGGTGTGGGGACCTCCCTTTAGTCGGTCCCCAAGCCGGTCAATTTGTGTCTTGCTGAGGTTCGTTGTCAACCGCTTGTCCTCCAAGCCGGTGCCGAGGTTGCCCGCCGCCGCCCCAGATGAGTTTGTTGGTCCAGCTCCTTGAGTTGGCGGCCGCGGCTGTCCATAGAGAACAGGTCCAACTGCATCGCCGTAATCTTCCGGCTTCTCGGCGCGGGGTTCGTCCACCTGCTCAATGACCTGGAAGGGGAGGACGACGTTGCAGACCTCATTGGTCTTGCCGTTCCAGACCAGTTCCACCTCGCACTTGTCCTCAAACAGCAGAAAGCGGTACTTGTCCGGCAGCGGCTTGTCCGCCTCCAGATACCGGATAATTTCCTGTTGTTACTGGTCCGTCAGTCGCGCCATGCCCGATCCGCTCCGTCGCCCGTCAGTAAGCCTCGCATTCTAATGCACTGGCTCAGTTGCCTTCACCTTACGAGTCGCCTCCGATAACCACTCACAAACTACGAAAAATTCTTAGTTGTCAATAATTTACCCCTTGTTCCGCACCTGCGTTTTCCGACGCCCGTCCGCGCGACCCATTGTTTCCCCAACCATTTCCTCGCCACCCTTAGTCTCGCACCCGCGTCTCCGCGCCGAGGAATGCAACAGACTTCGCTCCTATATAGGGACAGACGCACGTCCGCGACCATTGGAGGGACCGCATCGGTATAATCGCCGCCTCACACGGGAGGCGATGCGATGACCATTCGGACACTTCACATCTGGGCGGCGGCCGCGGCTCTGCTCTCAACCCTGGCGGCTTCCGCGCGCGCCGAGGACGCCTCCAGCGCCATCTTTCTGCGCGGCGACAAGATGCAGGGCATCCACGGCCTCGCCGCCGGGCCGGACGGCCAGCTCTATGTCGGCAGCGTCGTCGGGCAGAGCGTCTATCGCATCGATCCGAAGACCGGCGCGGCGGCGACCTGGCAGGGGCCGCCAACGGGCATGGCGGACGACGTCGCCTTCGCGCCGGACGGCCGCGCGTTCTGGACCTCGATCCTCCTCGGCAAGCTCCACGCGCGCCTGGGCGACGGGCCCGTACAGGAACTCGCCACCGGCCTCCCCGGACTCAATGCGCTGGCCTTCAACAAGGAAGGCCGCCTCTTCGCCACGCAGGTCTTCCTCGGCGACGCGCTCCATGAGTTCGATCCGCTCGGCAAGAACCCGCCGCGCAAAATCATGGAGGGCATGGGCGGCTTGAACGGCTTCGACTTCGGCCCCGACGGCCTCCTCTACGGCCCGCTGTGGTTCAAGAAACAAGTCGTCAAGGTGGACGTCGACAAGGCGACGCTGGCGGTGGTCGCCGACGGATTCGCAATACCCGCCGCGGCAAACTTCGGCCCGGATGGCATGTTGTATGTGCTCGATTCGGAGCGCGGCGAAGTCGTCCGCGTGGACACCGCCACCGGCGCAAAATCGGTCGCCGCTACCATCCGCACCGGTCTCGACAATCTGTGTTTCGACGCGCAGGGCCGCATGTTCGTCACCGGGATGGCCGAAGCGGCCGTCTTCGAGGTGGACTACAAAGCCGGCACCTACCGCACGATCCGCGAATCGAAAATCGTCGCGCCGGCGGACCTCGCGATCGCCGGCGACTCCCTCTACATCGCCGATGTCTTCTCGCTGCGCGAGGTCAATCTGAAGTCCCGCGAGGTGAAGACCATCACCCGCTTCCCCCAGCTCGAATACGCCTTCGGCATAGACGCCTCGGACAAGTTCATCCACACCGCAAGTTGGTTCAACAACTGCGTCCAGACCTTCGACCGCAAGACCGGCGCGCTGCTGCACACCTACCACAATCTGCCGATGGCCTTCGACGTGCTCGAAATGCCCGACGGCTCGCTGCTCGTCCTCCAGATGCAGGCCGGCACGATCTCGCGCCTGAGCCAAGACGAGAACACGCCACCCACGGTACTGGCGAAGGACCTCGCAGGCGCCGTCGCCATGGCGCGCGCGGGCGATAGCGCGGTGTACGTGACGCTCTTCGGCAAAGGTGAGGTCGCCCGCGTAGACCTCGAGACCGGCGCCACCACCACCGTCGCCTCCGGGCTCAGGCAACCCGAGGGCATCGCCGTGACCGGCGACGGCCACCTCATAGTGGTCGAAGCCAACGCCGGCAGCGTCGTCACCATCGATCCGAAGTCCGGCGAGAAGACCGGACTCGTCGAAGGCCTCTCGTTATCGATGCCCGCCATCGCCGGATTCCCGCCGATGGGAAACATTGGCGGGGCCACGGTCGGCCCGGATGGCACGGTTTTCGTCGCCTCCGAGAAGGAATCGGCGATTTTTAAGATCGAATACTGATAATACTGCGTATATTTGTAAATAAATTATAGAAACTTTCGAGCAACCCGTGTACACTCTCTGCTGGGTAGGTTGACTGCATTCGGGGGGTTATAGCATGCGAACCTTGGGGCTCTTTCTCGCTGCCTTTGCGGCCATCCTGATTTTCACGGGTTGCGAATCCACCGGCGGCTACCGGGTGACGCTCGAGGGTCCGCCCCCGCCGCCGCGCACCGTGGTCATCCACGAAGAAGCGCATCGCCACGGCCCGCCGCCGCACGCACCCGCGCACGGCTATCGCCATAAGCACCAGGGCGGCCACGACCTAGTCTTCGATCGCAACACCGGATGCTATACGGTCGTTGGGTATCGCGACTATTACTACAGCGACGGCCTCTTTTTCCGCTTCGGCGGCGACGGCTGGCAGGTGAGCGCGCGCGTCGGTGGCACGGACGCCCGCTGGGAGCACGCCGATGAATACCGCTTGCCCGGCGGCCTACGAACGAAATACAAGGAGAATCGCCGCGACCGGGGCGACGACGACGAAGACGAAGACCGGGGCAAAGGCAAGGGACGGGGGAACAAGCGATCGAGTCTGGATGCGCCGCTAGTCGAGCCAATCATCGAAGCGCGTTGGGGCAAGTACTAGACGCCAATCCGTAGCATGGGCGGCCCGCCCATGCGATCAGTGCTCCGGAATTCTGGACATGATTTACACGAATTACAAGGCGAAGTCACCCGCCCATCATCCTGCTTAATCCTGTAAATCCTGTCTATTATGCCCTTGACCTTCCCTCACTCCCGCAGCCGCGGATCCATCGCGTCGCGCAGGCCCTCGCCGACGAGGTTGAACGCCGTGACGGTGATGAAGATGGCCATGCCCGGAAACATGACCAGCCACCACGCGAAGTCGACGTAGCGTTTGGACTGGGACAGAATCTCGCCCCAGCTCGCCGTCGGCGGCGGCACGCCCAATCCCAAAAAGCTCAGGGCGGACTCCGCGATGATCGCGCCCGCCACGCCGAAGGTCGCCTCGACGAGCACCGGCGCCAGCGCGTTCGGCAGGATGTGGCGCAGCATGATACGCAGGTCGCCCAGGCCCGTGGCGCGCGCGGCGACGGCGAAATCGCTCTCGCGCAGGCGCAGGAATTCGCCGCGCACCAACCGCGCGACCTCGGGCGCGCCGATGACGCCGATGACGGCCATCAGGATGCGGATGTCGCGGCCGAGGAAGGCGATCAGCGCGAGGATCAGGATGAGCCCGGGGAAGCAGAGCATAGTCTCGATGATGCGCAGGATGACGACATCGACCCAGCCGCGATAGAAACCGGCCGCCGCGCCCATCAGGACGCCGAGGAGGATGGAAATCCCCACGGCGATGAAGCCGACCGTCATCGAGATGCGCGTGCCCCAGATGAGCCGCGAGAGCACGTCGCGGCCGGTGTCGTCGGTGCCGAGCAGATGCTGGCCGCTGGGCGGCAACAGCTTGTCGGCGAGGCCCGTGTGACGCGGGGAGAATTGGATGAGTGGGCGGACCAGGCGATCGTCCGGGCCGGGTTCCCAGCGGTCGAACTCGACCGACACGAGATCTTTGTAGCTGAAGACATTCGGCAGCCAGTAGGTCTTGTCGTTCATGCGCAGATAAATCGGCCTGTCGCCGGCCAGGAACGGGGCAAATACCGCCACGGCCCCCAAGACGACGAGAAGAAAAAGACTCGCGACGGGAAGCCGGTGCCGGCGAAACTGGCGCCACACGATGGACCAGTACCCGTGGACGGGGCCCGCCTGGACGATATCGGCGGCAACTTCGCTCATTTGAAGGTGATCCGGGGATCAACGATCGCGTAGAGAATGTCAGAGAGGATCATGCCGCACATGGTAAGCAGTGCCGTGAAGGCGAAGAGGCCCATGACCACCGAGTAGTCGCGGCCCATGATGGATTCGTAGAAAAGCAGGCCCATGCCGGGAATTGAAAAGATGCTCTCGATAATGACGCTGCCGCCGATGAGGCTCGGGAGAATCGCGCCGAAGATTGTAATAATGGGGATGAGCGAATTGCGCAGGGCGTAGCGGTAAATGACGGTGCGCTCGGAGAAGCCGTAGGCCCGCGCCGTGCGGATGTAGTCCTGCCGCACGACTTCGATCATCCCGGCGCGCGCAAAGCGCGACATGATCGCGAAGCTCGAATAGCTCAGGCAGAAAATGGGCAACACAAAGTGCCAGAGCCTATCGAGCAACCAGCGGTGGAGGGGCAGATCGCCCGCACCGTCGCTGCTGACGCCGTAGATGGGAAACCAGTTGAAATGCAGCACGTGCTCGAGTAGCCACTTCGCCCAGCCCGTGTCCGCCAGCCCCACGGCGCCGAATCCGCGCGCCACGAGCGCGTGCAGGCTGTCCGATCCGCTGCCGCCGCAGAAGAAATACATGAGCAGCATAGCGACCCAGAAACTCGGCAGGCTGTAGAGAATAAACAGAATGAAAGTAATGAACCCGTCGCGCCGCGAATGTTGGTGCGTCGCGGAGAACACGCCGAGCGGAATCGAAATCGCGTACATCAGGAGAAGCGAAATGACGTTGAGTTGCAGCGTGACCGGCAGGCGCTCGCGGATTCGCGTGAGCACGGGCCGGTTGTCGCGGTAGGAATCGCCGAAGTCCAGCCGGATCAGTTTGCCCATCCACACGAGGTAGCGGACGTGAATGGGCTTGTCGAAGCCGTACAACTTCTTCGTCTGCTCGATGATCTCCGGTGAAATGTTCTCCGAACCCATCGCCCCGCGCATTTTCTGGAGCCGCTGAAACACCGGGTTGCCCGGCGTGAGCTGCAGCACCACAAAGGTGACGAGGCTAATCCCGATGAAGGTCGGGATGATCAGCAGGAATCGGCGGATGAGATAGGCCGTCACGGCGGTCGGTCGCGTCGCCCGCTATTTGTACCGCTGCAGGGCCGTCGGCACCCACCACTCAAGCGGATCGATACCGTCCGTGTGGACCTTCACGCCGCGAAAGCGCGCGTCGAGCGCCATCAGGCCGGGGCGGTGATACAGGAAGATATACGGCTGCTCCTCGTGCAGGATTTCCTGCAGGCGATCGTTGAGCACTTTGCGCTTGGCCTCGTCGAATTCGATCCGCGCATCTTCCATGAGCTTGTCCGCTTCGGCGTTAACGAAGCCCGAATAGTTCGAGCCGGCCTCGGCCTGGCTGGAGTGCCAAAGCTGGTAGCCGTCGTAGAAGGTGGTCGTGAGCCATGAGAGCATGCAGGCGTCGAATTTGTGATCATGCACGCGCTGCTGAAAGGTCGCCCATTCGCTCGGGTTCAGCGTCATGTGGACGCCTGCGCGGCGGAGTTCTTCCTGATATACCGCGCCGAGCTGATCGTACTCGGGCACGGCGTCCGCGTAGCTAAGTTCAAATTCGAGCTTGACCCCGTCCTTGTCGCGGATGCCGTCGGAGTCTGTGTCCTTCCAGCCGGCCTCATCGAGCAAGGCCTTGGCGCGCGCGGGATCGAAGGGCCAGGGCTTGAGGTTCTTGTTCGACTCCGGGACTTTGTAGTACACGTCCGTCGTGGCGACGACGCCGTGGCCGTAGAACACCTGATCGATGATCTGTTGGCGATCGAAAAGCATGCACAGCGCCTGACGCACGCGCTTGTCGGAAAACTGCGGCTGGCGCGTGTTCCAGCCGAGATAGTTGAAGCGGCTCAGATAGCCGGGCACCGGCGAATCCAACTCGAGTTTCTGGAACTCCTTTTCGAACTTCGCCGTCTTCGTCTTCCGCTCCCACTGCTCCGCGGGGATGTACTGGATGTCCGTGTCGTGCCGCTCGAGCGCCTGGAAGGCCGCATTATTGTCCTTGATCATCTTGAACACGCGCTTGGCCAGGCGCGGTTTCTGGCCCCAGTAATTGTCGTTCCGCACGAGCACGATCTGCCGGCCGGTCTCCCATGAGTCAAACTTGTACGGCCCGGATCCAATCGGGTTGCGGTTATTCGGGTGCTTGTTCAGATCGCCCTGCATATAGATGTGGGCCGGATAAACATTGAGCTCGCCGAGCACCAGCAGATGCCGGAAATAGGGCCGCTTCATATTGAAGCGGACGGTGTAGTCGTCAATCACGTCGACCGTGTCGATGTCCTGCAAATAATTACGCAGGGCGGCCGTATCGTGCAGCGGATCGAGAATCAGATCGATTGTGGCCTTCACGTCCTTCGCCGTGAGCGGGACGCCGTCGGTGAACTTCGCGTCGTTTCTCAGAAAAAACGTGTAATGAAGGTGGTCGTCCGAGACCTCCCATTTCGTCGCCAAATTCGCCTTCATCTGAAGCGTGTCGTTGTCGACCAGCAGCAAGGTGTCGAAAATGTACTGCCCGATGTAACTCGAATGCGCGTCGGCCGTCGCAAGGACGATGTTCAAGTGCGCGGGCTCCGCCTCGATGTTTTCCACCAAAGCGTCTCCGTCTGTGGGTGTCTCGACAACGGCAGCGGGCGCGCCATCGGGAGTCCCGGGAGCCGCCACCGAAGGCGTCCCCGCGGGCGCAGGTTCACCGGCGGGCGTCGCGGATTCGGGCGCGCCGCAGCGCGCCAAGAGCACTGCAAGGGCCGCCGCACATGTGAAACGGGCCAATGGGGCAATCGAACTGGGCATCCGGGCCTCCTTGAATCGATCGCGCGGGACGCGCGGGAAAATCACGCGCTCATAGTAACACCCGCGCGCGGACGCGGCCAAAAAAGAGGCGCGGTGCGGAGCGCGGTTCCGGCGCTTCGTTTCGCTCGACGATTCACGTTCGCGGGACAACCGGTGCGCCCCGGTAGGGGCAGCGTGACAGTAGCCCGCCGTTGAAACGGCGGGCTACTATCAACCCGTCCCTCCGGGACGCGCCCAATCTGCAAATTCCTCTGCAGACGAGTGCCCAATAAAATCAGACGCAACTCCCCAAGTTCCTCTGCAAGCGAGAGCCTAACAAAAGAAAACGCGGCGCGGAGGTTTACAAACCCTCCGCGCCGCGCGAAAATTCCCTTGGACTCGCTTACATCATTCCCGGCATGCCGCCGCCCCTCGCGCCGCTGCCGCTCTTTTCGTCCTTCGGCTTGTCGGCGATGAGGCACTCGATCGTGATGAATGCGCCCGCCACGCTCACCGCGTTTTGCGCGGCCGTGCGCAGCACCTTGGCCGGGTCCACGATACCGGCCTTCACCAGATCGACCATTTCGCCGGTCGCCGCGTTCAGGCCGATCGCCGTCTTGGCGCTCATCACTTCATCGACGATCACCGCGCCCTCCATGCCCGCGTTCTGCGCGATCATATACAAGGGCGAGGCCAGCGCGTCGTACAGCAAGCGCGCGCCGGTCTTCTGGTCGCCCTTGAGCTTGAGCTCCTTGATCTTCTCGCGCACGCGGAGGTAGGTCGTGCCACCGCCGGGCACGATGCCTTCCTCGATCGCCGCGCGCGTCGCCGACAGTGCGTCCTGCGTGCGCTGTTTCTTTTCCTTCAGCTCGATTTCCGTCGCCGCGCCGACGCGGATAATCGCCACGCCGCCTGCCAGCTTCGCCAGGCGCTCCTCCAACTTCTCGCGGTCGTAATCCGAGGTGGTGGATTCAATGTTCTTGCGGATCATCTCGCAGCGCCCCTCGACGTCCTTTTTCTTGCCGGAGCCTTGGATGAGCGTCGTCGTGTCTTTCGTGATCGTAATCTTCTTGGCGCGGCCGAGGTCTTTCAGCGTGACGCTTTCGAGCTTCATGCCGAGGTCTTCGGACACATACGTGCCGCCGGTCAGCGTCGCGATGTCGCGCAGGATTTCCTTGCGCCGATCGCCGAAGGCCGGGGCCTTCACCGCGCACACATGCAGGATGCCGCGCAGCCGGTTCACCACCAGCGTCGCCAGCGCCTCGCCCTCGACCTCTTCCGCAATCAGGAGCAAGTGCTTGCCGCTCTGCGCCACCGCCTGGAGCAGCGGAAGCATGTCCTGCATCGTCGAAATCTTCTTCTCGTAGCACAGGACGTAAGCGTCCTCGAGTTCGCACTTCATCTGCTCGGCGTTCGTCACGAAGTAGGGCGAGAGATAGCCGCGATCGAAGTCCATGCCGTCCACGACTTCCACTTCGGTTTGCAGGCCCTTGCCTTCTTCGATCGTCACCACGCCGTCCTCGCCGACTTCCTCCAGCGCGTTCGCGATCATGTCGCCGATTTCCCGATCGCCGTTCGCCGAGATCGTGGCGACCTGCGAGATTTCTTCCTTGCCATTGATCTTCTTCGACGCGCTGGCGATTCCCGCGAGCACCACCTCGAGCGCCTTTTCCATGCCGCGCTTGAGCTGCATCGGGTTCGCGCCCGCCGTCACCTGCTTGAAGCCGTGCTGAATCAGGCTCTGCGCGAGCACCGTCGCCGTCGTCGTGCCGTCGCCCGCATCGTCCTGCGTCTTGCTCGCCGCCTCGCGCAACATCCGCGCGCCCATGTTCTCGAACGGGTCCGGAAGATCGACTTCCTTCGCCACGCTTACGCCGTCCTTCGTAATTATCGGCGCGCCAAAGGACTTCTCCAAGAGCACGTTGCGGCCCTTCGGCCCCAAGGTCGCCTTGACCGCGTTCGCCAGGACATCCGCGCCCCGAATCAGCGCCGCGCGGGCTTCCTGACCAAAAATCATCTGCTTCGCCATTTGAACATCTCCTTCTGAATAGACCGCATTACCGGTTCATACACAACGACTTAGAACGACAAGCCCGATGACCCAAACGGGCGATTCTTAGCACTCTGCACACGCGAGTGCTGATAGTACCAAACGTCCGATCGGGTGTCAAGCGCCCGAATCGCGCCATCAACATAACCCAATCCTCGTAGCATGGGCGGCTCGCCCATGCGGGTCCATGGCAGCCGGAGTTCGTGGCAAGAAAGCCTACC
>JBCLBO010000096.1:0-11839 GCA_038916785.1 Candidatus Hydrogenedentales bacterium | reverse complement strand
CGATGTACACGCCGCAAGCCCTCTGGACCCAAGCGCGCGAAGGTCTCAACGTCACCAACGTCATCCTCGTAAACCGCAAGTACCAGATCCTCCAAACCGAATTCGCCCGCGCATCCAAAGGCGCCGCAATGGGCCCCGCCGCCGAATCGCTCACCGACCTGCGCCGCCCCGATCTAGACTGGTGCGCATTGGCCAAGGGAATGGGAGTCCCAGCCACACGCCCCGACTCCGCCGAAGCCCTGCACGACGCGCTGCGCCGCCGCTTCGCCGAACCGGGACCATCGCTGATCGAGGTAGTGTTATGAGAAAAACCCCAAACCCGTCATTGCGAGGAGGCCGCGCCGAGCGCTCGCGCTCGTGTAGCGGACCCACCCCGCGGCCGACGAAGCAATCTCAACCTCTCGTCGCCTCATCCCCGCGACGTGACCACCGTGTTCCCGCCCCCACCTCACGCAATGCAACAAATTATCTGTGCCCATCTGTGTCCATCTGTGGGCAAGCTCTTTAGAGGACTTCCAATGCCAACCTTCCACGAACTCTTCGGCGAAAAAAAATCCGGCCCCGGCGGCGACTTCAACCCGCAGCCTGTCGTCCTCGAAAGCGCCCTAGTCCGCCTCGAACCCCTCACGCTCGACCACGCCGAAGCCCTCACCCACGCTGCCCGCGTCGGCACCATCTGGCGCTACCTACGCATCCCACAACCAAAAACCGTCGACGACACCCGCGCCTGGATCCGCACCGCACTCGACAATCAAAAGGCCGGCACCGAGGTCCCCTTCGCCACCCTCCACAAGCCCGACAACCGCGTCGCGGGCACCACCCGCTTCATGGACATCCGCCGCGAACACCGCGGCCTCGAAATCGGCTGGACCTGGCTCGACATCGACTACCAGCGCACCTTCGTCAACACGCACGCCAAATTCCTGATGCTCGAACACGCCTTCGAGAAATGGGGCGCCATCCGCGTCCAAATCAAGACCGATATGCGCAACCAGCAATCCCGCAAAGCCGTCGAACGCATAGGAGCCCGCTTCGAGGGCGTCCTGCGCAACCACATGATCAACTACGACGGCCACATCCGCGACACCGCCATGTTCAGCATCATCGCCAAAGAATGGCCCGACAAGAAGAAACAGTTGCAGTTGCGGTTGTTGTAGCTTCCGGTACGCTAATGAGTATCGTGTTCTGTAGACCACTTCCGGGCGAACTGGATGAATTCCTTTTTGGGCATCGCTTTGATGTCGTCTTTATCGAATCCCTCAAGCTTGCGCTTTTTGCGAAAATCAGCCATGAAGTCCTGGAAGTCATACCAAATTTCACTCGCGCTCCCGACTGGGCTAACCCCGGCTGTGTCAAGAAACCAATTTCTGACACATCGAACGAGCTTAATAGGATCATTGGAATGATACTGTATGTCGATACCAGAAATATCTGATATCGCCTTCATGTACTCGTACTCTTGTTCTCCAAGAACCAAGCATTTCTTTCCTCGAAGTCGTCCTGTGCCGAAACGACGACATCCGAACTCGAGGCCGAGCTCGAAGGGCATGTTTAGCCGATAAAATTCACCTGCCTTCTTGGCCTGAATACGCGAAAGATCGTGAATGGTAAATTTCGCCTGTCTGATGAGTTGGACAATCTTGTCAAGACGAACCTCACCCGCATCGGATCGCTCTGACGCTATTCGCGGATCGAGCCCGAGCCGGACTACGGTAAAAAGCAACGGGCGCAACAGGGCAGTATATTGAAGATCGAAAGGGCAGTTGATAAACACGGTCCGTTGGAATGAATGATGCACGCCCAACTTCACCCTTGGCTAAATGTCTAATTCGCAGCCTTCGGCGGAACAGGGTCAGATCCATAAGTCACGATTTCTAACACCCGACCGTCTTTGTCGTGTATGACGAGTTCACCGTAGAATTTCGCGATATTCCTGGCAAACGATGCAGCGTCCTTCTTCGTGCCGAAAAGCTTCGTAGCGCGATGCGAGCCACTCTTCTTTACAGCCCATCCACCATTGGGATGCGAGATGACATGATACGAAGCGGATTTAGCGGACATCGTTACAACCTCTATTTGGATGATACCACGGCAATTATACATCACCGGGAGTTTGAATCATCACTTATTTGTTATAACCCGCCTAAGTCCATGTCCGTTACCGCGCCCAGGCTCGCCGAGCTCACGTGGCTCGCGTATTTCGCGAGCACGCCTTTCGTGTAACGCGGCTTCGGCTTCTTCCAGGCCGCGCGGCGTTTCGCCATTTCCGCGTCGGAAATCTCCAGCGTGATCGCACGCTTCGTCGCGTCGATCGTGATCGTGTCGCCGTTGTTGATCAGCGCGATCGGCCCGCCCACTTGCGCCTCGGGCGTGATGTGCCCCACGACAAAACCGTGGCTGCCCCCGGAGAATCGGCCGTCCGTGATCAGCGCGACGTGCTCGCCCAACCCCCTCCCCATCACCGCGCTCGTCGGCGCGAGCATCTCGCGCATGCCCGGCCCGCCCCGCGGCCCTTCATAACGAATCACGATCACGTCGCCCTTCTGGATCGTGCCGTCGAGTATCCGCTGCAGCGCGTCCTCCTCGGACGCAAACACGCGCGCCGTCCCGCTGAATTTCGTCCCTTCCTTGCCGGAAATCTTCGCCACCGCGCCCTCGGGCGCGAGGTTGCCATACATGATCACCAGGTGGCTGTCCTTCTTGATGGGATCGCCAAATCCGCGAATAACGTCCTGTCCCTTCGGATAGGGCTTGACCCCCTTCAAGTTCTCCGCGACGGTCTTCCCCGTCACCGTCATGCAATCGCCGTGCAGTAGGCCCTTGTCGAGCAGCATCTTCATCAGCGGCGTCACCCCGCCGATCTCGATCAGCTTCTGCATCACATACTTCCCGCTCGGCCGCAGGTCCGCCAGTACCGGCGTCCGCTTGCCCACGCGCGTGAAGTCGTCGATCGAAAGTTTCACCCCCATGCTGTGCGCAATCGCAAGCAAGTGCAGCACCGCGTTCGTCGAGCCGCCCACCGCCGTGACAACTGTGATCGCGTTCTCAAAAGCGTTCTTCGTCAAAATGTCCTTCGGACGGATGTCCTTCTTAATCAACTCCAACACCGCCGCGCCCGCCGCACGGCAGTCCGCCGCCTTCTCCGGCGAGATCGCCGCCTGCGCCGAACTGTTCGGCAGGCTCATCCCCAGCGCCTCGATCGCCGTCGCCATCGTGTTCGCCGTATACATCCCGCCGCAGGACCCCGGCCCCGGAATCGCGCAATGCTCGATCTCGCTGAGCTGCTGGTCGCTCATCGTCCCGTTCGCGTGCGCGCCCACCGCCTCGAACACCGACACAATATCGACGTCCTGCCCCTTGTACCGCCCCGGCAAGATCGTCCCGCCGTACACAAACACCGACGGCCGGTTCAGCCGCGCCAGCGCCATCATGCAGCCGGGCATGTTCTTGTCGCAGCCGCCCAGCGTCACCACGCCGTCGAACCACGCACACCCCGCCACCGTCTCGATCGAGTCCGCGATCACCTCGCGCGACACCAGCGAATACTTCATCCCCTCCGTGCCCATCGAGATGCCGTCGGAAATCGTGATCGTGTTGAACTCGACCGCCTTGCCGCCGGCCGCATTCACGCCCTTGCTCACCTCATTCGCGAGCACATTCAAATGCATGTTGCACGGCGTCACCATGCTCCACGTAGACGCGACGCCAATCATCTGCTTCTTGAAATCGCGGTCGCTGAACCCCACCGCATGCAGCATCGCCCGCGACGGCGCCCGCGCGACGGTCTCCGTAATCTGCGATGAATACGCGCGCGCGCCACTCTCCGCCGAAGGTTTCGGTTTCGCCGCGCGCCGGGTCTTCGAAGGCATGGAAAACTCCTTGGTCAATTCATTCCGGAAACCCGTAGTTTACTGACCTCGGGCACATGCATACAACGAAAGAGAATCACCACGAAGAACACGAAGAACGCGAAGAAACCCCAACCCCGTCATTGCCACGAAGCAATCTCTTACGACCCCGATCCCACGTTGTAGATTCCAAATCGGTCTAATCTGTGCCCATCTGTGTCATCTGTGGGCAATTGGTTTTGGCTTCTTCGCGTTCTCCGTGCACTTCGTGGTTCAAATCGTTTCAGAAAAAAGATCGAACTGCCCGCCCACAAATGTCGGCCGCCGGAAATGCCCCGTGCTCAACTCGCTCGCCCGCCCCAAAATCCCCGCCTTCCGGCACGCCACCATAAACATGCTCCGGATATGCTCCGCGAAAATCCCCTGCCCCTTCATTCGTTCGCCGAACTCGGACTTGTTCAGCCCGCCGCCGCGAATCTCCCGAATCCGATTGAGCACCTTCTCCTTCCTGTCCGGAAAATGTTCCTCCAACCAACGCTCGAACAACGGCGCCACCGCCCACGGCAACCGCAACACGACGTACCCCGCGTGCGTCCCGCCGGCCTGCGCCACGGCCTGAATGATCGGCGCGATCTCGTGATCGGTCAGTCCGGGAATGATCGGCGCCACCAACGTCCCCACCGGCACGCCCGCCTCGGACAATTGCCGTATCGCCTCCAGCCGCTGCTCGGGACTCGACGTACGCGGCTCCAGCACGCGGTTCAGCGAGAGGTCCATCGTCGTCATGCTCACGAACACCGACACGCACTGGTACTTCGCCAGTTCCTGCAACACATCAATGTCGCGCGCCACCAGCCGGTTCTTCGTAATGATCACGCAGGGGTTCCTGAATTCCGCCAGCACTTCCAGGATGCGCCGCGTCAGCCGCAGCGTGCGCTCGATCGGCTGATAGCAATCCGTCACGCCGCTCAGCGCCAGCACCTGCGGCGTCCATTTATTCGACGAAAGCTCCCGCCGCAGCAGCTCCGGCGCGTCCTCCTTCACCATGATCCGCGACTCAAAATCCAGCCCCGCCGACCACCCCAAATACTCATGCGTAGGCCGCGCATAACAATACGCGCACCCATGCTCGCACCCGCGATACGGGTTGATGCTCGCATCGAAGCCCACGTCCGGGCTGTCGTTGTACGCGATGACGCTCTTCGACGCATCCCGGTAAAACTGCGTCGCCGGGCGCCCCGGCTCCGGCGGCACATCCGAGTCCGGGTCAGGGCCATACCCCAGCCGCTCGAAGCGGTTCTGGATATTCACCGAAGCCCCCCGGCCTCGTATGGGATTTGTTTGCGGATTCATGCTGAAACCTGAATATAGTTTCAGCCTATACTAAATGCGCCTAGTCCGATTGTCAACTCGCCCAACTTGTCATGCTGAGTTCCGCTCCGGCCGCGGCCGGAGTTTGTAGAAAGAAAATGCGACCCTCCGTAGCATCGGCCTCCGGCCGATGAAGAATGAGCCGAAATCCCCGTTTCCCGCCGAGTGCCGATCCTCATACCCCCAAGGTCGCGCGCGCCCCGCACGGGCTGGAAGCCCGCGCCACCAAAACCCTGCGCGCCTCATTCCCTCCACGCAAACGCCACCAAAACCCTCCGCGCCTCATGTCCTCCGCGTGCACCGAACTGTTTTCTTGGCTTTCCTGGCGTGAGCCGAATTGTTTTCTTAACAGACCCTCGCGTAATTCCCCGCACCCGAATATCCCCTCTTTTGTCATTCAGAGCGATCCTCCCTTTCGTCATTCTGAGCGATCCCCCCTTTTGTCATTCTGAGCGATAGCGAAGAATCTCCCCCCCGGTGAACCAGAAAACTGCGCCTCGCATGATCGCGCACAATCCCACGCGAGTTTTTCCTGGCGAATCAAGTCATCCAGGAATGTGAAAGGCTATTCGGATTATTCTTCAAGCGCCGTTCCGGTGCCCCTTGCCAAAGCCGAGACTATTGCTAAAACCCATATAGCTTAAGTACACTCGCCCGACGGTCTAAATCCGAAGCAGGGTAATTACATGCCTAATAATCCGAGGGGTCTGCTGCCCGACGTGCCTCTCCTGCTCGATCGGGACGCGGAAGGCTCCAAGGACACCCTGGACCGTAACGGATACGCCACCGCCTTGGCCCAAGCCGCGGTCCACACGCCTCAAACGATCACCATCGGTGTCTACGGCGACTGGGGCTCCGGCAAGACGAGCGCCATGCGCTTGATGCAGCGAATTATTGATGAGGGAGACCAAGCGCTGACCGTATGGTTCAATGCATGGCAATACGAACGCGTAGACCACATCATCGTACCGCTTCTCTCCACTATCGTCAACGACATCGAATACGCCAAGAATAAGCAACGCGGGCCGTACGAGAAGGCCGCAGAGGCGGTCAAGAAAAAGCTCACCGCGCTTGTCGAGCCATTGCGGGCGGTCGCGCGCGCCACTTCGCTCGAATTCGGAGTTCCCGGCTCGCCGAAGGTCTCGATTGATTTTGGCAAGGCGATTTCGGAGGGGGAAAAGCTGGCGGAAGGCCGCGCGAAAGACACGGCGCCACCCGGCGGACGCTACTTCGATGCATTCAGAACACTGCGTCACTTGAGCGGCCAGCCGGATGTCCCTAGAATCGTCATCTTCATAGACGATCTGGATCGCTGCACGGCGGCCAAGGCCTTCGAGCTGCTCGAGAACATCAAGCTGGTGCTCGACCTCCCAAATTTTAGTTACGTCATCGGCCTCGCAGAGGGCATCATCGAAAGCTTCGTGCGTGCCAAATTCAAGGACGAATCCCCGGATAACCAGGAGATGCGCAAGCGCTTCCTGCATAAGTTCATCCAGGTCCCTATGCAATTGCCCCATCCCGTGCTCTCCGATATGGAGCGTTACATCAAGTCACTTATCGCGAACAATTCGGTGTTTACACAGGACGAGCAAACTCGGCTTGCCCAACTGATGCCGATACTCGTCACGATAGCCCAGGGCAACCCGCGTAACGTGGTTCGGTTCATTAACCCGCTCATCGTCCTCAAGCGAATCTCCGAGGCCTCAGCCGCTACCGACGTGCCCCTCGCCGATCTGGCCTTTGCCTCGGCGCTCGGGAAAGTGCGCGATGCGTTGTGTAAATGGACGATCGTGTTTCCCAAAACTTCCGAAGAGGGTAGCCAACCAAAGGGCGAGCGAGAGAATCTTTATCGCTCCTTCAATTGGGAAGATATTCCGGACGAGGTGCCGTTCCGAAGGGGTCTACAACTCTTGTTCGACAACGCCGATTATTTCGACCCCGCCGACCCCCTGGCGAAAAAGTTTCCGGAGCGCCTCGAAGCTCTGGCGGGGGTACAGACGCATCCCGGCGTGAGCCAAGCGTTGCTCCGATTGCAGCAGAACCTACCCCTGTGTTCTGCGCTTAAATCCGACAGCGGTTTTGCGTGGCTCGATTCCGAAGACCGCGTCCAGGCGAGCTTCGAGCTGACCCGATCGATCGCCGTGAAGGATGGGCAGCCAACGGCGCGCGGCGGCGATAAGGAGTCCGAGCCAGACGAAGTGGACTGGGCGACAATCGAAACGCAAGTACACCGACGTGGAGCGGATCCCTTGAGCTTCAAACCAATATTGGATCAAATTGAACGCACAGGTCGGCCGCCCGAATTCGCGCGCGGATACATCAGAGACCTCGCGCCGCTCGCGGGCTTCAACGCGCTTAGGCGGCTCCACCTTGCAGGCTGTAGGGGTGTAAGTGACCTCGCGCCGCTCGCGGGCCTCACCGCGCTTAGGGAGCTCGACCTTCAAGGCTGCACGGGCGTGAGCGACCTCACGCCGCTCGCGGGCCTCACCACGCTTGAACTACTCTACTTTCACGGCTGCAGCGACGTGATCGACCTCGCGCCGCTCACGCGCCTCACCGCGCTTAGGCAGCTCTACCTTCAAGGCTGCACGGGCGTGAGCGACCTCACGCCGCTCGCGGGCCTCACCGCGCTTTGGCGGCTCGACCTTCAAGGCTGCACGGGCGTGAGCGTCCTCGTGCCGCTCGCGGGCCTCACCGCGCTTAGGTGGATCGACCTTCAAGGCTGCACGGGCGCGAGCGACCTCGCGCCGCTCGCGGGTCTACCAAAATTGGAGGGAGTTGCTCTCAAAGGCAGCGGCTTCGATCGGGATAGCGTGCCGGATTCTCTATGGGAAAAATGCTATTGGGACATCTAAACAGCCTTTCAGAGTCCTGGATCGCTTGATTCGCCGGGAAAGGCTTGCGTTGGTTTGTGCGCGATCGTACACGGTGTAGCTTCCCGGTCCGCCGACGGGGAGATTCTTCGCTCCGCTCAGAATGACAAAAAAAGGGGACCTTCCGGTGCGGGGAATTACGCAAGTGTCTGCTAAGAAAACGGTGGATCCTTGTAGGGGCGGCCCCCTGTGGCCGCCCTGGGATTCCGGCGTGCGCCGGGCGGGGACGGGGCCCCGCCCCTACGATCGTGGGGTGCGCTTTTTTTGTTACGAACGCTGGCCGCCCTGCACCCGCATGGGCGGGCCGCCCATGCTACGATCGTTGGGATTTGTTACCGGCCCTTAGTCCTTCTTCTCATACTCCCCGCGGATGCGGTGCTCGTCGCGGCGGCGAGTGGCTGCGATGAGGCGGATGTTGATCGCCTCGACGCCGAGCGAGAAGGCCATCGCCGTGTAGATGTAGCCCTTGGGCACATGGCTACCCAGACCGTCCGCGATCAAGACGAAGCCGATGAGGAGCAGGAACGCGAGCGCGAGCATCTTGATCGTCGGGTGTTTCTCGACGAAGCGGCTGATCGCCGCGGCAAAAATAAACATGACGCCCACGGCGATGACAATGGCCGTCACCATCACGGGGATGTGCTGCGCCATCCCCACCGCCGTAATCACCGAGTCGAGCGAGAAGATGAGGTCCATCGCCACGATCTGCGTGATCGCCGAGGAAAACGACGTCGTCCGCCGATGCCCCGCGCCGTGGTCCCCCGCGCCCTCCATCTTGTCGTGAATCTCGTAGGTCGCCTTCACCAGCAGGAACACGCCGCCGACGACCAGAATAATATCGCGCAACGAAATCCCGTGCTCCCACCCCGCAAACGAGAGATGGAACAGTGGCTCCGTAACGCTCATCAGCCAATTGAGCGATAACAGCAACAGAATCCGCATGATCATGGCCAGCGCAAGGCCAAGATTCCGCGCGAATGCCTGCCGTTCAGGCGGCAACTTCCCCGTTATGATCGCCAACACGACAATGTTGTCGATGCCCAGCACGATCTCGAGCAGCGTCAACGTAACGAGCGCGGCCGCGTTCTCCGCAGTAAACAGTTCAATCACCAGTCAGGTCCCCAGTCCATAGGCTCGGTCGAGCGAACTACACCTGGCTGCCGCGAAAATTCACCCGCGCGCCGGGCGTTATCCCCAGTGGAAGCCAAAGGATACCAAACCCGTACACGCGCTGTCTTGCCGCGCCGCCGTCGATTTTAGTAGCCTATGGTCACCCCCTTCGCGCCCTGCCACCGCGGCACGGGCAAACTTCCACCGAAAGTGAGGACCACTATGGCATTCGACATCGACATGATTAAGCGCGTCTACGCGGGACTCCCCGACAAAGTCGCCAAGGCCCGCAAACTTCTCGGCCGCCCAATGACCTTCACCGAAAAGGTCCTCTACGCGCATCTCTCCGAAGCGCTCCCGGCCAATCCCTGCGAACGCGGCAAGGCCTACGTCAATTTCGACCCTGATCGCGTCGCCATGCAGGACGCTACCGCGCAGATGGCCCTGCTCCAGTTCATGCAGGCCGGCCGCCCAGCCGCCGCCGTCCCCACCACGGTCCACTGCGACCACCTGATCCAGGCCGAGGTCGGCGCGGCGAAGGATCTTCTAAAAGCGAACCAGGTCAACAAGGAAGTCTTTGACTTCCTCGCCAGCGTCTCGAACAAATACGGCATCGGATTCTGGAAACCCGGCGCGGGCATCATCCACCAGGTCGTCCTCGAAAACTACGCCTTCCCCGGCGGCATGATGATCGGCACCGACTCCCACACCGTCAACGCCGGCGGCCTCGGCATGGTCGCCATCGGCGTCGGCGGCGCGGATGCGGTCGACGTGATGGCAGGCCTCCCGTGGGAACTCAAATTCCCGAAACTCATCGGCGTGAAACTCACCGGCACGCTGAGCGGCTGGGTCTCGTCCAAGGACGTCATCCTCAAAGTCGCCGGCATTCTCACCGTAAAGGGCGGCACCGACGCGATCGTCGAATACTTCGGCGACGGCGCGCGAAACATCTCCTGCACGGGCAAGGGCACCATCTGCAACATGGGCGCCGAGATCGGCGCGACCACCTCCATCTTCGAATACGGCGAAGCCATGGCGCGGTATCTCCGCGCGACGGAACGCGCCGACGTTGCCGATGCGGCGGACAAGGTGCGCGAGCACTTACAGGCGGATCCGGAGGTCGTACTGGATCCCGCGAAGTATTTCGATCAAGTGATCGAGATCAACTTGAGTGAATTGGAACCGCTGCTGAACGGCCCCTTCACACCCGATCGCGCGACGCCCATCTCGAAAATGCGCGCCGAGGCCGAAAAAAACTCCTGGCCGCTGAACATTGAGGTCGGCCTCATCGGCTCCTGCACGAATTCCTCCTACGAAGACATGGCCCGCGCAGCCTCCATCGCCCGCCAAGCCACGGCGAAGAACATTAAAGCTAAATCCGAATTCTCGATCACACCGGGCTCCGAGCAGATTCGCGCCACCGTCGAACGCGATGGTTTCCTCAAGGACTTCGAAGCCATCGGCGGCGTCGTGCTCGCCAACGCCTGCGGCCCGTGCATCGGACAGTGGGCGCGGCACCGCAGTGGCGGCGACGATCAGCCGAACACGATCGTCACCTCCTTCAACCGCAACTTCTCCGGCCGCAACGACGGCAACTCCAAGACCCACGCCTTCGTCGCATCGCCCGAATTGGTGACCGCGCTGGCCCTCGCCGGTGACCTGGGTTTCAACCCGATCACCGACACGCTCACCACCGAAGACGGCAAGAAAGTAAAACTCGATCCGCCGTCCGGCGATGAACTCCCGAAGAAAGGCTTCACCGCGGGCGACGCCGGCTACCAGGCCCCGGCCAAGGACGGCAGCAAGGTGCAGGTCGCCGTCAGCCCCACCTCCGACCGCCTGCAAATCATGGAGTCCTTCCCCGCCTGGGAAGGCAAGGACCTCAGCGGCCTCAAGCTACTCATCAAGGCCAAAGGAAAATGCACCACCGACCACATCTCACAGGGCGGCCCCTGGCTCAAATACCGCGGCCACCTCGACAACATCTCCAACAACACGCTCATGGGCGCCACCAATGCCTTCACGGGCAAACCCGCCAAGGTGAAAAACCAAATCAACGGCCAGTACGACGATGTACCCAAGGTCCAACGGCACTACAAAGCGCAAGGCCTCGGCTCGATCGTCGTCGGCGACGAAAACTACGGCGAAGGCTCCTCGCGCGAACATGCCGCGATGCAGCCGCGCCACCTCGGCGTGCGCGTCGTCATCGTGAAAAGTTTCGCGCGCATCCACGAGACGAACCTCAAGAAACAAGGCATCCTCGCGCTCACCTTCGCCGACCCGGCGGACTACGACAAAATCCAGGAAGACGACAGCATCGACGTGATCGGCCTGACCACCTTCACGCCCGGCGATCCCCTCACGCTGCGCCTGAATCACAAGGACGGCAAGAAAGACGAGATCAAGGCCAACCACACCTACAACCAAAACCAGATAGAATGGTTCAAAGCCGGCGGCGCGCTAAGCCTAATCAAGGCGCAATTGAAGAAGTAGACATTTGACAAAAAGTATCTTATAGGATACAATCCAATGGCGGTCGAAATCCGCCAGACGGACACCTTTACCCAGTGGTTTGGTGCCCTCCGGGATCGCCAAGTGCGTGCACGGATAGACGTGCGCATTCATCGGCTCTCCCTC
>JBCLBO010000095.1:0-11853 GCA_038916785.1 Candidatus Hydrogenedentales bacterium | reverse complement strand
CCCAGGGCAAAGCGAGCGGTAGCGAGCGACGCCCTGGGTATGGGTCGCATAGCTCTCGAAAGCCCTGAAAGGGCGATCTAGGGTATCCCGTTTTCATTTTTTCTCCACCGGCGAATCCACCTTCCCGCCGTATTCGAGCAAGTCATACAACTCCTGCCGTGTCTGCATGTCCCCGAGTTTCGATTTCTGCGAGCCGGAACTCTTAATTTCGCCAAGCACGTCTTCCATCGCCTTCATCGCCGCGCGCTGCAAGGTCACAGGGAAGATGACCATGCGATAGCCGAGTTTGGCGAAATCAGCGACCGAGAGATACGGCGTCGTGCCAAATTCGGTCATGTTCGCGAGCAGATAAGTCTTCGAAACTCTTTGCGCAACCTCGGCGAACTCCTCCGCACTGCGCAGGCCCTCCGGAAAGATCGCGTCCGCGCCAGCCTCGATATACAGGTTCGCGCGGCGGATGGTCTCCTCGAGCCCCACGACCCCGCGCGCGTCGCACCGCGCGATGAGCAAGAAATCCGCGCTCGACTTCGCGCCCGCGGCCGCCTGAATTTTCTCGCAGAAGTCCTCCGCCGGCACCAGTTCCTTGCCTTCGAGGTGCCCGCAACGCTTGGGGAAGACCTGGTCTTCAAGGTGAATGCCGCTGACGCCCGCCTCCTCCATCACGCGCACCGTCCGCGCCGCGTTCTCCGCTTCGCCATAGCCCGTGTCCGCATCCGCGACAATGGGAATCGAAGTCACCCGCGCGATGGACTTCGCGTGCGCCTCGGCCTCCGTCAGCGTCATCAGCCCCACGTCCGGCACCCCGCCCACGCTGTTCGCCAGCACCGCCCCCGACAAATACATCGCGTCAAAACCCATCTTTTCAATGAGCCGCGCACTCAGCGCATTGATCGCCCCAGGCATCGCCACAGTGCCGGAATCCAGCAACTGGCGCAGCCGCGCAGAGCGTGTAGAGGAAGAAACCATGCCAATACTCTCTATAGTTTATGTCAATGCTATACACGTTAAGCATTAACGTGGCAATAGACTGCACCGCCGCATCGGCCGCTGTCAACTCGTGGGAATTCCGGTTGCTTGCAGAGTGGTCTCACGCGAGTTGCTATTGACACTGCGGGCAGTGCGCCGCGGCGCTGCGTCCTGTCTCGCCGGGCGCGTCCATGCAAAAGGATGTGCTACCACGACATCCACGAGGACGACCCGCTCGACGAAGCTCAGCTTGCCGCTTGGGTGAAGCAAGCAAGCCAATTGCCCGGGGAACGAATGTGAGCGGCCAGCGAGAGAATATTCGTATCATATGGCATCGTATGATAAGCTTCGATAAGAAAGGTAGGTGACGTATGGCCGATGAATGGATGACGATTGAGGAAACAGCGCGCTATCTGCAGCTCGGCAAGACTGCGCTTTACGACCTGGCAAGAGACAGGTCCATCCCCTCGAACAAGGTCGGAAGCAAGTGGCTCTTCAGCAAAAGAGACTTGGATGCCTGGGTCAGGTCGACTATTCCACTCGAACAATACTTTTTGAAAACACCAGCTCATATCGAAGAGAACCTGCAGCTCCGAGAGCCGCAGATCGAGGCGTATGAAAAGCTATACGAGTACTTCAAATCGCGCGGGAAAAACGCAATCATTCAAATCCCTGTCGGATGTGGAAAGTCAGGAATCGCAGCCATCGCCCCATTCGGAATCGCGAAAGGAAGAGTGCTTGTCGTTGCGCCAAATCTCACGATCAAGGAGGGATTGTTCGAATCCCTAGACGTCACAAACCGCCAGAAGTGCTTCTGGCGCAAACGTGACATTCTATCGGAAGAGGCAATGATCGGCGGACCTTTTGCCACTACGTTGGATACAGGAAACATTTCGGTTTGCGAGAAATCACATTTCGTCGTTTCAAACATTCACCAGCTCGCCACCAATCCTGAAAAATGGCTTCACCGTTTTCCAAGAGACTTTTTTGACCTCATCATCGTAGATGAAGCTCACCACTCGCCTGCCGAAAGCTGGAAAAAAGTGTTGGAGCATTTTGCGGCTGCCCGCGTCATTAATATGACGGCGACACCGTTTCGAGGAGACGGCCAGGAAATTGAAGGTGACTTAGTGTACAGGTATCCCTTCAAAAAGGCGACGTTCAAAGGATATATCAAGAGAATCCAAGCGTCGTATGCAGCTCCGACAGAATTGGAGTTCACGGCAAAGGGCGAGACAAAAGTATACACATTGGACGATGTGCTCGCCATGAAGGACAAGGATTGGTTCAGCCGCGGTATCGCTCTGTCCGACGTCTGTAATCGAACGATCGTCGATAACAGCCTCGAAAAGCTGGAGTTGCTGCGCGAGACTGGAACGGCCCATCAAATGATCGCAGTGGCATGCAGCGTGAATCATGCGCGTAGAATTACGGCGATGTACGAAGCGCGCGGCTTCAAGGCCGACCTGATCTACAGCGAAATGGCTGATGATAAAAAGGTTGAGGTGAAGCGTCGCCTAACAAGCGGGGAACTGGATTGCATCGTCCAGGTACAGATGTTGGGCGAAGGTTTTGACCATCCGAAACTAAGCGTGGCGGCAATTTTTAGACCCTTCCGCACCCTTGCACCGTACATTCAGTTTGTCGGACGCATACTTCGGGTCGTAGTTCAGAACAGCCCCGGCCACCCAGACAATTACGGACACGTGGTGACGCACGCGGGTATGAATTTGGATGAACGGCTTCGCGAGTTCAAGCTTTTCGAAAGCGACGATCAAAAGTTCTGGGAGGAGATAATTGGCGGCAAAGAACCAGAGCCGCCAGAAAATGTGAAGACCGGCGAAGCGAGGATGAAGCTGTCCGAGCCTATGGTGGTGAACTACGAAATCGTGGACTCGCTCATCGAAGAAGAATTCACTTCGGTCGAGCAAGAAGACATCATCAAAGAGCTTCGCGAAAATCTTGAACGGCTTGGACTCGACCCCGAGCAGGCCGAGGAGATTGTGTTGGCGCGATCAACCGCGCGGACGAAATCGAAGGCCGCGCAGCCATATCAAGTACTTCCTCTGCGCGAATGGGAAATGAGGAAGAAGGGGCTGAATGATCAAGTAAATCGGGCTGCCAATCTGCTCACAAATCGTCTTGAGATTAGCCGTGGTGGACGGGAGTTAGTCAACAAAGGCGTAGCAGCAACAAACAATTTCGTTGCCTGCGTCACCCTGATCAACAAAGAGATCAAGAAAATTAACCCCAAGCCCCGCAAAGAGTGGAGTACGGAGGAATTTGAGGGTGCCTTGGGCAGTTTGGAGAACGTGATCAATACGTTGACTCGTCGGTACAAGGGGATCCTGAATGGCAAAGCCAAAACCAAAGGGTAAGACGCCATCGCTTCTGACGATGTCGACGGGTATGCCAGCAGTCCATACCTGTGGAAAGGCGACAACGTGTGATCGCTGCGCCGGCAAAGTCGCGACTGGACACGTTTGCTTTCAAATTCCGAAACTGAGGAGCGGATTTACGGCCCACCCAATCTTCTGCGTGGTATGTACCGCCGACATAATCGACAAGACAAAGAGCGATCTTCTGGCTATAGAAGCGATCGTACTTTCGCACTTGCGAGATGAGCGAGGTCGCCGGCGGCAACCATGAAGAAAGCGACAACTACCGTGAAGAAGAAAAAGAGCGACTCGAAGGAAGGAACAAAGAGGAGACTCTCCCTCTCAACTGATCGATGCGAGAATCAAGGCGCTGAATGATTGGCGCGGCGAGACCCTCGCTCGGCTCCGAACTCTCATCAAGCAGGCCGACCCCGAAGTGGTCGAGGAGGTGAAGCGGCGAAAGCCGTCCAACTCGATGATGGGGGTTCCGGTGTGGTCGCACGCCGGAATTATTTGCACCGGCGAGACGTACAAGAGTGTCGTGAAGACGACCTTCGCCAAGGGCGCCTCGTTGGGGGACCCATCCCGCCTCTTCAACTCCAGCCTCGAAGGCAACACACGGCGCGCCATCGATTTCCATGAGGGTGACAAGATTAATGAGAAGGCGTTGAAAGCACTGATTCACGCCGCCGTGGCGCTGAACACCTCTGCGCAAACTTCCGACCGCTCTCCTGAGCGACCGAAGACCCCTTGAGGGCTCAACCAAAGCCGCGTCCAAAATTCGTACGGTCCGCTTGTTGCACTTTCATCAAAAATTTCGCACACGTCTTACTCCTGTCAGGCGAATCTCCCTTGTTCCGCGCCTGCGTTTCCGTCGTTTCCGAGTGCAACAAGTCATCATAAGTTAGAGAGGGGCTGGCTGGAGGCGGGACTCCTACTCCAGGGTTACACACCGGACTAAACGATCCGGCGTTGCCGCGAGTCATATCTTCTGCGGGCAGGGTGTGCCTGCCGGAGGTGGGTGAACCATGTGGACGCGGCGTGGGGTGGCGGTGCTGGTGGCGTGGGGGATGGGCGCGTGGGTTGGCGCGACTGGCGCGGTTGCGGCTGACGCGCCGCCGGTGTTCACGATCGCGACCGTTGCGGGCGGGAACAAGGCGGGCTTTTCTGGCGACGGCGGACCGGCCTCGCGCGGGGCGCCTGGAGTGCATTGGTCGCGCGGGAGCGCGACCCTCCCGGCCTCGGCTCAGCGCGCCGCGAGGACGTCGCGCAGGCAGGCCAGCAGGGCTTCGCGCGTGTAGGGTTTTTGGACGAAGGCCTGAAACTCGTCGCCCTGGACGCGCTTGGCGACCTCCTGCTCGTTGTAGCCGCTGGAGAGGATGACGGCGACATCGCTCCCGGAGGCGCGGAGTTCGCGCAGGGTCTCGACGCCGTCCTTGACGGGCATGGTGAGGTCCAGGAGGATCGCGTCGATCTCGCCGCTGTGCCGGCGGAAAATATCGAGGGCTTGTTCGCCGTCGACGGCGGTGAGCACCTTGTATCCATCCTCCGCGAGGATGGTCGCGGCGAGGCCGCGGATGGTGGCTTCGTCGTCCACAACGAGGATCGTGCCGCTGCCGGACCATTGATCGCGGCGGATGACATCGGTGACGAGGGGGGCTTCGGGCAGGCGCCCGGTGTCGCGCTTGAGCGTGGGGAAAAGCAGACGCACGCTCGTGCCTTCGCCGGAGACGCTATGAATCCTGATGGTGCCGCGGTGCCCCTTTATGATGCCGAGCACGGCGGACATCCCCAGGCCGCGTCCGGTGAATTTGGTGGTGAAAAACGGATCGAAGATGCGGATGAGCGTGGCTTGATCCATCCCGCAACCCGTATCCGAGACGTCGACGAAAACGTATTCGCCTTCGGGGAGGTCGGCGCCGAGCAAGGACTCGGCCAGATACTCCCGCGTGGCGCGGAGCACACCGGTGACGATCGTGATGTCGCCCGGCTGCTCGCCAAGCGCCTCGGAGGCGTTGGTGATGAGGTTCATGACGACCTGCTGCACCTGCGCCGGGTCCGCCTCGATCAGTGGGATGCCCTGCTGGAAGTCATAGTGCAGCCGCGCCTTCTTGCTGATCGAAATTGTGAGGAGGTGCGCGAGTTCCTCGACCGCTGTGCTCAGGTCGAGCGGCATGATCAGGAAGCGGCCTTTGCCGGAGTAGGCGAGCATCTGCTTCGTAAGTCCCGCTGCGCGCTGAGCGACCTTTTCGATTTCCTGTACATGCCTCAAGGCGGGCGAGGTGGTCTCGCGCAGCGTATTCGAGGCGAGGCTCGCATAGCCCAGAATGCCGGTGAGCAGGTTGTTGAAGTCGTGCGCGATGCCGCCGGCGAGCACGCCCAGACTCTCGAGCTTTTGCGCCTGGCGCATCTGTGACTCAAGGCTGCGCCGCTCTCCCTCCGCGCGCGCGCGGCCGATCGCAACCGATGCCAAACGCGATGCGGCCTCGATAAGTTGCAAGTGTTCGTGCGTTGGCCGCGCCGGCTCGGAGTAGTACATCGCGAAGGTGCCGAGGACGGACCCCGCCGGCGACAGAATCGGCTGCGACCAGCACGCGCGCAAGTTGTGCGCCTGGGCTAGCGTACGGAACTCGTCCCACAAGGGATCGAGGTTGATGTCCTCGACGATGACGAGTTCCTTCGTCGCGGCGGCGGTGCCGCAGGAGCCGACACCGCGGGCGATCGCGATGCCGTCGACGGCGCGATTGTACTCGGCGGGCAAACTCGGCGCCGCGCCGAGTTTGAGTCGCTTGCCCTCTGCGTCGGTGAGGAGAACGGAGCACAACATTCCGGCGGCCTGCGCCTCGACCGCGCGGACGATAGATTCGAGAATCGCAGGAAGCTCGACGTCTCGCGCGATGAGTTCGAGATTCTCGCGTTCGAGTCGGAGCATTTCTTCAATGGCCTTGCGGCGGCTGATGTCGCGCATCGAGCCGATAATTTTGACTGGGTTTCCGTTCTCGTCCCGCTCGAGCTTGCACGTGACCGAGCAGGCGATGCGCTTGCCATCCTTGTCCCGCAATTCGATTTCGTAGTCGTGCAGGCTCCCCCGGCTTACGAGATGATCGAGCAGTTTCGTGCGGGCGCTCGAATCCGTGTAGAAGCCCATCATTTGCTTGCCGAGCAGTTCGTCCCGCCGGAGGCCGCTTAGGTTTTCGATAGAGGGGCTAACTTCAAGGATTTCGCCGGTGAGCGAAGTCTCGTAGTACACGTCCAACACGTTCTCGAAAATGCTGCGGTACCGCGCCTCGCTGATTTTCAGGCGATCTTCGGCCTCGTGCCGCGAGGTGACGTCCATGAAGGTGCCGAGGTAACCCGCGCGCTCGCCGCGCTCGTTGAGAAACGCGATCGCGTGCGCGGCCACCCAGGTGATGGTATCGCCGTCGATGCAACGAAATTCGGTTTCAAAGGATACGGCGACCTCCAGCGCCCGGTTCCACGCGAACTGCACCCGCGCGCGATCATCAGGGTGGACGGCGGCAAACCAACCGCGCGCCAGCACCTGATTGGCGGACAAGCCCGTGATGGTTTTCCAGAGCCCGTTGGTATACATCACGCGGCCCTCGGAGTTCGTGAGGAAGATGCCGACGGGCACGGCATCGGCCAGCGCGCGGAACCGCAGTTCCTGCCGGCGCACGTCGGCTCCCGCGTCGCCTTCCCGAGGGAGCGGGCCGGCGCCGTTTCCGGCGGCGTGATTCGCGCTGATCGCCGCCGACTCGATCAGAATATAGATCGCGCCGGCGAATGAGTCCTCACAGCTAATCTTGAACGAGACGGACTCTACCGACCCGCGCCGGGACAATTTAATCGTCCTGCTCTCGCCGGGCGCGCAACGCAGGGACCGCAGGCCGAGGACGGAGGTGTCGTCGAACACTCGGCCCAGATCGTCGCCCGGCGAGGCGTCCGGCACATTCGCAGCGAGCACGGCAGCGGCGCCCGCGTCGGTGATGAATACGGCGAGGGGGCATAGGTCGAGGAGGGTGCGGTATAGTTCGCGGATGCGTGCGGCATCCAGCGTTAGCTGACTCACGGAATCTCCCCCCGAGGAAGACGCGAAATCGACGTCTGACAAACGCGGCAATTGTATCACGAGCGCCTACTTGCAGAATTCGCACGCCAGAGGGCCGCGGATTCGCAGTTCCATACGGGGTTTGCCACGACGGGTCCGTTGTGCTAACCTGAAGTCCCGTTGGGGAGCGGGACGAGGTTCTCACCTTTCCCCCACCAACAAAAGCGCGCGCGAGGGGTGGCTGCGTGTGCGCGACGGTGGAGGGCTGCATGAGTACGGGGGACGCTCCGCGCGTTGTCGCGATTATACCCGCCCGCTACGCTTCCGAGCGCTTTCCGGGCAAGGTGATCGCGCTGCTTGCCGGCAAACCGTTGGTGGTGCATACCTACGAGCGCACATGCAGCGCGAAGCGCCTTTCTGAAGTTCTCGTGGCGACGGACGACGAGCGCATCGTCGAAGCGCTCAAACCGTACAACGTGCGCACCGTGATGACGCGTACCGATCACCCCACCGGCACGGATCGCATCGCGGAGGTCGCCGCAAAACTCGACGCCGACATCATCGTGAATGTCCAGGCCGACGAGCCCCTGGTGGACCCGTTGTTGATTGATGCGGCGATCAAGCCGCTGATAGACGATCCCGGCGTGGCGATGGCCACGGCGCGCCATCCGATCCGCGAGATGGCGCTGATCCACGATCCCAATTGCGTGAAGGTGGTGTGCGATGCGCAGGGCCATGCGCTGTATTTTTCGCGGAGCCCCATCCCCTTCGTGCGCGCTACGGGACACGACCCGCACCGCGAAAATCTGTATTGGCAACACATCGGGTTGTATGTTTTTCGGCGCGATTTTTTGCTGCGCTTTGCGCAGATGAAACCGACCCCGCTCGAGCGCCTCGAAAAACTCGAGCAGTTGCGCGTGTTGGAAAATGGATATGTGATCGCCGTGGTCGAGGCGCGCGCGCGGACGATTGGCGTGGATACGCCGGAGGACCTGGCGCGCGTGGAGAAGGCGTTGACGGAGGGGAAAGCGTTCTGAATGACCGGAGTTTCGTAAGTTGTTTATTTATAAGTAGTTATGTCTGGCGAAACGCAAGGATCGGGGGGTTCAATGCCTAAGTATGTCTTCATAACGGGCGGCGTGGTTTCATCGGTAGGCAAGGGCATCACGGCGGCGAGTCTAGGGCTGCTGCTCGAAGCGCGCGGGCTCAAGGTCGGGATGATGAAAATGGATCCCTACCTCAACGTCGATCCCGGCACGATGAATCCCTATGAGCACGGCGAAGTGTTTGTCACCGACGACGGCGCGGAGACGGACTTAGACCTGGGCCATTACCAGCGATTCACGAACGCCAAGCTGAGCCAGAAGAGCAACGTGACCACGGGCAGCGTTTACAACACCGTGATCCAAAAAGAACGGCGCGGCGAATACCTCGGCAAGACCGTGCAAGTGATCCCCCACATCACCGACGAAATCAAGGCGTCCATCCGCGCGCTTACGGCCGGCTCCGAGAGCGACACCGACGTAGTGATCGTGGAAATCGGCGGCACCGTGGGCGACATCGAGGGCCTGCATTTCCTCGAAGCGATACGCCAGTTCAAATACGACATCGGTCCGAACGATTGCTGCTACATCCATGTGACGCTCGTGCCGTACATCGCCGCGGCGGGCGAACTGAAAACGAAGCCGACGCAACACAGCGTCGCTTCGTTGCGCAGCATCGGTATCCAGCCGAACATCATCATCTGCCGCACGGGATCGCATACGCTCGGCGCGGACGAGCGGCGGAAGATTGCGATGTTCTGCGACGTCGGTCAGGACGCGATTATCAGCGCGGAAGACATCTCGCCGCTGTACGCGATCCCGCTCAATTTCAAGGAACAGAAGCTGGACGCCACGGTGCTGCGCTTGCTCGGCATGGAGGCCCGCGAGGGCCAACTGGACGCTTGGCGCGCGATGGTCGAGCGCCTCAAAACGCCGCGCGACCACGTCCGCATTGCTGCCGTCGGAAAATACACGGGACACGACGACGCCTACAAAAGCATCAACGAGGCGATGATTCACGCGGGCATCGCGAACAATTGCAAAGTGGAGCTGCAGTGGATTAACTCGGAGACCTTTGAAAACGGCACGCTGCCCGAGCAGAAGCTGAAGGACTTCGACGGCGTGCTGATCGGGCCGGGTTTCGGTTCGCGCGGCATCGAGGGCAAGGTGCGCGCCGTGACCTTCGCGCGCGAGTCGAAGACGCCGTACCTGGGTATCTGCCTGGGAATGCAGATTGCCGTGATCGAGCTGGCGCGCGCGAAGCTGGGGCTTACTCGCGCCACGACCACAGAAATCGATCCGCAGACTCCCGATCCGGTCATCTCGCTGTTGTCCGAGCAACGCGGGGTCACGGACATGGGCGGCACGATGCGGCTCGGGGCCTACCCCTGCGAACTGCGCGAAGGGACGAAGGCCTTCGCGGCCTATGGCAAATCCCGGATCGAGGAGCGCCACCGTCATCGCTACGAATTCAACAACGCGTACCGCGAACGGCTCGAGGGGGTCGGCCTCGTCGTGAGCGGCACGTACATGCTGGGCGAAAACGAATTGGTCGAGATTGCCGAATTGCGCGACCATCCGTGGTTCTGCGCGTCGCAATTCCATCCGGAATTCAAGAGCACGCCCCTAAACCCGCAACCGCTGTTTCGCGACTTCGTGAAGGCGTCGTTGGAGCACAAGCGCCTGCATAAGCGATAATCCCCGCAGGCGCCGCAGCGGCGCGCGGAGAGGCCGGCAGTGATCCCCATCGGCCAGAGAGAGATCTTTCGTCTCGTCCTGTCGTATCACGAGCGCGCGCTGGCCGAGCTGCGCAGGTGGGCCGAGATCCGCGTCAGCGGCAATCTGGATCGCACGAATTACGACTTGGTGCGCGCGAAGTACGCCGCCCACGAGCGCGATGCACGAAAGTGGGTGAAGGCCCTTCGCGCGTCAGCCGAGCGGGAACTGGGTCCGGTCGAAACGGAGTTGCGCCAGAAGCAACGCGCGCAACGCAAACTGATCGAAGCCGTTTCCGCGGGATCGATCGACGCGCGAACGGCGAACTCGCAGAACCGGACGCTGACTGCGGAGATCGCCGAACTATCGGGGCGCGCGGGCGACCTGCGCGACATCGTTCCGGCCGAGACGACAGCATCGTTGGGCGGCCCAATTGATCTTCCGCTCGAAGACTACGCGAGTCGATTCGAATTGGGCGAGGTTGTGCGGCAGCCGCGCCGCCCGATGACGCCGCTGGAGAAAAACATCGCGGCCGGCATCGTGATGCTCGCACTTATCCTGGGCACCGTCGCCGGTATCGCCGCGTTGCGCAGTGTCGTGAGCGCAGAATTCTCCGCGTCCAGCCGGGACGTCCGCGACGGCTTCGTCCGGGTCGAATGCCGCAACACGGGAAACCGCCCGATATTGTGTTATGTGCCGTGGCCCAACGGCCGCGCACGTCCGCCCGCGGGCGCGCCCGGCGCCGGGCGGAGTTTCGGACTGCTGATCTTCGTGCGCGAGCCCGGTTCGACGGATTTCCGCGCGATGGAGGGCGCCGAAGGTTTGTTTAAATACCGGGGGCGCCTGGTCGAGGAAGGAACGCCCATCGAGGTGCCGCCTCGCACGACCTCAACGCTGTTTCTCGATCTGAATCGATTGAGGGAACAAGGATTAGAGGCCCAGGCGCTGGCCATCGAATTTTCCCGGAGCGGCGGCGTCGATCGATCGCGGCAGGAAATCGAGATTGGCCCTTGACCCGCAGATTTGTCTCACCGTGAAACGGGTTTGAGAGTATACTGAGAGTATACTGAGCCCGTGCGGGTATGCGCTGGGCTGCGCATCTCGGGCGGCAGTAACGGGCTGGGAGGGATGCGGCGTGAAGTATTCGGATTCGCGGATGTCCGGTTGGGGTCTGGCGGCGGCGTGCGCCTTGCTCTTGTCTGTATGTGGGCCAGCACGCGCGGCGTTCACCCGCGAAGTGGTCGCTTCGGGTTTTGCGTCCCCCCTGCAGCTCACCGCGCCGCCCGGCGATACGGTTCGGCTTTTCGTCGTCGAGCGCGGCGGTACGATTCGCATCATCAACAAGGCCACGAGCACCGTTCTCGGCACCCCGTTTCTTGACGTCAATGCTTCTCCGAATCCATGTCGCCGGGATCCGTGCCGGTGTCCGTCGCCGAGACGAAGGTGTTCGTGTTGCTCTCGTACTGGTCATCGATCAGGTCCTGATCCAAATCGACGCCCGAGGCCGGATCGGTGATCCGGGCGATCGTCCCGCCGAACTCGACGATGTAGATGTCGCCCTCGGCGTCCTCACCGATGGCAACGACGTTCGCGTTATTCGGATTCAATACGGCGGAGTGGACCTGAAAATCGATGACGCCGTTGCCGGACTTGACGAAGGACCAGACCCGCCCCGTGACGAAGTCCGCGAAGAAATAGCGCC
>JBCLBO010000094.1:0-11981 GCA_038916785.1 Candidatus Hydrogenedentales bacterium | reverse complement strand
CAGCGAGATGCTGGCGACCATGACGGTGGCGACGTCGAGCGAGATGCCGAGGATGCCCATGGCGGTGAAGACGGCGAGGAGCGGGACGACGTTGGGCGGCAGCAGGATCGCGGTCAGCCGCAGCGAGCGCATGCCGATGAAGATGACGATAAAGACCATGACGAGCGAGCTGACGTAGCTGGTGATTTGGTTTTGGAGCAGGCCGTATCCGAATTCGTGCATGCGGCGCGCCATGCCGGTGATTTCGCCGTGGAGCGGCGCGGGGAGCGCGGCGAGTTCGCTTTCGGCGATATGAATGATCGTTTCGAATTTGGAGGCGTCGCGCGTGTTCATCAGGACGGTGAAGCGAATGCGTTCGCCGTTCTGGATTTCGAAGCGATCGAGCTGGCGGCGGTCTTCGTCGGTCATTTGGCCAAGCAGTTCGTCCGCCGTTTCGCGCGATTCGGGCAGCGCGTAGTAGGCGACGTCGAAATCGTGGTCCCACTGGTTGATCTTCCGCAGGAAGTCGAAGGGCCCGAAGACGCGCGAGACGGTGTCCATCGCGTCGAGTTTCGCCATCATTTTTTCGATGGGCGCCCAGTACGCGGGGTTGGTCCATCCGCCCGGCGTGTCGACGACAATTTCCATGGATTCGAGGCCGGTGAGGCGATCGGCGATGAATTCGTAGGATTGGACGACGGGGTGGGTCTTGGGCAGGAAGGCGAGGGCGTCGGGTTGGGCCTTTACCTTCAGCGCGAAATACGCGGCGACGACGACGAAGAGGCCGAAGACCACGAGCGCCGGCCGGGGATGGCGGGTCAATGCGCGGGCGAGGCGATCGAGGATGCGGCTGGTGCGCTGCACATGGGGCGAGGGCGGCACCTTGAGGACCAGGCACAGCCAGGGCGTGAGATAGAGGCTCACGACGAGCATGACCATCATGCCGACGGCCATGAACACGCCGAGCTCGCGGATGGCGCTGACGTTAGTGGTGACGAGCGAGGCGAAGCTCGCCGCGGTCGTGATCGAGGACATGATGAGCGAAGCGCGCAGCTCGCGCATGGTCTCGATGAGGGCCTCGCCCGGCGACGCGGCGCGCGCGGCGAGCTGCTGGAACCGGCTGACGACGTGGATGCTGTTGGCGAGCGAGAGCACCCAGAGGATGAGCGGGAGTGAGGCGGTGACAAGGTTTAAGGTGCGGCCGGTGGCCTGGATGCTCGCCATGGTGAGCAGGAGGATGGTGGCGCTGCACATGAGGACGACGGCCGTGCCGCGGACCGAGCGCAGCAGCCAAATGAGGACACCGAGAGAAAGGGCCGCGGCGATAGGAAACATGCGCAGCGATTCGCCCAGCGTGATCTTGTCGATCGCGCTTTCGAATACGGGGTCGCCGACCAGATCGACGCGGAACCCGAAATCGCGCAGCGGCTGCACGGCTTTGTCGAGTGCCGCGGTGAGCTCGGCGTTGGCGCCCGGCCGCTCCAGGAGCTCGAGTTCGACGACGAGCCCGGCGACTTGGCGATCCTCCGAGATGAACAGGCCCCGGTAGAAGGGCGTGTTGGTCATTTCCTCTTCGAGGGCCTCGTTGTCGTCGGCGCCGAAGGTTTTTTCGAAGATGGTGGGGATGCCGTTCACGCCGGCCACGTGCGGCACTTTGGCGATCTCGTGCGCGGCGCGGACCATGGCGTCGAGCGAGTCGAAATCGAAGAGCGGCTTGCCGGAGACGGCCACGATCATCACCGCGTCGTTGCCGAATTCCTGCTGAAAGCGCTCATAGGCGCGGGCGGAGGGCGTGTTCTGATCGAGCATGCGCTCGTGCCGGTTGTCGATGCGCAGTTGAGTAACGAGCGCAAGCGCGGCCAGGCAGAACAGGCCGATGATGATGGGGCCGCGGGATGTGGGCACGAGAGACTGGGTCACCTGTAGTGAAATCGCCGGGCGCCCCGGCCCGGCGCTTCAAATACTAGTCTACTATAGTTAAAGGGTATTGCCGTGGCGGTCGCCCTGCTGCGACTCAGTTCGCGCCGAAGTATTGCGCGATCTGCGCAAACTGAGGACTCACCGGAAATCGCCCCGGATATTTGGCGAACGAGACATGGCCATCCAAGTAGAGCACGTTAGACCCGCCCGGCACGTGATTGAACGAGGCGGCCTCTAGCGAGACGGAGTCAAACATGATGCCGATCGCACTCTGAGCTTTGGCTGAGGAGCCCGGGTTATTAATGTCGGTGATGAAGGCCCGCTCGATGCCTTCCTGCAGACGGAAGAACGTTTTTTCCGGCAACGGCCCGGCGCCGTCCAGATCGGTCTGGAGATCATTGTCGTAGTAGGATGAATTCGGCCATGCGGTCAGGTGGTTGCCTAGAGCGGTTGCCGCGGCGATGACAAACTCGCTGAACGAAACCAGGTTGCCGGTCTGATCGATGTCGCCCGGGTCGATCGCCCAGGGCAGATACACGTACGATTCCGAAGTGACCGCGCAGACGTCGATGTCGCCGTCCTTGTCGCCTTCGCCGTCCAGGTCTTCGTCGAGGTTCCAAATTCCGCTATCGATCTCCATCTGCGCCGTTGGATCAGATGGGCAAATGTAGACGTTGAGGTCGGGCAGATATTCAGGGAACATCGCAAGCGTGTCCGGCACGGCGTGTACTTCGACGCCCTGAGTGAAGGCGAGAGAGGGCGGATTCGGGAGCGAGCAGGGCGGCTGGACATGGACCGGGATGAAGGCCGGCCCGGGGAAGTCAATGGACGAGGATCGCTGGAAAGGCGGGAACTCCTCGCCCTTGGACTCGTTTGCGTACATTTTGAGCGCGAGGCCGACCTGCTTGAGGTTGTTCGCGCAGCTTGCGCGGCGGGCCGCTTCGCGGGCGCGGGCCAGCGCCGGAAGTAAGATGGCGGCCAGGATGCCGATGATTGCAATGACCACCAGCAGTTCGATCAGGGTAAACCCCTTGCGTCTCATAAATTTCGCCTCCTCCGTCCCCATAAGGCCATACACGCCGACAAGATGATTCCACTCTTGGACTGGAATTTTGGCTTAAACGTTTGGTCGAAGTCTAATTTAGGCGACGTGTGCAGCGGCGGGCCGGGTCAGAGCGGCCCTTCGGCTTCGCGGTCGCGCACGCCGAGCAGGTAGAGGATGCCGTCTAGTCCGACGGTGGACAGCGCCGAGCGGGCTGATTCGCGCACCAGGGGTTTGGCGCGAAACGCAATGCCCAGGCCCGCGGCGGCGAGCATGGGGAGGTCGTTGGCGCCGTCGCCCACGGCGACGACCTGGGCGATGTTGATGCGTTCGCGCGAGGCGAGTTCAGCGAGGAGATCGGCCTTTTTCTGCGCGTCCACGATTTCCCCGACGACCCGCCCGGTGAGCTTGCCGCCGGCGATCTCGAGTTCATTGGCGTAGAGGTAGTCGATGCCGAGGCGGGCCTGGAGTTTTTTTCCGAACCAGGTGAATCCGCCGGAGAGAATGGCAATTTTGTAGCCGAGTTGCTTGAGCGTGCTGACGAGCCGCTCAGCGCCCTCCGTGAGCGGGAGGCGATCGGCGATCTCGGCGAGGCGGGATTCGTCCAGCCCTTTGAGCAGCGCGAGGCGGCGTTGCAGACTTTCCTTGAAGTCGAGTTCGCCGCGCATCGCCGCCTCCGTGATCGCGGCCACTTGGGGGCCGACACCGGCCGCCTTGGCGAGCTCGTCAATGACCTCGACGGAGATGAGCGTCGAGTCCATGTCGAAGGCGACGAGGCGGCGGTTGCGCCGATATACGTCGTCGACCTGGAACGCGATGTCCACGCCGAGGTCGTGCGCGAGGGCGAGGAACGCGGCCCGCATCGCAGTGGGGTCCTTGGGCGTGCCGCGCACGGAGAACTCGGCGCAGGCCATCGCGGGCGGCGGCGTGCCGTCGAGCGGGACACGTCCGGAGAGCCGCGTGATGACGTCGATGTTGAGGCCCTGATCGAAGATGACGCGGGTGAGCCCGGCGAGGTGGCGCGCGTTGATGACGCGGCCGAGCAGCGTGATGATGTGGCGGTCCTTGCCTTGTGCGGCGACCCAGTGGGCGTAGTCGTGCGGGGAGACGGCGGTGAACTTGATCTTGAGATCGAGTTCGCGCGCGCGGGCGGAGAGTTCGCGCTCGATGTGCGCGAGGTCGGCGCCCGCGGGGACCTGCGTGAGGATGCCGAGCGAGAGCGTCTCGTGGATGACGGCCTGGCCGATGTCGAGCACGGGGACGTCGTGCGCGGCGAGCAGCTCGAGCAGCGTCACGCTGACGCCGGGCTTGTCCTCTCCGGATACGGTGATGAGTACGACGCCGCCCACGGGGCCTCAGGTGTACTGCGCGACGACGGCCAGGCCGGCGGCGACGCTGGTGAAGGTGTCGTGGTGCTGTAACTTATCGTGACCGTAGCGATCGCCGAGCATCTGGCGCACGGCGGGAATGAGGCTGGTGCCGCCGGTGGTGAGGACGATGTCGAGCGAATCGGGGGTGATCCCTGCGAGCCGCTCGGCTTCGATCAGCGAACCCTTCATCTTGTCGATCATGTGTTCAATGATATGCGAAAACTCCTGACGCTCGAGTCGCTCGCGTAAATCGATCCCCGGGCGCTCGAAATCGATGAAGGTCTCGGTCAGATTCGAGAGGCGCCGTTTCGCCGCCTCGACCTCGCGCGCGAGCGGATAGGCGTAGTTGCGCTGGATGAGCGTGCGCAGTGCGCCGATGCGGCCCGGCTGGTCGGAGCTCGCCTCGGCGGCGATGAGCCAGTTGATGGTCTCTTCCGTGTTCAGCCGGTACATACTTTGCCAGTCGATGACGGAGTTGAATACGAATTGCGGCAGGCGCAATTGCGCCGGACCGTAGCGCGCGCGGCTGCCCAGGCAGGGGAATATCTTCGAGCGGATGATCTCGTGGTCGATCGCGTCGCCCGCGACCGGGATGCCCGAGACGCTCAGGATGCGGCTCTCAGCGAGGCGCGAGGCCACGGAGGATCCGCCGCCGAATTCCATGATGCACACGTCGAAGGTGCCGCCGCCGATGTCGACCACCATGAGCCGCTGCTCGCGGTCGGTGCGCACCGCGTAGTCCACGCAGGCCGCGACGGGTTCGTAGAAGAAGGAAACGTCTTTGAAGCCCGCCAGGCGCGCGGCGGTCTCCAGGCGGCGCTGCGCGATCTGATCTTCCTCGGCGCGCAGCGAGAAGCGCACCGGGCGGCCGAAGACCGCGGACTCCACGGAATCGCCGGCCGCTTCGTCGGCGGTCGCCTTGATGCGGCGCAGGATCGTGGCGATGAGTTGTTCAATTTGGTATTGCGTGCCGAAGACTTCCGTGCCTTTGAACTCGCGCAGGCGCAGCGAGGTCTTGAGCGATTGGAAGAGCCGGCCCGGCGCGTTGACCTCGACCATTGCCCGCGCGGTGACGGCCTCGACCCGGTCGTCACCGTCTTTGCGGACCGCGCCGTATTCGTTGTCGAGTTCGCCGCCGACGTAGCCGTCGATGTGGACCCCCAGCTCGATCGTGCGCACGAGGACCTCGCGATCGATGTTGCGCTCGATGAAGGTGTCGGCGGCGGCGCGCCCGACGACCTCCTCCCCTTCGCGGGTGATATAGAGGAGCGAGGGCAGGCAGGCCGGGTTGTCGTTACACGGATCAATGGGCAATACGCGCACAGCGCCGTCCTGGGCGAGGGCGACGCTGGAATTGGTGGTGCCGAAGTCTATGCCGCAACGGAAATCAGCCAAACAGGGGCTCCCAGGTACGAGGGATCAACGGGCCACACATTTGTAAAGTGTTTACCTGTATGAAGTTATGTATAAAACATGAATTCACGGGAAAAGAACTCGAAAAGCGAATCTTTTGATTAATAAATCTCTTGACACAATCTACGTAATGTAGTAATATTGGCGACATGAAAGAACAATCCACCCTGAAAAACCGCGTCCGCGAACTGCGCACGCGGCTGGACATGCGGCAGTCGGATCTCGCCCGGGAGATCGGGGTGACCCGGCAGACCATTCTCGCCATCGAGAAGGGCCGGCTGAATCCCTCGATCAACATTGCCTTGAAGGCGGCGCGCGTGTTGCGCGAGCCGGTGGACTATGTGTTTTATCTTGAACACAATCCGGAAGGCATTGGCGAGTTTCCGCCGGTCGATACGATGGCCGCGGCCACTACGGTCTGGGACCTGAGCAAGCGCTGAGCGTTTGTAAAGGGTTTTCACGTCGTCGTCCATCGCCTCGGCGGGCTAGATGAAATACATGTCCGCCTTGGCGGCCTCGTCTAATATTGATTGAATGCTCACGTCTGCCAGGGAATCGGTGAGGTCCCGGGCGACCTTGCGCCAAACCAGGCGCACCTCCTCCGAGGGCGAATCGGCGCCCGGGATGGGCTCCAGAATCGGTCCGTCGACGGCGGTGACCACGTCCAACATCGTGATCGCGCCCGGATTGCGCCCGAGCATATAGCCTCCCTGCGCCCCCCGCACGCTCTGCACAATGCCCACGCGCTTGAGCTGCAAGAGGATATGGACCAGGTATTTCTCCGGGATTAGCTGACGCTCGGCAATCTCCGTGGCGGTCTGCGGGGTGCCCGTGGGGGCGTGCCGGGCCAGATCAATAACAGCCCGCACCGCATAATCGCACCTGGAAGAGATGTTCACCGGGGAATCCTTAGTCTGGGAGTATTATTTGCCGGGAGAGGGCAGGATGTCAACGCGGCGGCTTCCTTTCGCGATCGCGTTGCTCGTGGAATTGGGCGGATTCGCGCCTAGTCCCGCGGCGGGTCATAATCGGCACCCCCTCCAAGCGCGGGACGAAAGGCCGGAGTCGTGATGAGGTCTAAGCCTTTGGCGCGCGAGATCGCAATTTGCGCGCTGCTCCCCATGCTCGTCGTTGGCGCGTTCTCCAGCAAGGCGTTTCATATCGACGATCCTGCCTACCTGTGGACGGCGCGGCAAATTCTAGAGTCCCCGCTGGACTTCTATGGATTCAAGGTCAACTGGGGCAGCGCGGATGTAATGATGTTCGAGGCGAACCGGAATCCTCCGGGAGTCTCGTACTTTATCGCGATCGGTGCCTGGCTCTTCGGGTGGAGCGAAGTTGCGCTGCACCTGTGGATGGGACTGTTTGCGTCGTTGCTTGGCGTGTCCACGTACTTGGTGGCCCGCAAACTCTGTTCAACTCCGCTCCTTGCGACGCTCGCGGTGCTTACGATGCCGGCCGTGGTGGTGTCGAGCACGACGGTGATGACCGATGTGCCGATGCTCGCGCTGTTCACGCTTTCGGTGTACCTGTGGATCGAGGGCATCGAACGCGATCGGGCGGCGTGGTTGATTTCGGGCGGGGCATGCGCGGGACTCGCGTTCCTGATGAAGTATTTCGGCATCACGTTGGTACCGCTACTTCTTGTATACGGCGTGATCCGTACGCGCAAACTGGGCGGATGGTGTGCGTATTTGTTGATCCCGATTGCGATCGCGGCGGGATACCTGGCATGGGTACACCGGCTCTATGGGCTGAATCCCTTGACCGAGGCGGCGGCCTACGCACAACACGCGGGGACCGGCGACTTCGCTTACATCCATGCGCGTCCGCTGATCGGTCTCGTGTTCGCAGGCGGCACGCTGGCAACCGTTGGTTTCTATGGGCCGCTTCTGTGGCGCGGACGCATCGCGGCCGGGGTGGCGGCCTTCGGGCTTGCGCCGTTTGTCTTGGCCGCTATGTTCGGCGATTTCTTCTTCTACAAAGCCGCCGGAACCTGGCCGCAGGAGCTCAATTTCGCGTTGCACTATGCGGTGTTTGCGAGCGTCGGCGCCTCCATCCTTCTGCTGGTGCTCGTCGATCTTAAGACGCACCGCGATGCGGATTCGGCGTTACTGTGTCTTTGGCTGCTGGGCACGTTTGCGTTTTCCGCGTTCGTGAATTGGAGCGTGACCGCGCGCACGATTCTGCCGATGTCGGTGCCGGCGGGGATTCTATTGGTGCGGCGTCTTGATCGCGGGAGCGAGGACGGCGTTTCCCGAGCGCGCGGCATGCGTTGGCTGCCGCTGGCACCCGCGGCGTTGCTGTCGTTGTGGGTGGCCTATGGGGACTACGCATCCGCGGAATTCGCACGGCGCGCGGCGCGTCATGTGGCTGCGCACGCGGAGGCTTACCCGGGCCGGTATTGGTTCATGGGGCATTGGGGTTTTCAGTACTACTTGGAGGAAACCGGCATGCGGTTTCTCACACCCGAAGCCGTGGCCAATGTTTCAGCGGGAGATCGCGTCGCGGTATTTCGCTGGCTCACTTTTGCGCCGCCGAGTTTCAATTCCGCCAACGTGACGCCAGTGCTGGGCGCGACGTTCCATGAAGCCAATCCCGCGTTCGTGTCCACCCACGATCCGTTGACGCGGTCGGGATTCTATTCGAGCGTCTTGGGTCCGCTGCCGTATACCTTCGGTCCGGCGTCCGACGTTTGGGTGGACGAGTTCGAGTTTCGCCCGGGCCGCTCCCGCTAAGCCTCACGCGGACTTCGCGACACGGATGGCTGTGCTATCGTTTGCTTGAATGCTGACTTCGGCCCTCGACTACGCGCTTCCCGAACGCCTCATCGCGCAGCATCCGGCTGAGCGAAGAGACGCGTCACGCCTTCTGATTATCGACCGGAAATTGGCCGCGTTTACGGAAGACCAGTTTGGGAATCTCGGCAATTACCTCCACGCGGGCGACTGTCTCGTCTTGAACGACACCCGCGTGATCCGCGCGCGGCTGAAAGCGGAGAAGGCCAGCGGGGGGCGGGTCGAGATTTTTCTGTTGCGCGAGGCGTCGCCGGGCGAGTGGGAGGCGCTGGTGCGGCCGTCGGCGCGGGTGAAGCCGGGATCCGTGGTGAAGATAGGCGGCGTGGTTGAGGCGCGAATTGGCGAGGTGTTGCCGGGCGGCGCGCGGCGCGTGAGCTTTGCCGAGCGCGACGTGATTGGCACGTTGGAGCGGATCGGCGAAATTCCGTTGCCGCCCTACATTCATCGCGAGCAGCCGGACCCGCGCGACGCGGAGCGGTACCAGACCGTGTTCGCACGGCGGCCGGGCGCGGTGGCCGCGCCGACGGCAGGGCTGCATTTCACGCCGGAACTGCTCGACGGGCTTTCGCGTGAGGGTGTGCAGCGTGCGTACCTGACGCTGCACGTGGGCTATGGGACCTTCAAGCCGATCCAGACCGAGCGCGTAGAGGATCATCGCGTCGATGGCGAGGAATTCGAGTTGCGCGAGGAGACAGCCGCGACGCTGAACGCGGCGCGCGCGGCGGGCGGACGCGTGGTGGCGGTGGGCACGACCGCGACGCGGGTGCTCGAGACGCAGTATCGCGAGGGGAGCTATCGCGCCGGCGCGGGCGTGACGGACTTGTTTATATGTCCGCCGCATACCTTTCACGGCGTGGACGCGCTGCTTACGAATTTTCATCTGCCGAAGTCGAGTTTGCTGGCGCTGGTATGTGCGTTCGCGGGAACGGAGCCGATCCTGCGGGCGTATCGGCATGCGGTTGCACGCGAATTCCGGTTCTATTCTTACGGCGATGCGATGTTGATTGTTTAAGAGATCAATCGGCGGCGGGATAGATTGAGTGGTACGTGACGTAATTGGTGAGGACACGTTTGACGTAATTGCGCGTCTCGGTGAAGGGGATGAACTCGATGAATTCGAAGAAGGTCGCGCCTTTGAAGTTGCGGCGCCAGGTGTCGCAGTTGCCGGGGCCGCCGTTGTAGGCGGCGAGGGCGTAGACAAGGTTTCCGTCGTAGCGATCGATCATCATGCGCAAGTAATGGGCGCCCAGGCGCAGGGAGGACCGCGGGTCGTTGAGCTCGGTATGCGCGTTGGGGGGCAGGCCTGGGTCTTCTTTCACCAGCCACTTCGCGGTCGCCGGCATGATCTGCATGACGCCCTGCGCGCCGGCGGTGGAGGTGAGCCCCGGGCGATAGGTGCTCTCCTGCCGCGAGATGGCGAGTATGAGGTAGGGATCGACGCCCACCTCCTTGGCGTCCTCGAACGTGAGTTCGCGGTAGGCCAGGGGATAGCGCACGCGCAGCCTGTCGATCGTTTGCGAGCCGTCCTCGTTGTCGCCGTAGCGATTGGCCACGGCGAACTGCATGGCGGAATACGCGGTCGCGCCGGCCTGGCCCATCGCCCGGTAGAACGGCGCAGGATCGGGCGCGTCCTTCAGCGTTTTGCCCAGCGCGAGCGCCTCCCACTCGGCTTCCGGGTAGCCGCGCGCGGCGAAGTACGCGAGGCGGACGATCCGCTCATCGTCCTTGAGCGCCTCGATCGCGTCCTGCGGTTTGTCATGTTCGAGGTGGATGGGCCGGAGGATGGGCTCCTTCGGCGTAATGCGCAGGGGCCGCCCGCGCTTGGCGTCTTTGTCGCCCAGTTGCGCGAGGAGTTCGGCCGCGCGGTGGCCGTAATAGATCGAGACGCCGTGGCTCGCGGCCGACCGGAACCGATCGAGGACGAGTTCTTTCTCGGTCCCGGCGTCGTGAAGCAGCGCGCCGGACCAGTAGGCCGCCTCGACCCCGGCCTCGCTCGCGGGATATTTTTCGACGAGGGGCGCGAAGCGATCGAGCGCGTCGCGCGCGCGGCCCTGCTGGCGAAACGCGTTCGCGGCGCCGAGCATCGCGTTCTGGATTTCGCGCGGGTCCGTTGTGTTTTCGACGACCGCATTGAAGTGCCTCTCCGCGTCTTCGGGCCGCGCTTCGCGGGCGTAGGCGGCCGCGAGCGATTTGTGCGCGGCCAGCGTCTGCGGCGAGGAAGCCTCGAGGGCGTTGAGACGAAGAATGCCGCGCTCGGCCTCGTCGAACTGCTCCAGCCGGGCATGATGATGGACGATGTCTTGCAGCGCGTCCAGGCCGGTATCTCGGGCCGCCGGGTCCGTGCCGATACTCCAGAGGCGTTCGAGGCCGGCGGCGGCGCGGCCGCGGGCGATGTCGACGCGGCCCTCGGCGCGATCGCGCAGCCGTTGCAGGACCGCCTGATCGGCGCCGAACGCGGGGATGGTTTTGAGGAGCGGCTCGGCTTCGTTCGCCGCGCCGGAGTTCACGAGGAAGATGACGGCGGCGAGGCGGTCCTCGGCGGCGGGCGCCGTGGCGAGAAATTTCGCGGCCTCGTAGCGCTTCTTGCCCCAGCGGGACGTACGCGCTTCGTCGGTGAAGAATTCGATCGCGCTGGACTCCTGCCCCGGCAGGGAGAGCGCGTTTTCCGCGGCGGACCAGCGGATGTCCTCGAGCCACCAGAGGTCGGCGGGGCTATCGTGCGCGCGGCTGAAGAGCACGGCAGCTTCCGCGCGTTGCCCCTCGCGCACGAGCAGGAGCGCGCGCTCGTGCGCGGCGAGCGCGGCCCAGGGCGGTGCGGGCGCATCGGGATCATCGGCGGCCGCGAGCGCGTCGAGTTCCTTCGCGCCGCCTGCGAGGTCGCCGGCGATCGCGCGGCACACCGCGCCGCGGATGCGCGCATAGGGCGCGAGGGGACCGCCGCCGTCCGCGCACTGCGCGTATAACCCGGCGGCGTCCGCATGGCGCGCGCGCGCCTCGCTGGATTTGGCCTGCTCGTAGAGGTCGCCGCCAGGCACGGTGAGACCCAGTATCGCGAAGAGCACACCGCAAGCGGTCAACATGTCGCGGACATTTCCCCAGAGGCGGACAATGACCGCGAATTTTAACACGAACCGCGGCGGAGATCACGCGGGCAGCGAGAAGGCCCAACCGACCGGTCGCGGTGGCAGCAGGCAAGTCGCACCCGCTGTGCCGTAAATCAAAACGATTCACCACGAAGAGCACGAAGGACACGAAGAGGGAATTACTGACGGAAACAAAAGAAATGTCCTACCCACGCTGCGAATCCACAGTATTTTCGGCCTCTTTGTGACGTGGACGTGGACATTGCTTTAGCAGTTTTCAATAAAGGCATCTAACATAACCCAATGCTCGTAGCATGGGCGGCTCGCCCATGCGGGTTCACGGCAGCCGGAGTCGGGTATTGTTAGACGCTTGCTC
>JBCLBO010000093.1:0-12580 GCA_038916785.1 Candidatus Hydrogenedentales bacterium | reverse complement strand
GGCCTCCTCTATGCGATGATCGGCAGCGACTTGAATTCCTTTCCAAGGACCGATTTGGGGTCTACGGCGAACCAATCGCTCAGCACTGCAGAGTAAATCTGGCGGAAGTCTACCGTGTGCACGAGGTCGCCGTGATCGAGCGCGGTCAGGCTCGGGTAGACGCCGTGCAGGCCGGGCTTGATCGCGTCGCCGACGAGGAACATGGGAGCGGCCGTACCGTGGTCGGTGCCGCCGGACTTGTTCTCTTCGACGCGGCGTCCGAATTCGGAGAAGACCATCGTCGCCACGCGGCCCGCGGTGCCATCGGTGCGTAGCCGGGTCTGAAACGCGAGGAGCGCGTTGCCGACCTGTCCGAGCAGATTGTCTTGCTGGCCGAGCTGGTTGGCGTGCGTGTCGAAGCCGCCGATCGAGACGTAGTAAATGCGCGTCTGGAGTCCGCCGCGGATGAGCGCGGCGACGTTCTCGAGTTGCAGGCCGAGCGGTTGGCGTCCCTTCGGCGATTCCATCGTGCCGGCGCGCATGGCCGCCTCGTGGACTTCCTTCGAGCTCATGATCGCGTCGGAGGTCACGTGGCGCAGAAAGTCAAGATTGCTCGCGCCTTCGGACGGCAGGTCGCGCGCGTTGAGGCGTGCGAAGGCGGCGGCGCTGTCCGCGCCATCGCCCGGTTGCCAGCCGAAGTTGGCCGGATTTTCGAAAGCGACGCCGTAGCCCTTCTCGCCGTCGAAGGCCTGCGGGCGTTCCTTGCCGAGCGCGACGCCGGCCTGCGGGCGCGCGGAGCCGCTGCATTCGTGATCGAAATATCGGCCGATCCAACCGGCGCCGAGGAAGTCGTCGGAGTCGGAGGCCGTGTGCCAAATTTCCATCGAGCGGAAGTGCGAACGGTCGGGGTTGGGATAGCCGACGCCCTGGACAATCGCGAGTTTCGCGTCGTCGTAGAGGCGCTTGAGCCCTTCGAGGCGGCCGTTGAGCGCGATGTCATCGGTGAGGGTGAGAAGTTTGTCGCCCTGGAGGCCCAGGCGGGGGCGCGCGCGGTAGTAGGCGTCGTTGCTGTGAGGGACGAGGGTATTCAGGCCGTCGTTACCGCCGCCGAGTTGAACGACGACGAGGACGCGGTCGTCCTTGAAGCCCGCGATGCTCTGAGCGGCGGCCTCCGCCGTGCGCGTGAGGAATTGCGGTGCCACGCCGAGTGCGGAGAAAACGGCGGCGGTTTTCATGAAGTCGCGGCGGGAAACGAAGTGAGGCATGGGTAGGCTCCTTGTTTACGTTCCGGGCACCGGGTTGATGAGAGTGCTTCGCTTCGCTCGCAATGACAAGTCATTCAGCATAGTTGGTACTCCGCAAGGCTGAACAGGAGGTGGGCCGCGCCGATCATCTCGGCGTTCGAGAGGGTGTCGGCCGAGAGCTTCGCTCTTGGCGATGCGCTGGGCGTGAGCGCGGCGACCAGGATTTTTTTCTGTTCGCCGGCGAGCGGGGCGTTCAAATAGCGCGCGGCGAGCGCGTCGACGCATTCGCCCGCGTTTGCGAAATCCAATCCGGCGAAGAGCGCCCGCACATTCCAGCGGCGGCCCGCCTCGAGACCGATCATCGCGCTCTCGATAATCCCGCGGCGTTCCTGTTCGGTGGCGGCCTCCTTCATTTTTGCGCGGATTTCTTCGCGCTGCGCCGACGGCGCTTCCTGCAGCGCGGCCTGGAATTGTTTGCGGTAGTTCTTGCCGGCGTCATTGCGCATCGCGCGCATGTCCATCATGCTCATTTCGTCGGGCTCCATGAAATCGGCGACGACGATGGAGCGGGAGAGGTTGTATCGCGTAAGCAGGGTGTTCGCGTTGATCCAGGCGCGGCCGCCGGCCCACCCGGCGACGTTCGGCGGGAAGAACACGTTTTGTCCCAACTGGGCCGAGGCGCGCGCGAGGGCGACATAGGGGGGCGACTCGAGCGCGAGGTCGTCCGCCAGTTGAATGAGATACTGGACCGGGCTCTTGATCTGCGTGCCGATCGCCTTAGCGGAATAGAAGTCCTTGGACAGGAACATCGCCTCGAGCAGCGGGGCGATCTCGTAGTCATTCTCACGGAGCAGGGCCGCCAGCGGCGCGACAATCTTGGGCTTGGGATTCTCGTAGGCAAAGTAGGACCAGAGTTTTCGTGCGATGAATTCGGCGGCCGCGGGCTGCTCGAAGATGATGTTGATCACGTCCCAGCCATCGAAGTTGCCGGACTTTCCCATGAAGGTTTTGGGGCCGAAGTCGTGCTGATCCTCGCGGAAGCGGAAGCCGCCTTCGCCGTCGGTGCCCCATCCTGTGAACCCCCGCGCGGAATTCTTGATGTCGTCCTCGGTGTAGTGGCCGACGCCCAGGGTGAAGAGTTCCATGAGTTCGCGCGCCCAGTTTTCATTCGGGCTGCCCTTGACATTTTGCACGTTGTCGAGGTAGCGCAGCATGGCCGGAGACTGGCCGGCGGCGATGGTCAGCGATTTGAAGTTTCCGGTGGCGTATTCGCGGAAGAGCGAATTCAATTGATAGTTCGCCGCGGACGACTTGACTTTCTGCGCGGAGGTGGCGAAGTGCCCGTGCCAGAAGAGGGCCATTTTTTCCTGTAGCGGCCGCGGCGTGGAGGCCATGCGCTCGAACCACCAGGCCTGGAGCCCGAGCACGGCGGCGCGTTCGCGCGCTTGCATCTCGTTGTTCAGGGGGCGGCGCTCGTCTTCGGGCAGGCCTCGAATTTCTTCGCGATAGGCTTGAATCTCTTCCCGCGTGACAAGGAATTCGGGCGGCGCAAACGTATCTGCAGCGTCGCGATAGCGCAGGAGACTCGCGACGGCGTCCTGCGGCGAGAGCGCGGCGAACTCCGCGATTCGTTCCTCGGGCACGCCGAAGCCGGCGCGGTTCAGCAGGTGGCGGGCGTGGCGCGCGGACCAATCCTTGCCGGGGATGAGCGCGAGGCCGTCTCGTTTCGCCATGTTCGTCATCCTTCGCAAGATCAGTGTATCAGCGACCGGCCTGGCGGTGCGCGACTTGTCCCTAAGGTGCTGGCCGCGTTGCGTTTACGCCTGCCCACCGCTTACACTGTACTTCTCGCGGGGCGCCGGGGATCGCGTTGCACCTTCGCCGTCCGCTTCGTCTATCCAGTGCGACCATCCGCGCGAATGGTTACGCGTACTTTCCCGGGCTGAACTGAAAATGTGTGCTGCTTCCAGGACTTTCGTCGCTTCCTCGATATTTCGCAAGCAGGTGATAGCAATGACCGGCCTCGTCATGATCGGGTTCGTCGTCGTTCACCTGTCCGGAAACCTTCTGATCTACGCCGGCCCGGAAGTGTTCAACGGCTATTCGGAGAAGATTCACGAGTTGGGCGCGCTGTTGTGGGTCGCGCGCCTGGGATTGATCGGGTCCTTCGTGGCGCATGTCTGGCTCACGCTCCTGTTGGTGCGGGAGAATCGCGCCGCGCGGCCGCAGGGGTATGAAGTCGACGATCCCAAGGGCGACCGCAAGTTCGCCGCGGCGGTGATGAAGTACACGGGGTTGTTCATCGCGGCGTTTTTGCTGCTGCATCTCTACGATTTTACCTTCGGCAGCAAGACCGGGCCGCAGTCAGTGATCGACGCCGCGGGCACAGGGGAAAGCCTGGGGCTGTTCGGATTGGTTTGGAATTCCTTCAAGTTCTCCGATCCGATCGGGTGGATCCGCGTGCCGATCTATATCCTGGCGGTGTCGTGCGTGGGGGCGCACCTGAGTCACGCGATCCAGAGCGTGTTCCAGACTTTCGGTTTTCATCACGCGCGGTTTACCCCCATCATTCGCAAGGCCAGCGTGGCGATTGGCGCGATCATTGCCCTGGCCTTTGCGCTCATCCCCATTTACGTGATGATGACGCCCGCCCCGTGGGGGCTCTGATCGCATGCTGAATCCCCATGTGCCGGGCGGACCTCTCGCGCAGAAATGGATGAACCACCGCGACCATCTCAAGCTGGTGAATCCCGCAAACAAGCGCAAGTACAAGGTCATCGTGGTGGGCACGGGGCTCGCCGGCGCGTCGGCCGCCGCGTCGCTCTCGGAGCTGGGCTACAACGTCCACGCCTTTTGTTTTCACGATAGCGCGCGCCGCGCGCACAGCATCGCCGCGCAGGGCGGGATCAACGCTGCGAAGAATTATCAGAACGACGGCGACAGCGTGTGGCGGCTGTTTTACGACACGATAAAAGGCGGCGACTATCGCGCGCGCGAGGCGAACGTATACCGGCTGGCGGAACTAAGCACAGCGATCATCGACCAGTGCGTCGCGCAGGGAGTGCCCTTTGCCCGCGAATACAGCGGCTTGCTCGACAATCGCTCCTTCGGCGGCGCGCAGGTCTCGCGCACCTTCTACGCGCGCGGACAGACGGGGCAGCAACTGCTGCTCGGCGCCTACAGCGCGCTGATGAAGGAGACCGCGCGCGGCGGCGTGACGATGCGCGCGCGGCAGGAGTTTCTGGACCTCGTCGTGATCGATGGGCGCGCGCGCGGGATTATTACGCGCAACTTGAAGACCGGCGGCTACGAGCGGCACCTCGCGGACGCCGTGTGCATCGCGACCGGGGGATACGGCAACGTGTTCTATCTCTCGACGAACGCGAAAAATTCCAATGTGACCGCGACCTGGCGCTGCCACAAGCGCGGCGCGTTTTTCGCCAACCCGTGTTATACGCAGATTCATCCGACGTGTATTCCGGTGCACGGGGACTACCAGTCGAAGCTCACCCTGATGAGCGAGAGCCTGCGCAACGACGGCCGGATATGGGTGCCGAAGAAAGCGAAAGACCCGCGCCATCCGAACGACATCCCCGAGGACGAGCGTGACTATTATCTGGAGCGGCGCTATCCGGCCTTCGGAAACCTCGTGCCGCGCGACGTGGCCTCGCGCGCCGCGAAGGAACGCTGCGATGCGGGCTACGGCGTCGGCCCGACCGGTATGGCCGTGTATCTCGATTTCCGCGACGCGATCGCACGGCTCGGGCGGGACGTAGTCGAGGCGCGCTACGGAAATCTATTCGAGATGTACGAGAAGATCGCCGCGTCGGACCCCTACAAGGAGCCGATGGCGATTTATCCCGCGGTGCATTACACGATGGGCGGGCTCTGGGTCGATTACAACCTGATGAGCACGGTGCCGGGGCTCTTCGTGCTGGGCGAAGCGAATTTTTCGGACCACGGCGCGAACCGGCTCGGCGCGAGCGCGCTGATGCAGGGGCTCGCGGACGGGTATTTCGTGATTCCGTATACGATGGGCGACTACCTCGCGCAAGCGCGCCTAGAGCGGCTGACGACGGAGGACCCGGCGTTCACGCAGATCGAGGCCGAGGTGCGCGCGAAGACGGATGCGTTGCTCGCGCTCAAGGGCAGGAAGACGGTCGACGAGTTTCACCGCGAGCTGGGCCTGCTGATGTGGGACAAGTGCGGTATGGGGCGCACGCGCGAGGGATTGCAGGAGGCGATCGGCCGCGTGCGCGAGATTCGACAGGCCTTCTGGCGCGAAGCGACCGTCACGGGCTGCGAGGGCGAGTTGAACCAGGTGCTCGAACGCGCCGGGCGCATCGCGGATTTTCTGGAGTTCGCCGAACTGATGGTGCGCGACGCGCTGCACCGCGAGGAGTCCTGCGGCGGGCATTTCCGCGAAGAATTCCAGACGGCGGACAGCGAGGCGCTGCGCAACGATGCGGACTTCAGCTACGTCGCCGCGTGGGAATTCGCCGGGGCGGGCGCGGAGCCGCGGCTGCACAAGGAGCCGCTGGTGTTCGAAGAAGTGCATCCGAGCACGAGGAGCTACAAGTGAGCGCGGGGACCACGATCACCGTGACGCTGAAAGTCTGGCGGCAGAAGAACACGGCTGCGAAGGGCTTCTTCCAAAAATTCGTCATGAAGGACGTGAGCCCCGAGATGTCCTTCCTCGAAATGCTCGACGTCGTGAACGCCGGAATCGAGCGCGAGGGCGGCGACCCGATCGCGTTTGAGCACGACTGCCGCGAGGGCATCTGCGGGTCCTGTGGCGTGGTCGTGAACGGAAAAGCGCACGGGCCCGACGGCGGCACCACCCTCTGCCAGCTCCACATGCGGAGTTTCAAGGACGGCGCCACGCTCGTGATCGAACCCTTCCGCGCGAGAAGCTTTCCGGTGATCAAGGACCTCGTCGTCGATCGCTCGGCCTTCGATCGCATCATGCAATCCGGCGGCTACATCTCCGTGCGTTCCGGCGCCGCGCCCGAGGCGCATTCGATGCTCGTGCCAAAGCAAAACGCCGACAAGGCCTTCGACGCCGCCGCCTGCATCGGTTGCGGCGCCTGCGTCGCGGCATGCCCCAACGCAAGCGCGATGCTCTTCGTCGCCGCGAAAGTGAGCCACCTGAACCTGCTCCCGCAAGGCGCCCCCGAAAAACACACCCGCGCGGTCAACATGGTCCACCAAATGGACGCCGAAGGTTTCGGTAACTGCTCGAACCACTACCTCTGCGAAGCCGCCTGCCCCAAAGACATCTCCGTCGAGAATATCGCCCGGATGAACCGGCAGTATCTGGCCGGGGCGCTGCGCGGCGAGGGCTGAGCGGCCCACGCATTCTCACGGATCCCCAGTCTCGATACATTCGGGGAGACCCTAACGCGTCCTGGAGGGACGCAGTGATAGTAGCCCGGCGTTTCAGGGCGTGTTGCCCAAATGATCCGGCTTGCCTGGAGAGACGTGACGGGCCTCTTTGGACTGCGGCAGCGGTAGCTGCCGCTTTACTGAGCCCAGCGGAGCTGGGCGTCGTCGCGCCGGAGTCTCCGTTTTTTGTGTGCACTGCGCCGGAGCGAGCCCCGGCGCGAAAGCGGCAGCTATCGCTGCCGCAGTCCAAAGAGGTCCGAGTTGTTGAATTTCCGCGCCGTTGGTTTGGGCAACACGCCCCTCAACGGCGGGTAGGGGCGATCAATTCTGGAAGTCCCGATAGGGACGGCTGAACATGACAGCCCTACGTGTCCGGTTCAGCCGTCCCTATCGGGACTGAATCCCGTTGATCCGGCCACCCGCCGTTGAAACGGCGGGCTACTATCCTTCGGCCCCTCCGGGGCGCAAAAGAGCGGAGCCATCGCGCGGAATGAAATTTGGGGGCCGTGACCTCCCGATCGCCCGAAGGCATTACTCGGTAAAAGCTGTCACAATTACCCGCGAATGAGTACGAGTTCTGGGGACGGACACGCCCTATTAATGTAGGATGCCGCTCGTGAGCAGTGAGGACGTAGTAAAGGAGCTTGTTTCAAAGCGGGAACGGTACACCGACATTCGGGAATTTTCCAGTCGGCCAGGAATCTACGCTGTATTCTGCAATCTGTCCGAAATCCCCAACCTGCCCTACCTCCTCCGAGACACAGACATCATTTATATCGGAAAGACCGAATCCAGCCAAGAAAGTCGCGACGCGGATACCCATTTCGCGGACGGGATGACGGGAAGCTCCACGCTACGCCGCTCGCTTGGCGCCCTCCTCCGCGAAACACTCGATCTCCGTCCAATTCCGAGGAATGCGTCACCCAATGTGAAGAAAAAACAAAGTTACTTCAAATTCGATCCCGAGAGCGAAACACGGCTCACGCGATGGATGCAAGAAAACCTGAGCCTTTCTTTTCATGAATTCGACGGGAGCGCGGCGCAACTGGAAGAGTTCGAAACGGGGATCATCAAGACAGTTGTTCCCCTGCTGAATATCGCGAAAAACACCAACGGGCCTTTCGTACCGACGTTGAGACGGATACGTGCCCATACGGCGGCGATCGCTCACGCCAATATTGATGCCCAAATTCCTCCTGCAACTTCCAGACCGCGCCGACCCACCGCGACCATTGCCGAAGGGCGCGCGGATTCGGGGAAGTATCGGGATTTGTGGAGTCGCGTGGTGGGTCAACTCGTGCCCTCCCTGACAGCGGGCTCGAAGGAAATTGTGAGGCAACTTGACCACGAGGAGTTCGAGCGCGTAGGTCGGCGTAAGCGATACGCGTTCAATCTGGAACTACGGAATGGCGCCATCGCCAACAACGTGAATGGCTCGGCAGTTGCCCGGGATTTGAACTATTCGCTTCAGCACTCAGATCGTGCCATGAGCGTTGTTCGGCAAGGCCATTGGAAGTTTCGATTAGACGTGAACTTCCAACTCACTGTCATGAAAATTGCCTAAACGACGATCTCATATGCCGCAGCGAAACGCGTTATGTCTTCACAACATCAACGCGGGCTTCGTATCCGAGTTCGCGAAGCAGCCTGTCGCATTCGTCCCACGTGAGGCCGAAGGAGCGCACATCGGCAACGCCGAGGCGCGCGACGACGGACGCGAGTAAGGAAGCATCGGCGTCTGCCAATTCGCCTTCGTAGAGGGCGTTCTCCGCCCAATCAACCAGTTCGGTGACGGTGAGGCCGCGGTGAAGGTAGTCCGCGATCTTGTCCGCAATGGTTTGCCGAGTAATCATGGCTTAATTCTACACCGTCCGGTGTCCGGTATCGAGGGGGTATTTGTCGTGGATTTCGACCAATTTTCCATCGCCGTCGTAAATTTCCTGCCGCAGGCTGACGGTTGACTCGTTTTGGTCCACCACTTTGACATATCGAGCCAAACCTGTGGTATGACCTGGAACATCTCGCCAGTATCGCCTGCCCCCGTTGGAGAGGTCGTTCCAGCGCCCGAATTTCCGCTCGTTCTGCCTCCGGGTACCCATACTCTGCGATGTTAGCGATCTTGACTGGTGTGAGGCGAACTATTCTCTACTTATACCCCGCCATGATCTGATCGAAGACGGCGCGCGTGGGGCGGATTTTTTCGGTCGGCAGCGTGGCGAGCGGTTCGTCCACCAGCCCGAGTTCTTCGGCGAATACTTTCGTCTCGTCGTGGTAATAGATGAGGCCGGTGTAGAAGTGGCCGGTGCGCTGGACCTCGTGGAGTAGGAGCATCGCGCGGTCCCTGTTACGCGGGTCGTGGTCGGCGTGAAGTTTTTTCAGCGTCACCTTCGAGCCGTCGTGCATATCGACCACGATCGTTTCGCCGGGCTGGTAGTCGACGAGGATCGGCGCGAAGTGGGGGATGAAGTCCAACTCGTGGAGCGGGTCCTCGTGTTCGCGGGCGTAGGAGACGCTCTTGGTCGAGCCTTCGTGGTTGTTGAAAGTGACGCAGGGCGAGATGATGTCGAGCACGGCGGTGCCCCGGTGCGCGATGGCCGCCTTGATCAGCGTGCGCACCTGCTGCGTGTCGCCCGAGAACGACCGCGCCACGAAGCCGCAGCCCATCTCCATCGCGAGCGCGCAAATGTCCACCGGCGGAAGTTCGTTAACATACGTGCCGCCCTTTTTCACCGAGCCGACGTCCGCCGTGGCGGAGAATTGGCCCTTGGTGAGGCCGTAGCAGCCGTTGTTCTCGATGAAGTAGACGATCGGCACGTTGCGCCGGACCATGTGCAGAAAGTTGCCCAGGCCGATCGAGGCGGTGTCGCCGTCGCCGCTCACGCCGATGTTCAGCAGCGTGCGGTTGGCCACGTGCGCGCCCGTGGCGATGCAGGACATGCGGCCATGCACCGAGTTTATGCCGTGCGCGTTGTCCATGAAGTAGTTCGTGGTCTTGCTCGAACAGCCGATGCCGCTCAGCTTGGCGACCTGGTGCGGCGCGACGCCGTAGTCGTAGCACGCCTTGATGATCGAACTCGTGATCGCGTCGTGGCCGCAACCCGCGCAGAGCGTGCTCCCGTGCCCCTTGTAGTCGTCGAGTTTGAGGCCGGCGCGATTCAAGACGTCCTTGCCGGAGGGCGCGGGAGCGGTATCGGTGGTGCCCATGGGGTCTACTTCCTTTCGGTGGGGCCGGCGATGCCGTCCACAATCATCTGCGCGTCAATCGGCAGGCCGTTGTAATGCAGCACGCTTTTGATCTTCGCCGCGAGCTCGGGATATTCGACTTTGAGAATGCCCGCCATCTGCGCGTCGCGGTTCTGTTCGACGAGATAAAGCCGGTCGTAGCGCGCGATGAAATCGCGGATGGCGGGGTTGGCCGGCAGCGCACGGATGCGCAGGTAGCTCGTCGGGGTCTCGTGTCGCACGTCCAGGATGTGGCGCGCCTCGGCCACGGCCGGATCGCTCGATCCGTACGCGATAATACCCACGCGCGCGCCGTGGACCTCGTCCACAATGGGCGCCGGCGCAAGCTTCCGCGCCGTCTCGAACTTGCGCGCCAGGCGATCCATGTTTTGCTGCCAGTTCTGCGCGTTCTCCGAGTATTCGGCGTCGGGCTTGTGGCCCGTGCCGCGCGTGAAGTACGCCGCCTTCGGGTTGTCCGTGCCGGGCAGCGTGCGGTAAGGGATTCCGTCCCCATCCACGTCGCGGTATCGCTCAAATTTCGCCACCTTCTCGAGGGCCGCCGCGTCCAGCACTTTGCCGCGCGGGATCGCGCCCTCGGCCGGCGGTGTGAACGCATCGCTGAGCCACTTGTTCATGCCGAGATCGAGGTCCGACATCAGGAACACGAGCGTCTGCAATTGCTCGGCGAGATCGAGCGCCTTCATGGCGAACTCATAGCACTCGGCCACGCACCCCGGAATCAGCAGGACGTGTTTGCAGTCGCCGTGCGAGAGTTGGTACGCCTTAGCGATGTCGCCCTGGTTCGTGCGCGTCGGCAGGCCCGTGCTCGGGCCCATGCGCTGCACGTCCACAATGACCGCCGGGATTTCAGCGAAGTACGAGAGGCCCGCCATCTCCGCCATCAGCGAGATGCCGGGGCCCGAAGTCGCCGTCACCGCGCGCGCGCCCGCCCAGCCCGCGCCGAGCACGAAGCCGATGGACGCTATCTCGTCCTCGGCCTGCACCGCGGCATACGTCGCCTTGCCGGTCGCCGGATCGCTGCGGTGCTTCTCGAACAAATCGATCAGGTTCTCGCAGACGCTGCTGCTCGGCGTAATCGGATACCACGCCAGTACCGTCGTCCCGCCGAAGAGCAGGCCGATCGCCGTCGCCTCGTTGCCCTCGATGATGATCCGGTCCTGCGTTTTGTGGCTCGGGCGCATGCGCAGGCCCGGATGTCTCGGCAGGTGGTTCTTCGCCCACTCGTAGCCCGCGTCCGCCGCCGCCTTGTTCAGCGTCACGGCCGACTTCTTTCCCGCGAATTGGTGCGAGATCGCCTCCGCGACCGACTCGGTATCAATCTCCAGCAGCCACGCGAGCACGCCCACATAGATGACGTTGATCACGCGCTTGCGCAGCTTGTGGTCCGGACAGGCGTCCGCGACCAGCTTGTTGAACGGCACTGCATGTACGCGCAGGTCCGTCCGCGTGACGAGTTTCTTCAGCACGTCATTGAGGATGACCATCGCGCCCGGCTCGAGTTCGGCCATGTCGGCGGCGGCCGTCGCATCGTTCATCGCGATGAGGATGTCGCTGCGCCCGCGGCGCGCGAGCCAGCCGTCTTCGTTCGCGCGAATCGTGAACCAGGTCGGCAGGCCGGCGATGTTGGACGGGAACAGATTTTTGCCGCTGACGGGAATGCCCATCCTGCACACCGCGCGCAAAAGGATCAGGTTCGCCGATTGGCTACCGGACCCGTTTGTCGTCCCGATGTGGACGACGGCGTCATTGTAAACCAGTCGGTCGTCTTCGGCAGATTCTCTCGAGATCGGTTCAGGCAGGACGGTGGACATTTCAGCGCGGACTCCAAGCGAAAGGTGACACGGCGCGAGCGCCGTGGCCGGCCCGGCCCCCATGGTTTTGTTTAATCCCTTGCACGGCAATGACTTCGGAAGTACTCACTAAGGCTCAGTGGACCAATTGTTCGTTGTTTGACAGTAACACCGGCAGCGGAACACTAATTTCTCTCACCAACCCGCCACGAAACAAGGGCTTAGACCCATATTAAATGGGAAAAATACTCTTTTCCGAACGAAACTTCAAATTCATACGATTTGCGCCCCAGAGTGGATGCGGCGTCTCGCCGCATTGTGCGGTCGCGGACCACGACCCCAAAGGCCGTTTCCGCCTTCGCATTGCTAGTGCCCGGAAGGTACAATGATGCCATGAAAAACCAGTTCACGGCCGTCATTCGGCAAGACGAGGGTTGGTGGATTGGCTGGATCGAAGAAGTGTCCGGCGTCAATTGCCAGGCCAAAACCCGCGCCGGTCTACTTCGAAGCCTTCGCGCGACGTTGAAGGAGGCCCTCGAGCTCAATCGCCGCGAAGCGCGCGCGCTGGCCGGCGACTCCGCGGAAGAAGAACCCCTCCTCGTGTGAAGCGCCGCGCACTGATTCAGCATCTACGCGCACACGGCTGCGCTCTCATTCGCGAAGGCGGCAATCACTCTTGGTGGGGCCACGCCATCACAAACAAACGCTCCGCCGTCCCGCGCCACACCGAAATCAACACCATCCTCGCGCGAAAAATTTGCCGTGACCTCGGCATCCCGGAGCCCTAGATCCAAACTCGTGACCGTCAGGAATTAAGCGGTTTGTCGTAGGCGGCCAGCGCGCCTTCTTTGACGATTTCGGCGGGGCTGGTGTGGGCGTGGTTCTCGACTCTGAGCAGCACTTCGTGACTCATTCAAGCCGGAGGCTTGACAGAAATTA
>JBCLBO010000092.1:0-12604 GCA_038916785.1 Candidatus Hydrogenedentales bacterium | reverse complement strand
TTTCGATTTCCTAACCCGCGCGCCGAGGCGTTTTCCTAACCGCTCCATCGCTGTTGAGCGGTCGTAGGGATCGAGGTGGACGTTGACGATCGAGAAGGCCTTCGTGTCTTTCTCGACCGATTGCAATACCGTCTCAAGGTCGCCCTCGGTGCGGATTTCGTAGCCGTGCCCGGCGCGGAGGACTTCGGGGATTTTGTGGAAGGCCCAGTCGTGGATGTCGTTGTAGGGGCCGTCTTTTATGAAACGCTCGGTGCTGTAGCCTTTGTTGTTGAGCACGAAGACGATCGGGTTCAGCCCCTCCTTCACGACCGTGCTCAGTTCCTGGCCTGTCATTTGGAAGGCGCCGTCGCCGACAAACACGATTGGCCTGCGCCTCGGGCGGTTGCACTGCGCGCCGACGGCCGCCGGCACGGCGAAACCCATCGAGGTGTAATACGCCGGGCTGAGAAACTCGGTGTGCCGATGTATCGACAGGTCCGCCGCGCCGAACAGGCTGTCTCCGATATCGCAGATGACCACGCTGCGCTCGTCGAGGAAATGGTTCATACGGGCGAAGAAGCGCCGCACGGTAATGGCGGCTGCGGGCTTCGCCGTGTACGGCGGGATGCGCTTGCGCGGCGCGACGAATTTCCGGTTCGGCCCGAGGCCCACCTTCAAAAGTCCCTCGATGAAATGTTGCAGCTTCACGTCCTCGTACACGTGGTGCTTGATGCCGATCCACTCGGCGGTCGCGTGAATCGTCTTCGAGACGTCGAGGTTGGCAGTGTAAATCCCGAGATCGATGTCGGTGAGAAACGCGCCGAGAATCAGCAAACAATCCGCGGACTCGATGATTTTGCAGGTGTCCGCGCGGCCCATCGCGCCTTCGTAGATGCCTATGTATTGCCGGTGCGTCTCGGTGATGACCGATTTCCCGAGCAGCGTGGCCGCGACGGCGTAGCCCGATCGCTCGACGAACTTCAGCAGCAGGTCCTGCAAGCCGAATCGGTGCATCTCGACCCCCGCCAGGATCGCCGGCCGTTTCGCGCGGCGCAGCATACCGGCCGCCTCCTCCACCGCCTCCGCGAGCGCCGCCTGATCGCTCTTCAACGTGCGCCGCTTCCACGGCTGCGGCGCGGGGCAGCGCTTGTCCACAATGTCGCGCGGCAATTCGATGTACACCGGGCGCTTGTAGCGCAGGCACGCGGCGAGCGTCTCGTCGATTAGCCGCGGCGCGCTGCCGGGTTCGTCGATGGCGGCCGCGGCCACGGTGACCTTCTCGTAGATTTCGAGCTGCGTCGTGAAGTCGCGCACCTTGTGATGCAGCAGCGGCGATCGGTCGCGCTCGTTCATGCCCGGCGCGCCGCTGATCACAATCAAGGGCGATTTCTCCGCATAGGCCCCCGCGACGCTATTGAGCGAGTTCAACCCGCCGACGCAATACGTGATGCACGCGCAACCGAGTCCGTTGACGCGCGCGTAGGCGTCCGCGGCGAAGCCGGCGCCGGCCTCGGTACACATACCCACGACCTTGATCGGACTCGCGGCCAACTGGTCGTAAAACCCGAGCACATAGTCGCCCGGCACGCCGAAGACGTGCTTGACGCCCAGCTCGCCGAGACGGTGAATCAGGTATTGGCCTACCGTCGTCATCCGAGGCATGGAGGGTCCCCCGCCGTTATCGGCCAAGTGTCGTAGCCACTATCGTACTCGTTATTGTCATCGCGATTGAAAGCGCGTTCGACGGGCGGGCGACTGGATGGCCGGTGCTATACCCGGATCGCATCACTGTGTAGAAATAAATCGCTCTAGGCTCGTTGCGAACAGATCAGGGTATGTCTTTCGGCGGACCGGCGGGGAGATTCTTCGCTATCGCTCAGAATGACAAAAGAGAGAGTTCCCGCGTGTAGAAACCACCAGTGTCTCGGAATGATCACCGGCTATTTAGCTGCCGCTTTGCCGGAAAGCGGCAGCGAGCTACCGCAATCCAAAGAGGATCATGCGGGGGTTGGTTCGGGCGGTGGGCGTTTGTTGAAGCGGGGCGTGAAGGGGGAGGCTTCGCCCGGTCCAACGCCGAGGACTTGTTCGAGTACACCTTCGGATTCTTGGAGCATTTTGAGCATTCGCATGGGGAGGCCTTCGGGTTCGGGTTTATCGTGTGGCGGCTTCGAGGGTGAAGGGCCGCGGGCTGGAAGCCCGCGCCACAGGTCGAAGTTGGGGAGGAGTTTTAGCCACTGGCGGAGTTCTCGGGCGATGTGGAGTTGGGCCTGCACGAGGGCGCCGACTTTGGTGGAGTGCATGTGGTAGTTAAGCGTGCGTGCACCGGTGTCGTCGGTGAGGCGGGCGATGCCGAGCGCGGCTTGGGCGCGGGTGAGCAGCACCTGGAAGAGGGCCACGTTCTTTTCGATCAAGCCCGGCTCACGCGGAGGCGCGGAGACGCGGAGAAGGGAATCGGTGGACGTAGTGGACATGGTGGACGATTCGGACTGGTTGGATGTTGAATTCATAGTGGTTTCTTTTGGCTCCACCTTTTCTTTTTCTAAAGAAAAGGTGGAGAGGAGTGCTTCGTATTCTTCTTTTTCGTAGACGCAGTGGGGGCGTTCGGGTGGGGTGAGGGCGATGACGTCTTTGCCGGCCATGGGGCAGTGGTTCCAGAGGGGGCAGTGGTCGCCGCACTGTTGCAGGCGGCGGGAGTAGAGGCCGTGGATCCATGCGTTGCGGTTGCCGCCGGGCGCGCCGATGCCAGGGGCTCCGCCGTGGAAACGGCAGCGGCCGTTGGGGTGGGTGGAGATGAGTTTGCAGGGGGTCCATGCGGGTGTGTGTGCGCCGCAGATTCGGTGGCCTAGATCGGTTTCGACGTGGTCGACTTCGGCTAGCCAGTCGGCGTCCCAGTGGGTGGATGTGGGGGTGCCGAGGGTGGTGGTTGCTGGCGGTGTAGCGGTGGTGTTGGTGTCCATGGTTCGCCTCTTGGTTCGTGGGCTGGAGCCGACCGTAGGAGGGCGGCCACAGGGGGCCGCCCCTACATACTAGGGGAGTTTGTTGCACTGGGTTTGGCTGGGGAAACAATGGGGGGCATGATCAACACAGAGGCGCAGAACAGGGCTGATGGGATGTATGGGGAGAATGCGACGAATGGGATTTCGGGATGGTTTTGACTATACGATGGCGAGTACGGAAGTGATTGAGCCCGATGCAGCGAATTCCCGAACCTGAGGTGATGGACACGCCGGAACGCGCGGAAGCCTACGCGCGAACGGACTTCTCGGGCGTCAATGCGGCGTTCGTGGAGAAGTTGCTGGCGCTGGCGGGCGCAAAGCGTGAATGCTTGGCGCTGGATCTCGGGACGGGCCCGGGGGAAATTCCGCTGCGCGTGGCGCACCTTCGGCCGGGGTGGAACATCGCCGCGGCGGATGCTTCGATGCCGATGCTGCGACTCGCGCGGGCTGCAACGCCGCGGGGATTCGCGTCTCCCCCGCTTTTCGCGCTGGCGGATGCCAAGCGTCTGCCGTTCGCCGATCACAGCTTTGATGTCGTGTTCTCGAATAGCTTGTTGCACCACCTGCCCGATCCGCTGCCCTTCTGGCGCGAGGTGAGGCGGCTTGTACAGCCTGGCGCGCTTGTTTTCGTTCGTGATCTATTCCGCCCGCCCTCGCCTGCGGATGCGCAGCAGCTTGTGGATACTTATGCCGCAGGCGAGCGTCCGCTGCTGCGCGAGGACTTTTACAATTCTTTTCTGGCCGCGTTCACGCCGGAGGAAATTCGCGCGCATCTTGTGGCTTGCGGGCTATCGAGGCTCGACATCGTCGAAACGACCGATCACCACGTGGATGTTTTTGGACGAATCTAATGGGAGGGCCGCGCCTACGACCTTGCATACGGTCGCGCGGGAGCGCGACCCTCCCTTATTCCACGAGGAGCGATTTCAGGTAGGGCGAGAGGAAGACGCCATTGGGATCGAGCTGTTGGCGGGCGCGCTGGAAATCGTCCCAGCGGGGGTAGAGCGTTTTCAGGTCTTTGGCTTTGAGGCTGTGGAGTTTGCCCCAGTGCGGGCGGCCGCCGTGCTTGCGGAAGATGGCTTCGGCGCCGTCGAAATAGTTTTTGTAATCCATGCCCTTGAACTGGTGAACCGAGATCGCCGCGGAGTCGCGGCCGGTGTGCGGGCTGATATAGATGTCGTCGCCCTTCACGTAGCGGAACTCGATCGGGAAATGGACCTCGATGCGCTCGCGATCGATCCACTCCTTCAATTCCTTCACGGCGGCGAGTCCGTTTTCGGCGGGCATGGCGAATTCCATCTCGTTGAACTTCACCATGCGGACGGTGGAGAGCGCCTTGTGACCGACGTTGATCTCGTGGCTGTAGCCGACGGTGCCGGCGCAGAATCGCGCTATGGGCACGCAGGTGGACGGGAAGGCGCGGCAGACCATGCTCATCGCGCCGAACATGAGATTTTCCATGAACACATCGGCGAACCATTTTTTGCGCGGATTGACGTTGACCGGCGCGTCGGTCTGATCGAGGAACTTCAGTTGTACCTGTTCGGCGTGCGGGAAGCAGTAGAACTCGAATTGCCGGTGCGCGTCGCGCCACTCTTCGGCCCTGGCGAGCGTCTCCGTGAAGGTGCTCTTCTTGCGCCAATAATCGAGCCGATACGACGGCACCAATCGCAGCCGCACCTTGGCGATGACACCCAGCGTCCCCAGCGACACCTGGGCGGCTTTGAACAGCTCGCGGTTCTGCGTCTCGGAGACTTCGAGCACATCGCCGTTCGCCGTCACCAGCGTCAGCCCGATGACTTGCGTTGCGATGTTTCCAAACTTCATCCCCGTGCCGTGCGTGCCCGTGCTCACCGCGCCTGCGATCGATTGCACGTTAATGTCGCCGAGGTTCTCCATCGCGAGGCCCCGCTCATCCAGCATCGGATTGAGGAGGTGCAACTTCGTCCCCGCCCAGACGGTCGCTTCGCCCGCTTCCGGCTTCGCCTCGACGAGCCCTTGCATTCCGTCCAGCGAAATCAGGACACCGTCGGTCGCCACGAGTTCCGTAAACGAGTGGCCCGATCCGACCACCCGCACCTTGAGGCCGGCCGATGCCGCCCGGCTAACGACCTGCCGGAGCTCGTCCAGACTCCCCGGCCGGCCCATTTCCGAGGGCCGACACGACACCCGGCCGGACCAGTTGCGCCACGTCGTCGCCGTACCGCCCATGTTTTCGACCCTTTCGCAGGCAAATCGATTCGGCGCGAGCCTATCACTCCGCCGGCTCGCGCCGCCAAAATAGGGAGAAACTCGGCGACTGGCGCTTGAGATTCGGCCAAAATGTGATAGAATGCTCACATTCCTTGGGCGTGGCGCATACGCCTGTGAATATGTGAACCCGTGCTCAGATTCTGGGTTAAATGGCTCGCAGCGTCCGGAGTTCCCGGACCCGTCTCGTGGGAGGTCGCGTAATGAATTTCTGTACATCCAAGGGGTTTGCGTTCGGACTGGCCATGTCCGCCGCGTTTGTCGCGCCGATGGCATTCGGCGCCGAAGACGCATCGGCGCCGCCGTCCGGCGCTGAAAGCAAGTACACGTACAACAAGGACATCGCTCCGCTCATTGAAGCCAAGTGCGGCGAGTGTCACCGTCCGAACGGCATTGGGCCGTTCTCCATGACGAATTATCGCCAGGTGCGCGGCTGGGGCAAGATGATCAAGGAAGTCACCGGCGACGGCCGCATGCCCCCGTGGCACGCCGACCCGGCCGTGGGCAAGTGGTCGAATGACCGCAGCCTCTCGCAGGACGAAAAGGACATGGTAGCGTCTTGGGTCGATGCGGGGATGCCGCAGGGCAACCCGGCGGATATAAAGACGAGCGAGGCCGTGAACAAGAGCGAGTGGCGCATCGGTGAGCCGGACGTGATTTTCGAGATGCCCGAGAGCGTCTCGGTGAATCCGACGGGCGTCGTGCCGTACAAGTACTTCGAGACCAAGACGAACTTCACGGAAGATGTGTGGGTCTCCGCGATGGAGTGCCTGCCCGGCAACCCGAAGGTCGTGCATCACATCATCATGTTCGTTAGCGACCCGAAGCACCCGCTGAATTTCCGCAGCGAAGAAGTCGGCGAAGAGAGCACGGGCGGCTTCCTAGAAGCGTTCGCGCCGGGCGGCGCACCGCAGATTCTGCCCGCGGGCCAAGCGCGCAAGATTCCGGCGGGGGCCAGCCTGCTCTGGCAGGTGCACTACACGCCGACGGGAAAACTGGAGAACGACCGCTCGCGCTTCGGCATCAAGTTCGCCAAGGGGCCGATCACGAACCAGATGATGACCGGCAACTGCATCAACCACGATTTCGAAATTCCGGCGCACGCCGACAATCACCAAGTCGAGGGCTGGCTTGATTTCAAGGTGCCGGTGACGATCATGTCGCTCACGCCGCACGCGCACTACCGCGGGAAGTCCTTCGAGTACTACATGGTCTCGCCCGACGGCAAGGAAGAGCACATCCTTTCCGTGCCGAAGTACGACTTCGACTGGCAGACGACCTACAACTTCGATAAGCCCTTGGCCGTCCCGGCCGGCTCGAAGATGCACGTCGTCGCGCACTTCGACAACTCGGACAAGAACCCGTCTAACCCGGACCCGGAGAAGACCGTCCGCTGGGGCGACCAGACTTGGGAAGAAATGATGATCGGGTTCTTCCACTACTCGCGCCCGGTGAACGTCCAGGTTTCGGACTCCGGCGTGGAACTGAAACAGCCGGCCGTTTCCGGCGACTAATCACGCAAGCACCAGCCTAACAGCTGAGCGCTCCGAAAACGGGCGCGGGCCCCACGGCCTGCGCCCGTTCCCTTTTGTGCGCGCGCGTTCCTGACCGTATACTGGCGACGGCTGTACGGCGGACGATTGGGCGATGATTTTTAATCCCTTCAAAGGTAAAAATATCCTCATTACGGGCGGCTCGCGCGGCATCGGGCTCGAGATGGCCCTCGAATTTGCGCGCAACGGCGCGAACCTGGCGCTGATCGCGCGCGGCAAGGACGATCTGCAAGCCGCCAAGATTGCGATCGAGGGCGCCCGCAAAGGCATCAGCGTGCGGACCTACGCCTGCGACGTCATCAATGCCGAGACGCTCTCGGACTACATCAACATGATCCAGTTCGAGCTCGGCCCGCTCGATGGCGTCGTGGCGAATTCGGGGTATTGCCACCCCGGCAACTTCCACGAACTCTCGCTGGCCGATTTCGATCGCCAGATCGACACGAACCTGCGCGGGGCGATCTATACGATTCGACTCGCGCTCCCTCATTTGCTGCAAAACCAGAAAGGCGGCTTCATCGCGATCACGTCCTCGCCCGCCGGGCACATGGGCATCTTCGGATTTTCGGCCTATGGCCCGACCAAGGCCGCGCTGAGCAACCTCGCCGACACGCTCCACGCCGAGTACGGCGACCGCGGCATCCGCGTGCATCTCCTGCTCCCGCCGGATACCGACACGCCCGGGTACCGCGAAGAGATCAAGTTGTATCCGCCAGAGTGCCGCGCGGTGCTCACGGGTGGCTCGCTGCTCAGCTCGGAGTTCGTCGCGGCGAAGCTCGTGCGCGGCATCGCGCACGGGAAACGCCGGATCGCGGTGGGATTCAAGGCGCGCGCGATGATGGCGGTGTTGCGGGTATTCCCCGGTGTGTGGGACGTGTATACCGCATCGAAGAAGCGCGCGGCGAGGAAGAAGCCGGAAGCAGCAAACGCGGCACACGAGGCCACCCATTTTCAGGCTTCGGAGAACTCTCCGGATTCCGCATCCAGCGCGGAGACGGCGGATGCGAAGTCGCAACAATCCGTCTGAGTCGCTGGTGCGCGAGATTGCTTCGTCGCAACCGCGCTCCTCGCAATGACGTGGGGGGCAACCGCGCTCCTCGCAATGACGTGGGGGGCAACCTCGCTCCTCGCGATGACGTGGGGGCAACCTCGCTGCTCGCGATGACGGTCAAGATCAAGTGCGTTTGGGGCGTGTTAATGCACGTCCAACCCGTGCACGGTGCATACGATGTGCTCGATCGACTTCAGAATCTCGCCCATATATTCGTCGACCGCCTTGGTGCTGCCGGGAATTGCGTAGATTAGCGTCCGCCCGATCACCACAGCGACGCTGCGGCTAATCAGCGCGCAGGGCTTTTCCGCGCCGTATTTCAGCCGGATCAGGTCCATGATTCCGGGAATCACTTTGTCCGCTAGGGCGAGCACCACGTCCGGCGTGTGATCGCGCGGGCCGACGCCTGTGCCGCCGGTCGTGAAGATGAGGTGCACGCCGGCGTCGCGCGCTGCGATGAGGCGTTCGCGGAGACCGGCCGCGTCATCCGGCAGCAGCGCGGATTCGACGGCAAACGGAATCTTCGCTGTGGAGAAGAAATCTTCGACGTGCTTGCGCAGTTTCGGACCGCTCTTGTCTTCGTAGACGCCGGCGGAGGCGCGGTCGCTCAGCGTGATCACCAGAGCGCGCAATGGACGCGCGGGCGTGAAGTGCGACGCGAGCAATTGGCGGTCGGTGGTTTTTCCCGTTGCAGCCATGGCCACACTATACCGCCGCCATCAACTACGGCCCAAGGGAGGGTCGCGCTCCCGCGCGACCGAGTAGCTGCCGGTCGACCCGCGGTCGGGCGGGAGCCCGACCCTCCCAATCTTGAAAAAACAGCGATACGCCGGGCTCCTCGATCCAGACGATGGTCACCCGCCGCGACCACCCGATCGCCTACGGCTACGACGATACGAACTGGGTCCAGCGCGGAAACGGCCCACTGTATACAGTGCCGAAGAAGTTCGATCATTGGATCGTGCTCAAGTACGGCACGAAGCCGCTGCGCGACGACGAAGACGACAAGAAGAAAGACGACGAAGCGAAGAACTCCGAATCTGCCAAAACCGAAGACACGGCTACACCAGATGCCACCGAGGTAAAACCGGACGAAGCGAAAAAGGACGGCGACAAGTCTGAAGAGAAATCCGAGGAAAAAGGAAAATTTCTCCAGAGCGGCTTTGTCGAAGGACAGGAGACCTTGGAGAAATTTGCGGCGATCGTCGATATCCCGCGCAACGACGGCGGCCGGGTCATCCTGTATAGCTTCAATCCGATGCACCGCTACCTGAACCACGGCGACTTCAACTACGTCTATAATGCGCTGCTCCACTGGAACGATTTTCCGGACGGGAAACCGAAAGACAACTCGAATTTGGTGAAGGATTGATCAACGTCGCGCAATCTCGATCGTAGGGGCGGCCCCCTGTGGCCGCCCTCGTACACGCACGGGGTTTTCGATCAATACAGGGCGGCCACAGGGGGCCGCCCCTACGCGAGGTGGACTTGGACTCGGGCCTGAAAAATAGAGTTGTCGTCATCACCGGCGCGTCCGGCGGCATCGGGCGCGCGTGCGCTGAACTTTTCGCCGCGGAGGGCGCGCGGCTCGTGCTGCACGGCCACACGCGAATCGAGGCCGTGGACGCGCTCGCGCGCGGGCTGCCGGTCGAGTCGCTCGTCGTGCAGGGCGATCTGCGCACGGAGATGGACGCCGCGAAACTTTTTATCGAGGCCGAGGATCGCTTCGGCCGCATCGACGCCGTTGTCGCGAACGCGGGCTTGTGGCCGCCGAGCGCCGCGCCGATCCACACGATGGATCTCGGCCAGTGGGAGAACACGATCCGCGCAAACCTTGGCGCGAGCTTTCTCTGCGCGCGTGAGTATTTTCGATACCTCGCGGGCGCGCGGCCCGAATCCGCGGCGCTGGTGCTGATCGGATCGACGGCGGCGGTTTTCGGTGAGGAGAATCACGCGGACTATTCTGCGGCGAAGGCGGGACTGACCTACGGCCTCACGCGATCGCTCAAAAATGAAATTGTCCGCCTCGTGCCGGCGGGCAGGGTGAACGCCGTCTGTCCGGGCTGGACCCTCACGCGCATGACGGAGGACGCGCTGCGCAAACACGAGAACGTAGTGCCTGTGCTGCAAACCCGCGCGCACCGGCGCATCGCGCGCGCGGAGGACATCGCCAATGCGGTGGTTTTCCTCACGTCCGATCGGCTTGCCGGGCACATCACCGGCGAAGTGCTCACGGTCTCGGGCGGGATGGAGGGACGGCTGCTGCACAGGCCAGAGGACATCGATCCCCACGGCGCGTGATGCCGGGAGGGTCGCGCTCCCGCGCGACCGCGGGCCAGCCGCGCACTGTCCGGTCGGGCCGGGGCGTCGGTGAATTTGGACGTCGCGGCTTGCCGCCGGGACGGCGGCGCTACGAATGAAATTCGGGCGGGCGGGAGCGTCGGTGAATTTGGACGTCGCTGGCTTGCCGCCGGGACGGCGGCGCTACGAATGAAATTCGGTCGGGCGGGAGCCCGACCCTCCCCTTTCGCGGCGTTGCTTTAGAGCGTTCTAGCCCCGGATCAGCCTCAGCTCGACGATGGCGCTGGCCGCAATCTCGGTGACACCTTCGGGAAACGCGATGAGGCCGTCCGCGCCGGACAAGGCGCTGATGTGCGACGAGCCGTGGTACGCCATCTTCGCAATCCTTCCGTCGGCGCCGATCGCCACGGGCACCCACGCCTGGCGCGCGCCGGATTTTCGCGTGAAGGTCTCCGCGAGCGGGAGGCGCAGCGCCGCGGGCCGATACTCGTGGCCCATGAGCGCGAAGAGGAAGGGCCGGACGAGCAACTCGAAGATGACGAAGCTGGACACGGGGTTGCCGGGGAGTCCGAAGCAAGAAGCGCTATCGGAGACGGCGAAGGTCGTGGGTTTTCCTGGTTGAACGGCCACGCGATCGAAGCGGATGTCGAAGCCGCGCCGGCGCAGTCCGCCCGGCACGAGATCGAAATCGCCCATCGAGACGCCGCCGGAAATCAGGACGACGTCGCAGCCCTCCGCGCGCGCGAGCGCTTCCTCGACGGAGGTCTCGTTGTCCCGCGCGATGCCGATGTACTCGGCGGCGATCCCGAGGCGGGCCACCTGCGCCATCAACTGCGGCGCATTGCTGTTGCGAATTTGCCACTCGTTCGGCGCGCGGTCCGCCTCGACGAGTTCGTCACCGGTGGCCAGCACAGCCACGCGGGGCCGGCGATATACGCGCGGCGCAACGCAGCCCACGGCGGCGAGCACGGCAATCTCCGGCGGATGAATACGCGCTCCGCGCTTCACCAGCACTTCGCGCGCGCCATAGTCCCGGCCGGTCCGCGCGATGTTGTCGCCGGTGTCGCGGCCCGTGAAGCGTACGGTCCCGTCCGCCGCGACCTGCGCATACTCCACCATGAACACGCAGTCCGCGCCGCCCGGCAGCATCGCTCCGGTCATTATTTTCGCGCATTCGCCGGGGCCGGTGGATTTCGCGGGCGCGTGGCCCGCGGCGATCGTGTCGACCATGCGCATCGCGCCGCCGAGGTCAGCGCGGCGGCAGGCGTAGCCGTCGACCATCGCCTTGTCGAAGGGGGGCATCGGCGCGTCAGCGAGAACATCCTGCGCGAGCACGCGGCCCAGCGCTTGCCCGATCGGGGCTATCTCTTCGCCCAAAACATGCGCCGCGCCCAGCGCGATGCGGTAGGCCTCGTCGAAGGAAATCACGCGATCACTCGGCGGGTTTCTTGAAGTGCGCGAGGATTTCCGCCTCGGGCACCTCTTCCTGCCAGTCCCAATGCCGCACGCCGACGCCGTCGCGGATGTGCGAGAGGCGCGGAGGCGTCGAACCGATGAACTCCATAAACGTGAGCGGCTCGATCAAGTGCGCGCTGAACAGCGGCGAAGTCTCGGCCTGAAAATCCGCGAGTTCCTCCTCGTTCCCCATCATCAGCGCTATCATCGGCGGCAGGCCGGGCGTCTCGATCAGCTTGTTTAGACTGGGCACCGACTTCCGGCAATGATCGCAGGTCGCGTTCAACATCGCCACGAGGTGCTCGCCGTTGCCGAGGTCGAAATGTTGGCCGTCGGCGTCGAAGACGAACTGCGCGTAGGGCCGCGATCCGTCGGCTGGCGCAACAGGGTTGGTTCCCGCGCGGTCGCCGAGACGCATTGCGATACCCGCCAACGCAACGATCATGACGCTCGCGGCGATGAAGGCCGCCGTGTATTGCGTCCCCTTGTTCGGCGCACTGGTTGCCGAGCGTCCGCCGCCGAACCATGCGAAGCTGAGCGCGCCGAGCAGCACGATATTCTTCGCAAGCGTTTCCGCCGGGCCCATGGTCACCCACGCGCCCAAGCAGCCGCAGTCGATCAGGCCATGAAAGACCCAGGCGTAGGCGATGAGCGTGCTGTACACGAGAATCATCACGCCGGACGCGAGGTGCGGGAGCCCGCGCGCGCGGAGGCCGGCGAGCAGCGCGCCGCCGAGGATGGTCTCGACGAGCAGCGCAAAATAGGACGCGCCTCGAATCGCGTTCGCGTCCTTGATCACGTTGTACGCGGAAATCTGCACGCCGAAGGCGTCCATGTCGACGGCCTTCGCGGCGGCCGAGATCAAGAAGAAGAGACCGACTGCGATCTCGGTCCATCGTGCCGCTTTCGCCATCACCTGAAATACCTCACAGTGTGCGTGCTCGTTATCGTAGTCGTTATCGTAGTCGTTATCGTTCTTGTAATCGAATCGTGCAATGCCTAAAGAAACAAACCGGGGC
>JBCLBO010000091.1:0-12916 GCA_038916785.1 Candidatus Hydrogenedentales bacterium | reverse complement strand
GCGGTCAGGTTGGCCGTACCCGCGCCGGGGTCGAAATCCGCCGTGCCCTGGAAGAACCCAGTGGTGTAGACGTTGCCCGAAGCGTCCGCCGCGATGGAAAAGCCCGAGTCGTAGGACGTCCCACCTAGCCGTTTAGCCCAGACGAAGGCGCCGCTCGAATCCAGTTTCGAGCCAATCTGGTTAGGATTGGCTCGGTGTCATTCGACTTACCTTGTCGTCTGAACTTAGTAGATTAACCTTAAAACGATGTTATCGGTTTGGCGCCCCATCACCACAAAGACCGGCTGTTTCACATATGGAGTGGTTTACAATCGTGATTTTCGGATTGCCCTCACTGTCGCGGGACAAATCAAAGGCAACCCATGCCATATTGTTATTATATTTTTTTTCTATAAATACTCTTTCGTGATTAGCGGTGCTTACCAGATAATAGCGGCCAACCGGCGCACCAGTGATGTCTAGTTGCTGACCATCGGTAGCCTGATGATACTGATCCGCCCAGCCGACGCTAATACCCTGATAGGTACCATTACAATCAAAGTAGGTTCGTTCTTTGGTCGGGGAGTTGTCTTCTAATTTGTACCAATCAATCAGACAAAAAGTGGTTTTGATAGAGTTATCGCCATATACCGAGCCAGTCGGGCTTCCTGCGCGTACTTCGAAAAGCGCAACGCCGTTGATATGCCAATGATTATGCTGTTCGTGAAATTGAAACTGGCTGACTTCTTTTTCCTCAACTAGATTGCCATTAATATCAAGAATTTCCTGAATCGCTTTTTGAGGCTGGCTAATATCGCCCAAGGGAAATTTCGGCCTCATCCTCCACGGCCCATCGCCGGTATTGGCAACCGCGTTAGAAAACCTTAGTACTTCGCGCTGGTGACTATTCACTAATTGCAAATGTTGTGGCACCACCGTCCGCAAGTCCGGCAATAAACCAGGGTTGCTTGCAGCGACTACTAGCCCTACGTAACCAGTCGCTGTCAAAATCGCAGTCACAAAAAAGAAAGAATTAAATTTTTTCATATATTTCGGACCCACGACCCATTGATTAACAGTCAATTGCTCTACCGCTGAGCCACCCTCGGAGCGCATGGCTCATTTATTGAGTCTACACGCTAGTTATTAAATTTTCAAGTTACTCGAAATCCTCAGAAAGGAGCCTGTCACCAGTTCCGCGTCCAGCCTCCCCTAGTCTGGTTCTAAAGTGAAACTCTCACCGAGGATTGGACTCCCCGCCAGAGGCGGGTGCGCCTTCTTGACCGTCCTTTGGCGGTTGGCGCAGAACCAAATTATACAACCACTAATTTTAGCGAAAATACTGACCTCAAACCGGTCTACAGGAACGTGTCCAGTCTCCTTAGGCCGAAGTTCGCCCCCCGCGCGCCCACGACAAACCAGTTGGATCAAGCATCATTATTGTCCATCTTCCTCGGAGGCGCTGCCAATCGCGCCGTACAGCCAAAATTGAACACACTTCTTTGGAATACGAGTATTTTTAGCACTCAAATATATCGAAAGTCAATAGGGGGTCTGACCTGCTGTCTCTGAGCTTCCCCCGGGAAATCGTCTTCCAAGGGTAACGTAGAATGGACGTTAACTTTGGAGGTTGGAGCGATGAGGGTAGCGCGGCAGGAATACACGGCGGAGTTTAAGTCCCTGGCGGTTGGTCGGGTGAAGGAAGGGTTGAGACGTGACCGCAAGCACCACGGAATTGATCGTGCGCTTCGATCGCAAAATGCTCGACGGCGCATCGTGGACGAATCCAGAAAACAAAACACCGGAAATCACTGGTAAACCCACTTGGCGCGACGACGGCATGACCTGCGTGCTCCCGGCCAAGCTCCAACCCGGCCAAGAGTACGTGTTCTCACTGAACGACGCGTGGTACATCGACTTCCAGAGCGCGGCGGGCGTCCCCTTAGAACCGCTTCGCTACACCTTTACGACAAAATCCAAATAGACGGAAATCAAAGCAATTACCTGCAATCGCCACGCGATCGGGCGGAAACTCTGCTTGGCTGTTCCGTATAATCCCCGACTATGACCGGGGCATCCAAGGCGATTCGCGACAAGGTGCAAAAACTCCGCAAGGAGATCGAGCACCACAATTTCCTCTATTACTCGAAGGCGGCACCCGAAATCTCGGATCCCGAGTTCGACCGGCTCCTCCGCGAACTCCAGGACCTCGAAGAAAAATACCCCGAGCTGCGCACACCCGACTCCCCCACGCATCGCGTCGGTGGCCAGGCGCTCGAAGGGTTCGCGCAGGTCACGCACGAAGTGCCGATGCTCTCGATCGACAACACCTACAACGAGGCCGAGCTGCGCGAGTTCGATGCACGCATACGCCGCGGGCTGGACGGCGAAGCGCCGGAGTACGTCGTCGAGCTGAAGGTGGACGGCGTCGCGGTCTCGCTGCGTTACGAGGACGGCGCCTTCGCGCGCGGCGCGACGCGCGGCGACGGCGTCACGGGGGACGACATCACGGCGAACCTCAAAACCATTCGCGCGCTGCCGCTCAGGCTCGAGGACGCGCGCCCGCCTCTCCTCGAAGTGCGCGGCGAGGTCTACATGCGCAAGTCCGAACTCGCCCGGCTCAATAAGGAACGCGAAGAGGCCGGCGAAGCACTCTACGCCAACCCGCGCAACACTACCGCGGGCACGCTCAAGCAACTCGATCCAAAAATCGTCGCCACTCGCCGCTTGCAACTCTTCGTCTTCGATATCGCCGCCGTTGAAGGCCTCGAACGCGCCACGCACCGAGACACGCTGAAGACCCTCGCCAAATGGGGCCTCCCGGTCAACGACACCTTCGAGTTTTGCAAAGACATCGACGCCGTCCTCAAGGTCATCGAGAAGTGGAACGTCCGTCGGCACAAGCTCGACTACGAAACCGACGGCATGGTGATCAAGGTGAACGACCCCGCGCAGCGCGCGCAGCTCGGCTCGACCTCAAAGGCCCCGCGCTGGGTCATCGCCTACAAGTTCCCGGCCGAAGTGAAGCCCACGAAACTCCTCGGCATCAGCATACAAGTCGGCAAATCCGGCACGCTGACACCCGTAGCCGAACTCGAACCCGTCACGCTCGCCGGCACCGTCGTCCGCCGCGCCAGCCTGTATAACTTCGAGGACCTCGAACGCAAAGACCTGCGGGTGGGCGACACGGTCGAGGTGCAAAAAGCTGGCGAAATCATCCCCCAAGTCCTCGGCTACCTAAAGCAGAAGCGCCCGAAAGGCGCGCGCCGATTCAAAATGCCCGACGCCTGCCCCGTCTGCCTCGGCGCCGTGCACAAGGACGCCGACGGCGTATACCTGCGCTGCCTGAACCTCGCCTGCCCCGCGCAGCTAAAGGAGCGCCTGGTCTACTACGCCAGCCGCGGCGCGATGGACATCGAGAACATGGGCCCGGCGATCGTCGAACAACTCGTCGAAAAAAATCTCGTGCGCGATCCCGCCGACCTCTACGACCTTAAGCCCGATCAACTCGAAGCCCTCGAACGCATGGGCGAGAAATCCGCGCAGAATCTCGTCGAGGGCATCGCCGCTTCAAAGACGCGCCCTCTGCACCGGCTGCTCGCTGGCCTCGGCATCCGCCACGTCGGCGGGCGCACGGCCCAGGTCGTCGCCGATCACTTCGGCTCGATGGACGCCATCGAGGAGGCTGGCGTCGAAGCCTTGCAAGAGGTCGACGAAGTTGGTGAAGTCGTCGCGCAAAGCATCCACGACTTCTTCGCGACGCAGGAAAACCGCGAACTGATCGCCCGCCTCAGTGCGCATGGTCTCACCATGACACAGGAGAAGCGCGCGGCCACCGCCGGCCCGCGGCCGCTCGAAGGCAAGACGATTGTAGTGACCGGCACGCTCGCCAACTATTCGCGTGAGTCGATCCAGGTGCGCATCGCCGAACTGGGCGGAAAGACCTCGTCCAGCGTAAGCAAGAAAACCGACTACGTGCTCGCGGGCGAAAGCCCTGGCTCCAAGGTGGAAAAGGCCTGCGAACTCGGCGTCAAAGTAATCAATGAACAAGAGTTCGAGAAACTAACAGGGGACTGACTGCCGAATGCAACCACCCAGAACATCCCAAACGAAGCAGAAACCCCATGCCGACCAATCGCCACAATCTAACACCAAGCGCCGCATTCGGTAGTCTGTCCCCTGTCTTCACAAGTTCGCCGCATGGAAAAGCCCCGCCGAAAATGTGCTCCGTCCCGTGATCACGAACAATCTGCCCGGCTAAATGACTTCGCGCCGCCTCAGCCGCGCCCGGTTGGACACGACTCCGGGACTTTGCGCGCCACGAGCACGGAGAACATCTGCCGCCGTTTCGCGATGAACCGGTACGCCGCGGGAGAGAGCAGCGACGCCGGCGGCATCTGCAAGATGCGCGCGACCCACCGCCAGCGGCGCAGGCCAAGGCAGATGTGCGGTAGAGCGGCGTCGCCGGCAAAGGTGCGCCCGTCGGCGTACACGAGGTGCATCGCCGTCATGCAGCGCTCCTCCCCCACCGCTGGGAAGCGCCGCGCGCGCGCCTCGGACTGGCAAGGCACAAAATCGAAGGCGCCCGGCAGCGCGTTGCGCTCGACCCACTCGCGCGCCGCGCAGCACAGCGGGCACGCCGCGTCGTAAATCAGCGTGGCGTTCATGCGCGGCCACGCCGGAAAAACGCGCGAAAATCTCTTCCCAGCTTCCGCCAATCATCCCAGAATTCGAGCAGCCGCTCTGGGCCCAGCGCGAGCAGGACAAGCCCTGAGAGAATCACGACCTCCATCCAGCTAAACTCAAAACCCATGTTCGCCCGGCCCCTACGACATTTTGAAACGTCCGATTGATCCGGACCGAAACCTTGCACGCGACGGTCGGGCGGGTCATGACCCGCCCTACCTCCGCGCGTACCTCAACACTTTTTTCAGCGCGCCCGTGACTTCGTTCACGTTCTGGTCCGTCATGCCGGGATACAACGGCAGCGACAGGACCTCGTGCGACGCGGCGGTCGCCTCCGGCAGGTCTTCGGGTTTGAAGCCGAGCACATCCCGATAATACGCGTGCAAGTGCATCCCGTAGAAATGAAATCCGACCCCGATATTTTCCTGGCGCAGCGCATGCGCGATCTCGTTGCGCGACTTCGTCAGTTTGTCGCGCCGGAATCGCACGATGAACAGGTGCCAGGCGTGCTCGTCGTGATCGCGCACCGTCGGCAAACGAATCTCCTCGACGTCCGCCAGCGCGCGCAGATACAAACGCGCAAGCCGCCGGCGCCGCGCCAAAAAGTCCGGCAGCTTCTTAAGCTGCTCCAAGCCCACGGCCGCGTTCACATTGCCCATGCTGTATTTGAAACCCGGCTCGATCACTTCCGGGGGCGCGGGCACCGCACTCGGGCTGTACCGGTCCCACGCGGTCGCGGCCATGCCATGGTGCGCAAGTCGCCGCAGCCGCGCGGCGGCTTCCGGGTCCTGCACGGCAATGCCGCCGCCCTCAAACGTCGTGAGGTTCTTGATCGCATAGAAACTGAAACACGCATACGGCCCAAAACTGCCGATCGGCTTCCCCTTGTAGCGTGAGCCGATCGCGTGCGCCGCGTCTTCAACCACCGGGATGCCGCGCTTGGCGGCCAGCGCGTAGATGCCGTCGATCTCGCAGGCCTGCCCGGCCATGTGTACGGGAATGATCGCGCGCGTGCGCTCCGTGATCTTCGCGTCGATGGTCGACGGAGTCACGTTGAGCGTGCCGCCGTCAATGTCCGCGAGCACCACCTTCGCGCCCATGCTCAAAATCACATTGCCCACCGACGGCCACGTGAGCGGCGACGTAATCACTTCGTCTCCGGGCTTAATCCCAATCTGGGCCAGGCATAGGTGAATCGCCGCGGTGCACGAGTGCGCGGTCACCACGTCGCGCGCGCCGGTAAGTTGCGCGAGCCCCTTCTCGAAGGCCGGAATCGCCGGCCCAGAGGTGACCCAGCCGCTGCGGATCGCATCCAGCGCGGCGCGCTCCTCCTCCTCGCCCAACACCGGCTTGGCCAGCGGAATGAAGCGCGGCGCCGCGGGTTCCCCGCCCTGGTCCGGCGGGATTTCCAACAGATGTTTCATGCGCCGGACGTTGTAATAGTCCGCCGCGAAGGGATCGAGCGACGGATTGGCGCGCAGCTCGCGCTCGACCTCGCGCACGCCGTCTTCAACGCCATATTGGCTCTGGAAACCCAGCTGGTCCCGGAGTTTCTTGAACGACACGTGATAGCTACGAAGGTCTTCGTCGTCCTGCGTCAGCGTCAGTTTCGTGCCGGGGATGCACTGCGACACGATCTCGCCCAGCCGCTGAATCTGCAAATTGGTCGCGTCGCTGCCGACGTTGAAGACCTGCCCTGCCACCTTTTCCGCGGGAAGTTCCACAAAATCGGCAAAGAGCCGCGCCTTGTCGCGCACATGGATGAATGGCCGCCACTGCTTGCCGCCGCCGAGCACATTCACCAGTCCCTTGCGCACGGCCGTCGCGGTCATCAGATTAATCGCCAAGTCGAAACGCATCCGCGGCGACCACCCAAACACCGTCGCCGCCCGCGAAATGACCGGCTCCAAACCCTTGTCCATTAGTCCGAAGAGAATCTTCTCCGCCTCGATCTTGCTCTCGGCATAGGCGGAGACGGGGTTCAGCGGGCTCTCCTCGTCGAGCACGTCAAACACGCCGCGGCCATACACCGAACACGATGACGCGAACACAAAACGCCGCACACCCTCGGCCGCGGCGCGCTCGGCCAGTTTGCGCGTGCCCTCGACGTTCACGTCCAGGGTAAGGTGCGGATGCAGATCGCAGGAGGGGTCGTTCGCCAGACCGGCGAGGTGGACGACGGCGTCAATGCCTTCGAGGAGTTTGGGATGCTCGTCGAGGCGGCGGATGTCCCCGCGCACGATCTCGCACGTCGGTCCCGACGTCAGCGCCGCCAGCGGAGCCTCGCCGAAGCACAGCCGGTCGAAGAGGCGGACCGTGTGCCCGCGCCGCACCAGTTCTGGCACGAGCCAACACCCGATATACCCCGCCCCGCCGGTCACCAATACGCGCATCGCACTCTCCACTCTGCGGCGAACAAGCGCGGGAGTATATCAATCCGCCGCACGGCCCGCGAACGCAGGGGGAGCTCGTCAGCCTAGAAAAAAAGCCAGGCGGCAGTCACTCCCCGCCTGGCGACAAACAGAAAAAGTTCCGCGACGAACGCCGCGGCCTCGCGCGCCTTAATCGTCGATCGGCGGCGTGCGGAAGTCTTCCTTGCGTAGCTTCTTGGCGTAATGCACGATGATATTGCGTAGCAACTCATCGCGCTTGAGCCCTTCCACCTCTGCCTTCCAACGCAGGAACGCGGCCACCTCGCGCGGCAGCGTCACCGTCATCTTCACTGTCGGCGGAGAAGCACTCCGCCCCTCGCTCGCGCCGGTCCGTGCAGCCATCGCTGTGTCCTCGCCCCTGTGTTTTCACGGGAACTCCATCATCCCCGTACTCAGATCGCGGGCATTGTACCTCGCTGCGCCGTAAATGCAAAATTTTTGACCAGTACGTAGCCATCCGTTTCCACCATTCGCGCAATAGTTCGACGAGATCGCCCCGGTTTCACGGCTCTTGACTGATACACGAGTAAGATGATAAGTTTAATGATGTTTAGGGATCCGAAGCCCATTCTATGGCTGCCACCGTCGTTCTTATCATTCTGGCCGGCATGCTCGTCGGCCTCGCCTCAGACCGATTGTCCGCAGAGGCGGTCTGCGTTCTCGCGCTGACCGCAGTGGTACTCTGCCCTGTCTACGAGGATTCTTCTTGGCGCGTAGGCGTCATCGGCGTCGAGGACGCCGTCAAGGGCTTTGCCAATACGGGCATGCTGACGGTCGCCGCGCTCTTCCTGGTCGTTGCGGGCCTGCGCGAGACCGGCGCGGTCGAATGGATCGCGCGCGGCATCCTGGGCCTGCCCAAGACCCACCGCGGCGCGCTGGCGCGCATGTCCTTCCCCATCGCCATCATGAGCGTGTTCCTCAACAACACTCCACTTGTTGCGATGTTCATTCCCGTGGTGACGGATTGGGCGAAGAAAATAAAGTTGCAACCCTCGCAGCTCCTCATGCCGCTCAGCTTTGCCGCCGTGCTCGGGGGACTCGGCTCGCTCATCGGTACGAGTACGAACCTCGTCGTCGCGGGGCTCGTTAGCGCGCACACGGATCTGCCGCCGCTGAAAATGTTCGACCCGGCGTGGCTGGGCATTCCCGCCGCGATCATCGGGTGCACCTATCTCGTCGTGTTCGGCCCGAGACTGGTGCCGAAGCGATCGTCCTCTATCGAATCGTTGTCGAATCCGCGCGAGTACACCGTCGAAATGCTCGTGCAGCCCGGAAGCCCGCTGATCGGAAAGACGATCGAGGAAGCCGGACTTCGCCGTCTCGAGGCGACCTATCTCGTCGAGATCGACCGGCGCGGCGAGAGCATCGTGGCGGTCGGACCCGAAGAGCGCCTGCAAGCGGACGACCGGCTAATTTTTGTCGGCATCGTCGATTCCGTGAAGGACCTGCAAAATCTTCGCGGCCTCGTCCCCGCGACGAACCAAATCTTCAAACTAGACTCTCCGCGCTACCGGCGGCGTCTCTTCGAGGCCGTGGTCAGCGATAGTAGTCCGGTCGCCGGCCGGACGATTCGCGAGGGCCAATTCCGCACACGATACAACGCCGCCGTGCTTGCGGTGGCGCGGCAGGGCGAGCGCATCCAAGCCAAGCTGGGCGACATCCGCCTGCGCGCGGGGGACACCCTGCTGGTGGAGGCCGACCCGAACTTCGGCGCGAACTACCGCCACTCGCGCGATTTCTTCCTCGTCTCGATGCTCGAGGACTCCGCGCCGCGCCAGCACCACCGCGCGCCCTACGCGATCACGATCCTGCTGGGGATGATCGTCTGCGCAAGCTTCGGCTGGCTCGACATGCTGCTGGCCGCTATACTCGCGGCCTGCCTCATGGTCGGATTCCGTTGCTGCACCGTCGCCCAGGCGCGCCAGAGCGTGAACGGCCCCGTGCTCGTCGTCATCGCTTGCGCGCTCGGCTTTGAGCGCGCGCTCGATCAGTCCGGCGCAGCCTCGATGACGGCGGACTGGATGATGGCGATCGCCGGCGACAATCCGCGGATGGTGCTCGCGGCGATTTACGTGATCACGATCGTCGTCACCGAGATCATCACCAACAACGCCGCCGTCGCGCTTATGTTCCCCATCGCGGTCGCCAGCGCCGCGAAACTTGACGTGAACCTCATGCCCTTCATCATGGCCGTCATGATGGGCGGCTCCGCCGCCTTCGCCACGCCGATCGGTTACCAAACCAACCTCATGGTCTACGGCCCCGGCGGCTACAAATTCACCGACTTCACCCGCGTCGGACTGCCCCTCAACATCCTCGTCGGCGTCATCGTCATCGTCCTCGCGCCGATCGTCTGGCCGTTCTAGAGCGACGCAGGCAACCGGTGGTTCAGGATCTTCAATAACGGTTTTTCTTTGCCTACTTTCTTTTTCTCAAAAAGAAAGTAGGCCCGCAGCGGCCGTGTCGCCGCTGCGGGCCATCGATCTGTTCGAGCCGGCCTGTAAGCCGAGTTTTGTCTAGGGCCAATAGCGGCCCCGAGACGGCCATTCCTCTGGGACGCGCGTCACCGCGCGCCTCAAGCTGCCAACCCGGACGCGGCGCGGACCACGCCATAGCGTCCCTATTCGGCATTGCTCCGGGTGGGGTTTAGCCGGCCAAGATGTCGCCACCTTGCCGGTGCGCTCTTACCGCACCATTTCACCCTTGCCTGTGATCGCGCTTTCGCGCGACCCATCGGCGGTGTCGTTTCTGTTCCACTTTCCGTCGGGTCGCCCCGCCTTCGCGTTACGAAGCACCCTGTCCTGTGGAGCTCGGACTTTCCTCGAAACGCCCGAAGGCGCCCCGCGGCCGCCCGGCCGACTCGAAACCAATTATATCACCACGAAGAGCACGAAGAACTGCCAAGAACAGTGAACGGGTTTCTTCGTGCCCTTCGTGTTCTTCGTGGTGAATGGATATTAACTCTGCGCGAACTGCTCCGCCACCGCCAGCGCCTTCGCGCCGTAGACGGTGCCCGGCCCGCCGCTCATCATCACCGCGACCGCCACCGCTTCCCCGATCTGCTCCTTCGTCGCCCCGGCCTTCAGCGCTCCGCGGGTGTGCGAGATGATGCAGGCCTCGCACATCCGCCCGATGCCAATGCCCAGCGCGATCATCTCCTTCGTCTTCTTGTCGAGCGCGCCATCGACCATCACGGCCTTGTGCAGCCCGCCGTAGGCCTTCATCACCTCGCCGATCACACCGTTCATGTGCTTGGCTTCCTCGACCACCACGCTCCAATCCGCTTTGTAATCGTTCGGCATGTTTTGCTTCTCCTTCGAGAGTTGGATCGGAAATGAAACCATTGTTCACGCGGAGTAAGGAGAACGCGGAGAATTGACCGCTTGAAAGCCACCCCTCCGCGTACTCATCTCTCCGCGTGAGATCGCCCTTCAGTTCGCCGCTGATCCGCGCCGAGCAGTATGGATCACCGGCTGTCGCCCCAACAACCCGCCAAAAAACAATCCTCCCGGCGACCCTCTCGGATCGCCGGGACTCTATTTCTTCACCGCCGTAGCGCGACCACTTAGTCGCGGTCGCGCCCATGGCGGTCGTGTCTGTCGTTATCACGGTCCCGGTCGCGCCCGTGGTGATCGCGATCGTTCCGGCGGCCATGACCCTTGTAGTGGCCCCTGCCGTGATCGCGGTGATCATTGTCCCAGTCGCCGTGACGGTAGTAGGCGCGGTGATAATCATCGCAGGTCCGCACGCGCACATATTCCGTGTACCACACGCGCCGCCCGCAATCGTCCACGTAGTAGTGCGTTGCCGGCCGCGAATCGTAGCGGCACACATGCACCGGCTGACGCACGGCCACCGGGCGATAGACGACGACCGGCGCAGGCGGCGGGCAATACGTCACGACCGGCCGCGGCGCGGGTTGATAGACTTCGACGTACCCGCCGTTCGCGTGGCGATTGACGGTGCTAAACCCGGCCGAAACATTCGGCGTATGCACCGACACGCTGAACGCGTCCGCCGCGGCATCGCTGGCGCAAAATCCGAGGCCCGCCACTGCAACTGAACTGACGAGCGCCGCCTTACCCAACTTGCCCAACATTGCCGTTCTCCCCGTCGCCGGTCTTCGCCGGCCTGTTATTTTCTCTTCCGGGGATATGGACGACTTCCGGAACCCCTTATTCAGGCCAGATATTTGGCTTTTTCGTATATTCCCGGACCTCTGCGGCGGGACGACGTCCTATATACCTGTGCGGATTGCTGCATTCGGCGATGGTGTCGGAAACATGCGGGTGCGACACAAGGGTGATTGGGTTGACGTAAGGGCTGGAAGCGGTGAAATTCGTTGCGAAAGTGCAACACGCCGGAGACGGGAAGAGATGTAATCACCACGAAGGGCACGAAGACCACGAAGAGGTCAAGGAAAATTTAACCACCGATAAACACTGGTGAACGCCGATGGGGATGAATGTAATGGCCGATATCGGTGTTCGTCAATGTTGATCGGTGGTTAGTTTCCGCCCTTGAGCTTCCTCGCGCCGCGTTGCGTCTTCCGCGGTTTGCGGGGATCGCGCTAACTCGGCGCTACCCCTTACTTGCCAAGCGCGGGCAATGCGTATGCGCCGCTGAACTTGTATATGTTCTCCAGGGCCTTATTCATCATCAGCTCGCCTGCGCCAATCGACACCCAACTCACCGTCGCGTCGGCGCCGTATCCTCCCTCGGCCGCCGCCTCGATCGTCGGGAAGTACATGTTGTGCCCGTTGCAGTATCCGAGAAAGAGAGTCTTCGCCGCGCGTGACCGCTCTTTGAGCCGTATCGAATGGTTGCAGAAGAATTCGCCCGATCCGCCGACGAGCGCGAGTTCGCCATTGATCAGCGTTGTCGTCAGATGCGCGGTGTACTGGTTGTCCCGCACCCACTCCATCGAAGCGTTCGCCAATTCCGGAAAGAACGCGTTCTGAAAGAGTTTTTGGATCATGGGATTGTTGAATGGAATCCGCGTATCGAAAGTGAACTCTTCGTCGAGACACTGAATCGACGGTTTCTCCGGCGCTTTCGTCTCGATGCCTTCGGCGATCGCGATCACCTCGCGCCCAAGCAGCGCGCCGAATTTCTGGTAATCATCGGCCTCGGCCGGTTTGTTGCACGACATGTCGCCCGAGGCCCCTTGCAGGAACACCGCCTGGCCGCCGAGCGCCTCCTCGATCGCCGCGCGCATCGCGCCGGGATACTCGGCCGACCACTTGAGGATCGCGCCGTCGATGTTCGTCGGGTGGGCCGCGAAATTCACGAGGATCGCGATGGGCTTCCCCTTTGTGTCGTCGATGCGAATGACGGCCAACTCTTTCTCACGGGGTTTCGGCTCGATCTTCGTGTGCCGGTTTCGATTCAGCTCGACGTCCTTCGATCCCCAGCCGATCCGGGCGTCGGTTGCGTCCTTCGCCGCCGCAACGATGCACTCGATCAGTTGCTCGTCCAGCCACGAGACGTAGTTCACCGCATCGTCGAAGGTCCCCTGGCCCATGCCCGGCTCGTCCTTCAGCTCGAGCACAGGCCCGTGGTGCGTGTGCGACCCCACGATCATCACGTAGTTGACGCCGGCCTTGTCCAAGACCGCCTCGCGAATCTTCGCCATCGACTTCGGCACGGGGGAGCGGCCCGTGTCCATCCCCACGAGCGCGATCTTGTCCGCGCCGACGTCAATCACGACGGCCTTGGCAAATAGCGGATCGAGCACGCCCTGACTCAACAGCGCGTGCCGATCGCCATAGCCCCACATCGGCATCGCCGCCTTCGGCGTGATCTCGCGCGACGCCGCG
>JBCLBO010000090.1:0-13347 GCA_038916785.1 Candidatus Hydrogenedentales bacterium | reverse complement strand
AAGTCGCCGAGGCGTGGGCGGACAACGCGGTGGAGCATGTGTTGGTCCCGGGAAGCTGGCCGGCCAAGCCCGGATCGCTGGAGGGCCGCGCGCCGGACTATCCGAAGGAGATGGGCAACGTGGCCAAGCAATTGCGCGCCATGGGGATGCATCCGGGCATCACCTACGACCCGCTGGCGACGACGGAGTCCAAGGGCGACTGGAGCGTGGCGGCGGCGGACGGCACGCGCTGGCTGGACATGAACCGGCCGCAGGCGCGCGAGCAGGTGAAGAAGGCCGTGGCGAAGTTGCTTGGGATGGGGTACGAGTTTTTCGTCGTCGGTCCGACGTCGATGCCGGATGACGTGCTGAAGAAATTCAACGTGACACGGGCACAGGCGAATCTTATCGCGTTTCAGTCCCTGGCGGAAGCGGCGGGGAACTGTCCCGTCCTGCCCGCGCCGTCGTTGACGCTGGGCTCGGAGCTGGCAAAATGGCGCGCGGCGGTGGACGCGATGGCGCCGTTTTCGGAGTACGGCGTGGCGAGCGGGCCGCTGCAGATGAAGACCGAGGGGGTCTCGTCGGTGTCGGCCGATTTGGCCGCCGCGATCAAGGCGTACAGCGGGCCGGTCGAAATCACCGGCACGCCGAAGAAAGACGTGCGCGCGGCGGTGGGCAAGGCGTGCTGCCTCGAAGCGCCCCCGGCGCAGGTGGCGGCGGGGAAGAACCACTGATGCCCGAGGGCCGCGGCGCTTCGTCCGCCCCGGCGGTTTACCAGGCGTATGCCAAGCTCAATCTCTACCTCGCGGTGATCGATCGCCGGGCAGACGGCTTCCACGATATCGAGACCGTGTTCCAAACAGTGGGCCTGGCCGATGACGTGCGCCTGACGCCGACGGACGGCGCGATCACGATTTCATGCAACATTCCCGAACTGGCGACCCCTGACAATCTCGCGGCCCGCGCCGCGCGCCTCTTGCAGGCGCGCCACGCGCCACGGCGCGGCGCGCATATTTCGATCGAGAAACGGATTCCGGTCGCCGCGGGCCTCGCGGGGGGATCGACGGACGCGGCGGTGACCGTGTTGGGCCTCAACGAGATGTGGGGCTTGGGACTCCCGGCCGACGCGCTGCAAGGGCTGGCGGCGGAGATCGGGTCCGACGTGCCCTTTCTGATCCGCGGCGGGACGATGTCCGGCACGGGCCGGGGCGAAGTCTTGCGGCCGATGGGGCCCCTGCGCGAGTGCTGGTTCGTGCTGCTCCATCCGGCGATCGAAGTGAACGCCGGGCGGGTCTACAACCACCCCGAATTGCGCAAGAGCCGCGAAGAGCGGATCGGCCCGATTACGTCGTCGTTCGAAGGCGTGCTGGCCGCAGTGTCGCGCGGGTCGATCGTGGACGTGTTGTACAACGCGATGGAAATCCCCGTGTTCATGGAGTATCCCGAGGTCGCCGTGCTCAAGCAGCGGCTGCTCGATGCGGGCTGCGCGGGCGCCCTGATGAGCGGCAGCGGGCCCACGCTGTTCGGACTGTGCAAAGACCGCGACCACGCCGAGCGCATCGCGGCGCAGTTCACCGGTCTGGCGACTTCCGTGGTGTCGACCGTGCCGGCCGGCTCGCGCCGCGTCGCGTAGCCGAGGGGGCCGAAATCCGCAGCGCGCGGATTCTCGCTGCGGAGACGCCGCATTCCCGAAGAAAATCCTCCGGATTGAGTTCGCTCCGGATACCAAGGCGCGTCAGCGCGAAGTCATACTTCAGCGGGTCGGCGGGGTTGATCGTGCGAAAGCCGCGCGTGACCTCGAGCACCGTGGCCAGATTGGCTTGGTTGCGCCGCGTGAGGCCGAGTCCGCGGGCGATGCGGTGCATGTGCGTGTCGATCGGGATGAGCAGCGCCCCCGGCGACACGCCCGTCCAGCAGCCCGGATCGACTTCGTCGCGGCGGACCATCCAGCGTAGATACAGGTGGAGGCGCTTGCAGGCGCTGCCTTTTTCCGGCGCGGAGAGCAGGCTGTTCGCCGCCGCGCCGCCGCGGAGTTCACGCGTGAATCCGCTGAGCGCGGGGAGCGTGTCTTCGTCGGATGCGGAGCAGTGCGCGAGGAAACACCCCTCGAGTGATCCGTGACGGCGGAGCACCGCCGAGATGCCGCCGAGCAACCCGGCCATCTCCGAGGCGTCGGTCCAACGGTGTCGAAATCCCGGGACGCGTGCGGCGGCGTCCGCGCCTTCGCGGCGGATGACTTCGGCCGGGCCGGGGCCGAGCGCATCCAGCAGCGCGTAGAGGTTGCGCAGAATCTGCGCGACCCGGCCGTAGGCCAGGCACGCCGCTATCAGCCCGACGACTTCGCGATCGCGCGGGTCGTCGTAGCGATACACCACCTCGAGCGGGTCCGGCGAGACGAGCGCGCGGCGGTTGAGGCGCGCGTGGAGCGCGTCGAGCTTTTCGCGGAGCGCCGGATCGATCATGCGGGGACAGACTACGAAATTCCGGGACCCGACACACGTTGCGCGATCGGCCAAGCGGGAACGGGGCCCTCCGGCGACGGACGCGGGCCCCCTGGTTTCTCGCAGCACCACGCGGACCACGGCCTGATGTCGAAATCGGTGGGCGGTGAGGTTCCCCGCGGCCGATCCGCTGTGTTAGCATGTCGCCATGCCGGTAAAGCCGTCGACCCCGATCCGCAAGCTGACGCTGGATGCCGATAAACTCGGCGCCATCGCGGGCGGGGCCGTCGCGCTTGTCGTGGCGCTGATCCAGATGTTTTACCGCGACGCGGACCCCATGACGACGGTAGTCCGTGGCGGCTGGGCCTTTGTCGGCGGGTATGCGGCGGTCTTTTTTTTGGTCCGCACGATCGTGCGCACGACCTTGTTCGAGATGATCGCCGGGAAGGCCGCCCAGCGCGAGGCGAAAAGCGATCAGATGCGCGAGGCGCGCGACCACGCGTCCGCGCGCATGAAAGACACGGGGGAAACGCCAGCGCCGGGAGGCCCCGCCCCTGCCGCGCCTTAATCGGCGCGGCGGTCCGCGGCTGAGCACTGCCAGGAGACGACCCATGAAACGAATTTTCCGCTTGCTCGCCGGGGCCATTTTCTGTTGCGGCCTCGCCGCCGCGCAAGCGCCCGACCTCAGCCAGATGGATATCGTGCTCAAGTCCGTGCCGGACGGTCCCGTCGCCAAGGTCGGCGATCACATCATCGATCGCGCCGAGTTCGTCCGGTTCTATAAAAATGAACTTCAGCGGGTGTTGGCGGCGAACAAGACGGACAAGGCCCCGGACGGCGCGCGCGCCGAGCTGGCCCTGCGTTGCGTCGGCCTGATGATCGAACGCCAGCTCCTGCACGACGAAGCGATCCGCCGCAAGGTCACCGTGCCCGCGGAGAACATGGAGAAGGCCTGGCAGGCGCAGCTCGCCCAAACGCAGAAATACATCAAGGCCAAGGAAGGCAAGGACGTCTCGGAGAAGGACGTGCTCTCGCAGCTCGGCTATGCCAGACGCGAGGAGGTCCTCGCCGATCTCGAGACCGCGCTCGTCACGGAAAAAATGCGCGGCATCGTCATGCGCGAAGCGGGCATCACCGTGAGCGAGGAGGACGTGCAGAAGGAATTTGCCGAAACCAAAGAGTCCTTCGACCAGCCGGCGCGCATCCACTTGCAACAAATCTACGTCGACCCCAAAAAGATTCCCGGAAACGTCGCCGACAAAGACCTCCGCGCCAAGCAGAAAGCCGAACAGGCCCTCGATCGCGTCGCCGCGGGCCAGAGTTTTGAAGGCGTCGCCCGCGCGCTATCGGACTCGCCAGACGCCAAGGCCGGCGGCGACATGGGCATGCTGCCCGTGCAGGCGCTTCCGCCTTTTATGGTGACGGCGGCCACTACGCTCAAGCCCGGCCAGATGAGCGACGTGATCCAAAGCGAATTCGGGTTTCACGTCGTCAAGCTCATCGGCATGGAAGGCCCGCGCGCGGCCACCGAGACCGAAGCAAGCCCCGAAGTCCGCCAGCGCCTGCTCGCCAAGCGTGGCACCGAGGCCGTGCATGACTTCTGCGACAAGTTGGTCCAAGGGGGCATCGAGGTAAGCGTCTTCCTCGAGCTCGAAAAGAACCTCGTGCTCAACGGCGCCGTCCTCAAGCGCGACCCCTAACGGCGCCCGCCGTGGCCGGGAGCTTTGTATTCGCCGCGATTCTCGCCGCCGCGCTGCTGCCTGCGCAGGCGCCTCCCGAACGATACGCCTGGCCGCTCGATCTCCCGCGCGAACTCACCTCCAGCTTCGCCGAGTACCGCCCCGGGCGATACCACATGGGCATCGACCTGCGCACCGGCCCCATCGGCAAGGACGTGCACGCCGCGGCCGATGGCTACGTCTCGCGCATCCGCTGCTCGCCCTACGGCTACGGCAAGGCCGTCTACCTCCAGCTCGCCGACGGCAACTCCGCCGTCTACGCGCACCTGAGCGACTTCGCGCCCGCCCTGCGCGACTACGTCCGCCGCGCGCAACACGAGCGCGAGGAATACACCGTCGACCTCACGCCGAAACCCGGCGAGTTTCCAGTCAAGCGCGGCGAAATCATCGCGAAAAGCGGCCAGACCGGCATCGGCGTGCCGCACTTGCACTACGAGCTGCGCGATCCCGGCGGCGTGCCCATCAATCCGCGGCTTCTTGGCGTCACCTGGCCGGACACGACCCCGCCGATTATTGGGTCTGTCGCCGTATTCCCCCTCTCCCCTCGATCGATCACGAACAACGATTTCCGCGGCATGGTTCTGATGGAAGCTCAAGATGACGAAGGCCGCCTCAGAATCGGCAGGCCCGTGTACATCGACGGCCCCATGGGTTTCTTGGTTGCTGTCAGCGACCCTGCGCAGGGCGGCGCGCGCCTTGGAATCTACCGCGTGACGCTCAGCGTCGCGGGCCGCGAAGTGTTCACGGTGCAAAACGATCGGGTCTCGTATGATCATGCCGAGGACGGCGCCATCGCGTTCACGCGGCTACTCGCGGACACACAATTCCTCCGTCTGTGGCGGCTGCCCGGCAACGACGCGGAGGCATACGCCGCGGGCGCGGCGGACGGCGCGGTTGAACTACGCGAAGCGGCGGCGGATGCCGTCATCACCGCCGAAGACTTCGCTGGAAACGTCGCCTCGCTAAGCATCCCGCTGCGGCGCGGGAACCCGGAACCGCCCGCGCCACCGGATCAGCAGCTTCGGGGTAATGGCAGTGCGGCGTTTCGTTTCAACGGTTACTCGCTCGTGGCGACGGCGACCTTCCCCGGCGACGAAATGGAATCGCCGACACTCGTCATCGGCGGCGATGCTTCCGATCGCGTAGCGATGCGGCGAATGGAAGCCCGGCGGTTCCAGCTCGCCTATCTGCCCGACGCCACCTTTGCCGATCTGACCTTCGCCTTCGAGCACGAACGCCTGACGGAGCCCGCGCACCGCTTCGCATTCGTGCGGCGCGGCGAACCCGCCCGCCGCGTGAGCTTCGGCGATCTCGAAATCGCGATTCAGCCGGACTCGCCCTACGGCGTCCTCGCGTTTGAAGCGCGCCCGGTCGAAGCCGAACGCGACGCGGAACTCCACGCGCTCGGCCCCGCGTACGACATCCAGCCCGGCGATCTGCCGGTGGACGCGCCCATCACGCTGAGCCTGCCGCTCCCGAAGTCGCTCGATCGTCCCGAGCACGCGCTGATTTACCGCCGCGATCTCGACAGGAAAAAGTGGGTGCGGCACGACACCGAACGCAAGGCCGGCCGCGCCACCGCCGCGACGCGCCAACTCGGCGTCTACGCGCTCCTCGAAGACGCCACCCCGCCTACGCTCGAACTGCTACGCCTCGCGGACGGCCAAACCTTCGCCACGCAGCGCCCCGCAATCCGCGCCCGCGCGCTCGACAAGGGCAGCGGCATCGAGACGTGGCGTGCGACGTACAACGGCAAGTGGCTTCTGGTCCAATACGATCCGGAGCAGGATATGCTCACCTGGGAACAAGACGAAGACCTGCCCGCGGGCCCCGGCACACTCGCGATCGAAGTGCGCGACTACGCCGGCAATGCGGCCCGCCGCGATCTGGATCTCGTCATCCAGCCGTAGGGGCGGCCCCCCGTGGCCGCCCGGCTCTCCTGCGCGGCCAAGGCGCCGTCGGGGAGGGTCGCGCTCCCGCGCGACCGGGTATCAACCGGTGGAATTGGTCGCGCGGGAGCGCGACCCTCCCGGACGATCGATTGGGAAGGGTATCGCTGTACTGGGGCCCCTAATCATTCGCTGCGGACCCCGCGCGAATGATATAATTCCCCGCGGAATCGCCCGGTTTTTAGCGGCGTTTCGGGGCAGTTAGCTCAGTTGGTTAGAGCGTCTGGTTTACACCCAGAAGGTCACAGGTTCGAGCCCTGTACTGCCCACCATCACTCCTCGCCCGCGGCGGTGACGAGGCTCTGCGCCGCGAAGCGGTGCCGCGGCAGCGGCATCTCCGAATCCGCACCCTTTACCGATTTCCAGATGATCTCGTTCAGCGCGAACATCGGCGTGCGGTCAAATTCCGTCCAGTCCATCGCCTCGGAGGCCTCCGCGCCCCACGCCGTCTTCATGTTCACCTCGGCGAGATCATGCGTCGCCCCGACGTGCGTATACGGCGTCAGATCCGGCACGTCGCCGAGCGCCGCGTACATCGGCGTGGCGGCCGCGTCGAACTGGCTCATCGGCGGCAGACCGAGCAGCAGCTCGATCGTCCGCAACATCGAGCTCGTCGTATAAAAAGTGGAATCGATCGTCTTGCGCTTCACATAGGGGCTGATCACGAACCCGATCGTCCGCCGCGCATCGACGTGATCCGGGCCGTCCTGCGAGTCGTCCTCGATCACGAAAATCGCCGTCTCTTTCCAATACGGGCTGTGCGAGAGCCGCTCGACGATGAGCCCCAGGCCGTAGTCGTTGCTCGCCACCGCGGCCTTGGGCGTGGGGCGCCCCGGGCGCGTGCCCGAGGTGTGGTCCTCCGGCAAACACATCACCATGAAATTCGGAAGGCGCTTGGCGGCGTCTTTGTCGCCGTAATTCGCGTCGAACTCGTCCATCTCTCTCGCGAACTCCGCCGCGTTTTCCGGATCGCGCGCGTCCCACCCGAGATACTTCGGCGCGACATGCCCGATCAGCCCGGCCTTGCGCGCCTCCATGCCTCCGCCGTCCGGCGCGCGCCGCGCATACTCGCCGTAGCTGCGGTACGTCAAACCCTTGCGCTTGCACACATCCCACAGATAGCCCGAGGCCGGCTCCGCAGCGTCCGTGTATGGAGCGTCGCCCAGCCCCGCGTAGTTCATCGGCCAGAGCTTCTCGACAAAATCCGTCGCGTAGGCCGCGTTACTCCACGAGTGCCCGTCGCGGCTCACCTCCGCGTCGCAATACAGGTTGTCGAGCAGCACGAACTCTTCTGCGATCTTGTGCTGGTTCGGCGTGATGTCCCGCCCGAACAAACACAGCGCCGGGTCGCCATTGCCCTGCGGCAAATCGCCGAGCACCTGGTCGTAGGTGCGGTTCTCTTTGATGATGTAGAGCACGTGCTTGATCGGCGAGCCCGCGCCCACCTGCCGCGGCACGACTGATGCCGCCGCCGAAGGCCGCGCCGTTGCCAGCAACTCGTCGTTGTACGGGCAGTTCGCATATGCCTGCTGCGTAAGTTCGCGGAGCCTCTTTCGGTTCTCGTCGAGGTTGATCACGTTCACCGATCCGCGGACCGTCGTCTTCGTCGTGTCCACCGCGCCCTCGGGGTTCTTCCCCTTGGGGCTGTGCGGGCCGTACGCAGAATCGTCGCCGCCGGTCGAGCCCTTGCCGTTTCCGATGTACAACTCCGCGCCGTCCGGACTCACCGCCAGCGCAGAGGGGTACCACCCGGCGGGAATGAATCCGAGCACGTCGTATTCGCCTTCCTCCTCGATGTTGACCACGCAGACGTTGTTGTTGTCGGCGTTCGCGACGAAGAGCGTTTCGTGCTCCGCGTCCAGCGCCAGCGCGTTCGGCGTGGAGCCTTCCGGCGCGTGCTCGTACATCGCCGTCACGATAGTCCCCGTCGCGCGCAGCGACTTCGTATCGACGACATGGACCGTGTTGTCGTTCGCGCAGGCCACGAAGAGCCGGCCGTCTTTGGCGAGCACGAGGTCGTTCGGGTTGTCCCCCACGGCGATCGTCGCCGTCACGCGCCCGAGCTCCGTGTCGATCACGCTGATGCTGTCGCTCGCCCAATTCGAGCAATACAACGTGCGGCCGTCCGCCGACAACACGAGGTCGTAGGGGTTCACGTCCGTCGCGATATGTCCCGCGATCGCGTTCGTCTTCGTGTCGAACACCACGATGTTTCCCGCCGTCCGGTTCGCGGCGTAGAGCAGGTCCTTCGAGGGGTGGTGCGCGAGTCCGCACCAAAAGATCTCCGCCGCGGGCAGCGTCTCCTCCATCCGCGCGATCGGCTCGTCCGAGAGTTTCCCGCCCGCATACCCGAACACATACACCGGCGCGCGCGCGTCCTTCCCGCGCGTGTGATTTCCGCCCGACACGTACAGCCGGTCGCCAGCGGGATTAAACGCGAGCCCCATGAACGTGGTGGGCAGCGCAATCCGCTGCCGCGCCTCATGCGTCTTCGCGTCAATCACCACCAGCCCGTGCGGGTTATACCCGCTCGTCACCGCAATGATCGCCGAACCATCCGGCGTCGGAACGAGGTTCGTGATCAGGTCGTTCATCGGCACGGTATCGCCGAAGGGCGTGATCGTCCACCCGTTTGGCAGCAGCACGCCCTGTCCGGCGGGCCCAGGCAGACGGTCCTGCGCGAAGGTCGCCGAGCCCGCCATCAACACAACCGCGACGCACATCCAACGATTCAACATGTTCAGTCCTTCTCCCGCTCGGAAAATTTCCCTCAACTTCTCACACGCCGTTAAACGGCTTGCCGTATCGCCCCAAAGTCCTCGCGCTGTCCTGCGTAAAAGGAAAGCGCATGTTAGGATACGTCAGAAAATCGACGTGCCCGTCCAGATACAGGACATTGCCTCCGCCCGGCGCATGCGAGAAATCGACGGTCTTGACCGACACGTGATCCCACATCAGCGGTATCGCGCTCGCCGCCGCCGCGCTCGCCCCGGGATTGTTGATGTCGGTGATCAGAGAGCGCTCGATGCCCTGCTGTAAGCGGGCGATCGTGTTTCCATTCACCGCCTGCGTCCCCGCGAAGGCGCCCGACACTTCGAAGTCCTCGTCGCTCGCCGCGCCCAGAGTCGCCACGTTCGCCTGCGCCAGTTCGCCCCAAGGTGTACTGCTCCAGAGCGACTGTTCCGAGTGCCGGCCGTTGATCTCCGTGCCCATCGTACCGGTCAGCGGCCCGAGCAGGTTCTCGTCGTCAACCAGCAGGAAGCCTGTGTAGTGATACGGCTCCTGGCCGATTTCTTCCGGCTCGACGATGCCGTCGCCATCGCCCTTGACGACGTCGTAGCGCTCTTCCAGCGTCGGCGTCGCCATCCATGACGGACACCAGATCACGTTGTAGTCCGGCACGTACTCCGGAATCATCATCCGCCCGTTAAACATCATCTCGACGCTGAGAGCGCCGAACACGTTGCGCAGCTGCCGCGGCGGAAATTTTCCGCCCTTGCTCTCGTCGGAATACATCAATAGCGAGAGCCCGAGTTGTTTGAGGTTACTCTGGCAGGACGCCCGCCGCGCCGCTTCACGCGCACGCGCCAGCGCCGGCAACAACATCGCCGCCAGAATTCCGATGATGGCGATCACGACCAGCAACTCGATCAGAGTGAACCCTTTATGTCTCATGACGCCGCACCTCCATTGTGGCCCAGTCTATTCTCTCCCGCGTGCTAAGTGCCCTGGCGCGCCCGCGTGCCCGTATTCGTCGGAATCGAGGTACGCCTGGTTGTCGACGTCCTCCGGTCCGGACGACTGCTTCCAGTTGAACTCGGCGTCGAAGGGATCGAGCGCCTTCTGCGGATCGAACACGCGCGGGTCCGGCGCGATGGCGTTGTAGGGCTCCGCGTTCGCAGGCTCCATAGTGAACGCGTCGCTCAGGTCCGACGCAAACGCGTCGTATTGGTTCAAGAACGGAATGCCCTGGATGAGGAAGATCGTCTTGAGGATGCTGGCGATGCTCGTGTGCGTGTGCGAGACGTAGTCCCGCTTCGCGTAGGGCCCGATCACCATGCACACGGAACGGTGCGCATCGACAGTGTCGCGGTAGCCCTGCGCGTCGTCTTCCGTCACGAAAATCACCGTCTCCTTCCAGAACGGGCTGTGGCTGATTAGCTCGACCAGCCGGCCCAGCGCCAGGTCGTTGTCCGCCATGTACGACCCCCAAAAGGGATAGCCGTCCTTCGGGCGCTCCCCCGCCCCGTGGTCGTTCGGCAGCATCATGGTGATCACCGAAGGAAACGGCTCTTGCCCGCTCAGCCAGCGCGCACGAAAATCTTTCTCGAACATGTCCATGCGAAATTGGTCGGGCACGTTGGTGTTGTATGTCGCGAACGTCCGCGACGTGTTCTCGCGCAGCGCCGTCGGCATGGGATAGTTCACCGAGAGTTTGATCCCGGTGAATCTGTCCTCCTGCGATTCGTCGCCGGGCGCGAACTCGAAGCCCAGCCCGAAATTGAAAAAGGTCACCGAATTGCGCGCGAAATGCTCCCAGATCGATCCCGCTTCGTTGTAGTCCTCCGGGTAAATCGCGCCGGATGACCCCGTAAACAACCTGCCTCCGGGGCCCGCGCCCGTGTATTCCAGCCCCTGCCGCGCTTCCATGAACTCGTTGGGATAGGTCCCCACCAGCCACCGGTGCCCGTCGCTCGAGTGGTCGCTGTCGCAATAAAAATTGTCGCTGATGGCAAAGCGACGCGCCAGCGCCAGGTGGTTCGGCATGAGCACCACGTTCTCAACCTTCTGCGACCCGTCCTTGTTCTCCACGGTGATCGGCCGGCCCAGGCGGCACAGCTCCGCGTCGCCGCGCCCGCCCGGCAGCGCGCCAAACACCTCGTCGTAGGTGCGGTTTTCTTTCGTCACATAGATCACATGCTTGATCGGGCTCGACCATTGCCCCGGAATCGGCGGGACGGGATGTCCCTCCGCGCGCGGGTCCGCGGTCGCCGGGTACAACTCGACGTTGTTCTTCACCACCTGTTTCGACAACTCATCCAGCCGCGGCAGCGCCGCCTCCAAATCGATCACGGAGATGTAGCCCCGCATCAGCTCGCCCACGCCCGTCGGGTCGCCCGGCGTGTGGCCCGGCCCCGCGTTCGGCCCCGAGCCGAGCCCCTTGGCGTTCGACACGAAGAGCCGCTTGCCGTCGGGAGAGACCGCCATTTTGCTCGGGAACCACGCCGCCGGGATGTGCCCCAGCGTACGGCCCGTCTTAGTTTCGAGTACGGCCACCGCGTTGATCCCCGCCTCGGCCACGAAGAGCTTGCTCGCGTCCGGCGAAAGCGCCAGGCCGAAAGGGATGATCCCGCGCCAGCCGGCCAGCGCGTCGTCCAGCCGGATATCGATGTCCTCGCGCCGCGCGCCGGTGTGCGCGTCGATCACCGTCAAGCTGTCGTTGCTGCCGTTCGACACATACACCGCGTCGTCCGTCGCCACGATCGAATTCGGACTGCTCCCGCCGACGGCCGGGAAGTCTTCGAGCGCCTCGCCCACGAGGTGCCCCGTCTTCGTCTTCGCGATGACGCTCTCCTTGCCCGGCTTCGAAATGTCCACCGTCCACACGGACATGCCGAGCAGGTCATTCGGATCGCCGAGCGCCGGCACCGTCACGCCGTTTACTTCCGTGCCCTCCTCGGCCTCCTTGGACGGCATGCCCGCGGCCGGGAAATCGATCTTCGCCTTGCGCCCCTGCGCGTCGTGGTGATACCGGTACTCGTACATCCCGACGTTCGCCACGTAGGCCTTCGTCCCGTCCGGCGAGAGGCACACGCCAAAGGGGCTGCGCCCCACCGCAATCGAGGTCTCCACGCGCTCCTTGTCCACGTTGATCACGAGCAGCCGGTAGTTCACCTGGTCCACGGCGTACACGCGCTTGCCGTCGTTCGACAATCGCAGATCGCCCAAGAACCCCGTCTCGAATTTCGCGTCGCGCGCTTCGTGCGCGCACGCGATGCGGAACCTCCGCGCGCGGGTCTTCAGATCGAAGGCCATCAAACTGAAATCGTTCCCGCCCGCCACGTACACCGTCTCGCTCTTCGCGTCCACCGCCAGCCCCATGTACACCGAGGGCAATACGTCCCCGTCGCGCTTTCCGCCCTCCGGAATCTGGCTGAGCTTCGGGTTTGCGGGATCCGCCATGTCCAGCAGCGAGAGCGTCAGCGGGTCGTCGCTGTTCGCGGTGATCACCCAGCGCCCGTCCGGGCTCGACGTCAACCCAAAGGGATGCGGATGAATCCGAAACAGTTGTCCAAACGGCGTCAGCAACCGGCCGTTCGGCAACACCGTCACGCCCTGCTCATTCTTTTCCGCATACCGCTCGCCGGCAGGCGCCCGCATCAGCGAGGGCTCTTCACCGCGCGCAAGACCCACGATCAGCGCGCACGCCAGCGTCAGCGACGCGAGTCGGACTCTCGATACAAACTTCGTCATCTCCACAGCCCCCCGATGCCAGCCTACGTATGGCTGAGGAATATTAGCAGGGTGTCGAGATGCCCGGCAGAATTATGCCGGTCAACGCCGGCATTCGACAGATTCCGCAAAAAACACGCAGAAAACCGCCCGTTTCCACCCCCACAAGGCTCCCATCCTGTCCATCGAACAAATCATGTAAATCCGGTCTAATGCCCTTCCCTTCAGGCTTCCACGCCCGTGATATCCTCATCCAGCTTCTTTCCGGGTGTCCCCATGACGACCTTTTCGCGCATCGCCGTTACAGCCCTCGCGCTTGTTTGCGCGCAGGCTTCCGCCCGCCCGCCGAACATCATTGTCAACCTCGCCGACGATGTCGGCGAACTACACGACATCGCCGCCGCGCACCCCGACATCGCCGCGCGGGTGCGCGCGCTCATGACCGCTGCGCACACTCCTTCCCTGGACTTCACACTGCCGCGACCCTGATACCTCGGAAATTCCCAGTTTGGCTGAGTTCCCAGTTCTTGTGCTGCTCCGAAGATTCCCCGATCCGTCATTGCGAGAAACGTGATTGCGAAATTCTCCCAACATTGCGAGAGGCGCGGTCGCGACATTCTCCCGTCATTGCGAGAAGCGCGGTTGCGACGAAGCAATCTCCTCCACCCGGCGTCTCGCCTTTCGCTCAGCGCCCCTTCTCCAGACGCGTCTCCAGCTTGTCGAAGCCGCCGCCCCAGCCGCCCTGGTGCGCGTCGCGCGTCTCTCGGTCCGGGAAGCCCTCGTGCG
>JBCLBO010000089.1:0-14451 GCA_038916785.1 Candidatus Hydrogenedentales bacterium | reverse complement strand
CCAGGCTCCACTGCGCCGGGGGCTTGAGGATGGGTGGTTCGCGGCCAGATTCATTGCTACGATGGGCAGTCGCGTTGCGCGGTGCTCGACGCGGGCGAATCTGCCGGGAAAATGGGCTGAATCATGCTTCAGGTTGGAATCTTCACCGCCTATTTCCCGTACGCGCTCGAAGAAACGGCGAAGCGAATCCGCGACCACGGGTTCAACACGGTCCAGCTCGATCTGTCGTTCAAAGACATGGACTTGTCCGATGCGGAGATCACGCCGGAGAACTGCCGGAAAATCCGCGAAACGTTCCGGAAGCACGATTTGCCGATCTGCGCCGTGTCGGGCTACACGAACCTCGTGCACCCCGATCCCGCGCGGCGCAAGGCGGACCTCGTGCGCCTGAAAACAATTCTGCGCCGCGCGCGCGAACTCGGCACGCCTTACGTCGTCAGCGAGACCGGCACCTTTGACCGCGGCAGCGATTGGGTGCACCATCCAAAGAACAAGACCGAGGAGGGATACGAGATTTGCCGCGCGGTCATCGCGGAACTGGTGGACTGCGCGCGCGAATACGGCGCGATTTTTTGCGTCGAGACCTACGTAAACAACGTGATCGGAACGATCGAAGAGACGTTGCGCCTGTTCGCGGACATCGGCGGTCCCAGCCTCGGTCTGCTCATGGATCCCACCAACTATTTCGAGGACCACAATATCGACGACATGGACACGGAACTGAATCGCATCTTCGACGCGCTCTCGGGCCACATCACGATCGCGCACGCGAAGGACGTCACGCGCGCCGCGTCGGACCAGGGCGTGCAGTTGGCGAGCATCGACGCCGGCGAAGGCCACGCGCTGCGCGGCGTCGGCACGATCGAGCTGCCGCCGCCCGGACTCGGCTCGCTGAACTACGACCTGTATCTCCAGCGGCTCTGGCGCGGCCACCCGAATGTACCCATCATCATCGAGCACCTCGACGAGGCCGACGTGCCGCGCGCGAAGGCGTTTCTCGACGGCAAACTCGCGGCAAACGGCTGCTAAGCGCTATAGTCTGGACTCCCTGGAAACGATCCTGTAAACAGGAGCCAATGTGAGCACTTTCTTCCGGCAATCTCAACGCCGCCACGGGTCTCCCGCGCGATGGCCCGGCGCGTCCCGCGCACTTCTTGCGCTCATTCTACTGGCGGCGGCGCCTGGCGCCTTTGCGGTCGAGTTCCACTCGAACGACCGCGTGGTCTTTCTCGGCAACACCTTCGCCGATCGCCTGCGCCTGCACAGCTACCTCGAGACCTCGCTCCTGTTGTACTACCCGAAACTCAACCTGACCTTCCGCGATCTCGGCTGGCCGGCGGACGAAGTCGCGTTGCGTCCGCGCCCGCTCAACTTCGGCGACATTCACCAGCACCTCGGCGAACAGAAGGCGGACGTCATCTTTCTGTTCTACGGCGCCAACGAGTCTTTCAAGGGTAAGGACGGCCTCGAAAAGTTTACCCAGGAATACGAAGCGCTCATCCGCGAGGTCCTCGGCCATCAATACAACGGTCGCAGTGCGCCGCGCGTCGTCCTGGTCTCGCCCATTCCGCAGGAGCGCCTCGAACGCCAGCCGGACGTCACAAAGAGGAACGAGGCCATCGCGCTCTACGCCGATGCCATCAAGAATCTCGCGAGCGCGAACGAACTGGGTTATGTCGACTTATTCTCCGGCTTCTCGATGCTATTTAAGAGTACCGAGCCGGGCCGTCTCACCTTCAACGGCGTTCATCTGACCGCGCGGGGCGACTTCATGCTTGCCGAGCTCATGCTCACCGAACTCCGCGTGCGTCCCGCGAACCCCGTCATTCAACTGGATCTCGCCGCGGGCAGTGCCCAGAGCGACATTGGATCGGTTGAGCTGCTGAAACATTCGACCCAGGATGCGACATTCCGAATCCAGAGTGCTGTTTGCAACGCGCTGCCCCGCCCCGAGTCCAGCGGTGAGACTCTTCAAAGCCAGAACCCGTTGTTCCGGGTCCTTGGCCTCAATCCGGGGATCTATGAACTGAAGGAGAAAGGCCAGGCCTATCACAAGAACACCGCCGCCGAGTTGGCCAAGGGGATTTACTTCTATGTCCCTCTACCAATCAATCCCTACGAAGACATCCGCGCGCGCGTCGTCCGCAAAAACCGGCTGTTCTTCGATCGCTGGCGCGCGGTGAACGGCTACTACATCTATGGCGATCGCAAAGAGCCCTTCGGTGCGGTGTCGTTCCCGCCGGAAATGAAGCGCTTCGACGAGCTCATCGCGCAAGAAGAAGCGGAGATTCACAAGCTGTGCGACCAACCTTGGGAGCGCACCTACGAACTCGTGCGCGTGGGCGACGAATGATGACGACCGCCGAATCCAATAGACAGGAACCCGTGACGATGATTCGTAGTGAAGAGAGACGATGCGTAGCGGCGGCCCCCGGTGGCCGCTCCACTTGCGCTGGCGCCACGAGAGGGCGGCCACGGGGGGCCGCCGCTACGGTTCTTGCTGCGATTCTGGTTACGGCGTGGCTGCTGGGGGGATCGCGCGCTGACGCTCAGCACGTGCACGGCAAGGAGCCCAATACGGGCGGCGCGATGAGCCTGGAGAGCGAGGACCCGGCCGTCGCGTTGCAGCGCCTGCATGTGCAGGACGGCTACGAAGTCACGCTGTGGGCCTCGGAGTTGGACTTTGAACTTTACAACCCCGTCGCGCTGGCCTTCGACGCGAAGGGGCGTCTCTGGGTCTCCACCATGCCGTCCTATCCGCAGCGCGTGCCGGATGAAGCGCCGAACGACAAAATTCTGATCCTCGAAGACACCAACCACGACGGCAAAGCGGACAAATCGACCACGTTCATCGACGGATTGCACCTGCCGACCGGTTTCGAGCTCGGCGACGGCGGCGCGTACATCTCCGAGCAGCCGGACATCCTCTTCGCCAAGGACACCGATGGCGACGACGTGGCCGACGTGCGCGAGACGATCCTCCACGGCTTCGGCACGGAGGACAGCCACCACGCGATCCACGCCTTCACCTGGGGACCCGACGGCGGGCTTTATTTCCAGGAGGGCACCTTCCATCACTCGCAGGTTGAGACGCCCTACGGCCCGGTGCGCCTCGTCGACGCCGGTGTCTTCCGCTACGAGCCCTGGCGCAGCCACCTCGAAGTGTTCGTCTCCTATCCCTTCGCCAATCCCTGGGGGCACGTCTTCGATCGCTGGGGCCAGAACTTCATCGCGGACGCCTCAGGCGGCTCGAATTACTTCGGGACCGCGATCACGGGCAACGCGAACTACCCCGAGAAACGCAAGGGCATGCGCGTTTTCACGTCCGTCGTGCGGCCCACCGCGGGCTGCGAAATCGTCAGCAGCCGCCAATTCCCCGAGGAAGCGCAGGGCAACTTCCTCGTCAACAACGTGATCACCTTCCAGGGAGTCAAGCAACACCGAATCACTGAGGAGGGATCGGGTTTCGTCTCCGAGGAGATGCCTCCGCTGCTCTACTCGGACGATATGAATTTCCGGCCGGTCCATCTCAAGTTCGGGCCGGACGGCGCGCTCTATATCGTCGATTGGTTCAATCCGCTCATCGGCCACATGCAATACTCGCTGCGCGATCCGCGCCGGGACCACATGCACGGCCGCATCTGGCGCGTGGCGTACAAGGGCCGGCCGCTGCTCACGCCGCCGGCCATCGACGGCCAGCCGCTGCCGGCACTGCTGGAATTGCTCAAGACCTACGAAGACCGGACGCGTTACCGCACGCGCATCGAAATCCGGTCGAAGTTTTCCCCGGAAGAGGTTGAACGCGAAACCGCCCAGTGGGTCGCAGGCCTCGACAAGTCGGACCCGCAATACGAGCACAACCTGCTCGAAGCGCTCTGGGTGTACCAGACCTGCGGCCTGTACAACCCCGAACTTCTCGATCGCGTGTTGCATTCGACCGAGCCGCGGGCGCGGGCGGGGGCCGTGCGCGTGTTGCGCTTCTGGCGCGAACAGATGGACAAGCCGTTGGACGTGCTCGAGCGGCTGGTGAACGACGACCATCCGCGCGTCCGTCTCGAGGCCCTGCTCGCGTTGAGCTATTTCCCCGACGCGCACGCCGGCGAACTTGCCGTGCAGGCCTTGCAACATCCGATGGACTATTACCTCGACTACGTTCTGGGCGAGACGATCACGACCTTGCAGCCCGTGTGGAAGCCCGCGCTTTTCGACGGCCGCTTCACGACCGCGAACTTGCCGCAGGCGCAGGCCTACCTCCTCGATCGCGTCAGCACTAGTGAACTCGCCGCGCTCCCGGGCAATGAGCCCATCTTCCGCGCACTGCTCCGCCGCAAAGGCATCAGCGACGAGATCCGCGCCAAGGCCCTGGCCAGCCTCGCCAGCGTGACCGGCGAAGTCCCGGTAAAGGAACTCGTCGACATGATCAAAGAGGCCGACGCGCGCCAGCCCTGGGCCGACCCCGCGCTCATCCGCGACCTCGGCCGCCTACTGGCGCAGCAAACGCCCAAGGCCCTTTCCGCAGAGGAGGACGCGCTGCAAGAACTGGCGGCTTTTGGCCGGAATCCTGCGTCGCGCGAGACCGCCTACGCCGCGCTGCTCGTTTCCATCGGACCCGATCAGGTGCGCGGCATGGCGAACGCCGACGCCGCCCGCTGGCTCGACATCGTCCGTGCCATCCCCGCGCTCCCCGACGCGAAATTGCGCGACGCCCTGCGCGCAGACGCGGCGCAATTCCTGGGCGAATTGGACCCGTCTACGCTCTGTCCGCCGCCCGCGGCGCAATTCGTACGTATCGAACTGCCCGGCAACAGCCGCACGCTGACGCTGGCCGAAGTCGAAGTACTCCAAGGGGGCGCGAACGTCGCGCGGGACCGCACGGCGACGCAGTCGAGCACCTACCAAACCGCGGAGGCCTCGCAGGCGATCGATGGAAACACCGATGAGCTCTTCGCCGGCGGCGGGCAATCCTATACCGAAGAAGAATCGAACCCCTGGTTTCAGATCGATCTCGGCCACAGGGAATCGATCGACGCCGTCCGCGTCTGGAACCGCCGCGAAGGCCGGCTCGGCGAACGGCTCAAAGGCTACACGCTCAAGCTGGTAGAGGATGGGCGGGTCGTGTTCGCGCGCGAGAACCTGCCCGCGCCCGATCGCGACGCGACCATTGACGTGCGCGGCGGACACCGCAGCGATCTGCGCCGCGCGGCGATTTCGGCGATCGCCTCGATGGAGGCCAAGCCTGCGGAACGATTCGAGTTGCTCGCCGGCCTGATCGCGCGCGGCGAAGAGGCCGAAGCGGCGGCGGCGGGCCTCGCCAAGATGCCAGGCCCCGATTGGTCCCAGCAGAAGGCCGTGGATTTCGTCGAGTCGCTCATGGCCTACGTGAAGACGGTGCCGACGGACCGCCTTTCCTCCGAGGGCGTGCAGGCCGTCTTCGCGCTCGGCGATCGCATGGCGGGCGCGCTCCAGGCGCCGAAAGGCCCCGAGCTGCGCGCCGCGCTCGGCAATCTTGGCGTGCGCGTGGTCAGCATCCGTCCGCTGCCGCACCTGATGATCTTCGAGCAGCGCGAGGTCACCGTAGAAGCCGGGCAGGCGGTCGAAATCGTCTTCGAAAATATCGACATCATGCCGCACAACCTCGTCATCACCCAGCCGGGCAAGATGGAGGCGGTGGGCCGCGCGGCCGAGGCCGGCCAGAAAGACGAGGAGATGATCGCGCGGCAGTTCGTGCCGAAATCGGCCGATGTCCTGCATGCCACCAGGCTGCTCAATCCCGGCGAAACGCAGCGCCTGGCGTTCATCGCGCCGTCGCAGCCGGGCGATTATCCCTTCGTGTGCACCTATCCCGGCCACTGGATCACGATGAACGGCGTCATGCACGTCGTCGAGAAGCTCGACCCGGCGATGCTCGCGGCGCTGCCCAAGTTCACGCCCTCCGCCACGCCGGCCGCCGTGCGCAAGTTCATCAAGTTCTGGACGCTGGACGACCTCAAACCGACGCTTGAGCATGTCGACGCCGGGCGATCCTTCGAGCGCGGCCGCGAGTTGTTCAGCATCGGCGGCTGCGTCCGGTGCCACAAATTCGGCGGGGAAGGCATCGACGTCGGGCCGGACCTGACGAAAGTCCGCGAGAAGTACAACCCGCTCGGCGTGCTCGAGCACATTGTGGATCCGTCTCTCCTGGTCGAGGACCCGTTCAAGGCCTTCCTGGTGCAGACGAAGAAGGACTTCTATTCCGGACCGTTGGTGAGCCAGGACGACGAGTCGGTACGCCTGCGGGCAAACCCGCTGGACTTCACCGAGGTGACGGACATTCCGCGCGCCGACATCGTGTCCTTCGAGCCGTCGCCGCTCTCGACGATGCCGAGCGATCTGCTGATCACGTTTAACCAGGACGAAATCCTGGACCTGATCGCGTATCTGCTCTCGGGCGGCGACGCGAGCGCGCCGGCGTTCAAGAACTGAGGGGGCGGCGGCGATGACGGAGTGTACGATCCAAGGCGTGATCGTCGACCTGGCGGCGCTGCGCGCGTTGCGTCACCGTTGCCAGCCGATGAAGTGCATCGGCCGCGAACGCGGCTGTTGCGAGACCTACGAGGTCTACGTCGACCCGCGCGAGATGGGGACCATCGTCGGCTCGATGCCCGACGCGGCGAAGTTCGCGCGCGGGCTGAAGCAGGCCGGCGAGTTCGTCGATCCCTTCGAGGACACGGACGGCGGCTCGTGCCTCACCACCGATCCGCACGGGCGCTGCGTGTTCGCGTATCGCGATGCGAAGGGCGCGACGCTGTGTTCGCTGCATTCGGCCGCGCTCCAGCACGGACTTCCGCCGGCCAAGGTCAAGCCGAAGGCCTGCGCGCTTTGGCCGCTCTACCTCGTCGAAGGTAAGCCCTCGCTCCTCACCGTGCAGGAAGACGCGCTTGGGTTTCCCTGCAACCACAAACGCGCCGCAGCCGCGCGCGGACTCGATCCCGGCGTCGCGGAGATCGTCCGCGACGTCTTCGGCGAACAATTCCTTGACGAACTGAACGAGCGCATCGCGCAATAGGAACGACGCGCGAGGTCCCGATCGTAGTCGTCGTGCTCCATGCGATGGCGCCTCACGCGGAGCGTGAGGACTACGATCTCAGCGCGGACGCGAAATCGGCGGCGGGCGCTGCGGAGGCGAATTCGCGGATGAGCCCCGCGACGAGGACGCGGCCGCCGGCGTCGTAGACGACAGCCCACTGGCCGGGGGTCACGCTGCGCTGAGGTTCGTCGAGGACGATCTCGAGTTCGCGTCCGCGCGGCACCACCGTGCAGGCTGCGGCCTCGTGGTGGTATCGAATCTGCACGAACCCCGCGAAGGGTCCTTCGGCGCGATCGTGGCCGCTCCAGACGACCTCGTTCGCCACGAAGCTGCGGCAGAAGGCCTCCTCCTCGAAGCCGACCACCACGGTGTTGCGCGCGGCGTCGATGCGCACGACGTACAGCGGGCGCTCGGCCGCAAGGCCGAGGCCGCGGCGCTGGCCGACGGTGTAGTCCGTGATGCCGCTGTGCTCGCCGAGCAACTCGCCGCGCGTGTTTAGGATCGGCCCTGGACGCGGCGCGCCGAGCCGGCGGCGCAGAAAGGCCTTGTAGTCGCCGTCGGGAACGAAGCAGATGTCCTGGCTCTCGGGCGTCTCGGCCGCGGCCAGGCCGAGTGCGCGCGCCTTCGCGCGGGTCTCTTCCTTCGTCATCTCGCCGAGCGGAAACAGGCCCATCGCGAGCTGCGCCTGCGAGAGCCCGGCCATCACGTAGCTCTGGTCCTTCTCCGCGTGTCGCGCGCGGCGCACGGCCCAGCGTTCGCCCTCGTGGGCAAGGCGGACGTAGTGCCCCGTGGCGATGCGCGCCGCGCCGAGTTCGAGCGCCTTTTTGTAGAGCGTGCCGAACTTCAGCCGCTGGTTGCAGCGCACGCACGGGTTCGGCGTGCGGCCCTGCGCGTATTCGTCCGCGAAGTCGTCGATCACCTGCTTGTCGAAAGTCTCGACGAGGTTGAGCGTGTAATGCGGAAAGCCGAACTGATCCGCCACCTGGAGCGCGTCCTTCGCCATCTCCGCCGAACAGCAGGGCTGGAACACCGAGCGGTGCTCATGCTCCGGCACCACGCGCATGGTGATCCCGACGACGTCGTGCCCCTGCTCGGCCAGCATCGCCGCGGCGGTGCACGAGTCCACCCCGCCGCTCATCGCGACGAGGATTTTCGAGGAGAGATTGGGGATTGCATCGGCCATAGCAGGAATTTCCGGGGGGATCGTAGCATAATTCTGTCCGCAGATGACGCAGAGTCGCGCAGATAACGCGCCCTTGAGTTCATAGAGTGAGGGCAACACAGTACCCCCAAAAACTAACCATTTTCCCGCCCGCCACCTTTTCCTTCCGACCCGTCCGCCGCCGGCTTGTTGTTGAGCCACCTACCTAGAGCAACAGACGACCAATACACACTGGTCGCCTGTCCCGAAGGGACAATTGATAGTAGCCCGCCGTTGAAACGGCGGGCTACTATCACATCGCCCCTCCGGGGCTAATGGTCTGTGCGCAGAAATGAGATCATGTTTCGGAGATGCCGAACATCAGCATACGCTCGCCGCCGACGGCCGCACGGAAAGTCCAGCACAAATTTCACCCGAAGAGATTGGAAATTAGTAAATAGCCAAACGCCAGTCATCGGCCGGAGGCCGATGCTACGAAAGGATTGCGCCCGCTACCTTCGGCGTTTTCTTTCTACACATTCCGGCTATAACCGTTGGTGAACCCGCACTGGCAGGCGGGGTTCTATTTTCCCGCCGCGAGTGCCCAGTGATCCGGCCTCAGGCCTTTTTGGTAGGCGCCGAAGCCGATCGGGGTGTGCTCGAAGTCGCCGACGAAGTTTACGTTATTAAAATTTCGCGCGGGAATTTGGTCCTCGATGCCGGCGGCCCAATAGACGGCGTTCACGATCAAGCGGCGGAAACCCTCGCTGGTGAAATCGTCCACGTGGCCCATGGTCGTGGTGAACACGCGCGCCTTCTTGCCGCTCGCGCCGGTGTAGGTCTTCGTCCACGCGACCGGTAGTCGTTTCATGCCCTCGACCGGCGCGTCCTTCGGGTCCATCCCGGTGAGCACTTGCCCGAGCAGCAGCGGCTGGCTGTCGCCGCTGAGCGTCGTCACCTCGTACACGTCCGACGCCCCCCACACATCCTCGCAGCCGCGCAGAATCACGCTGCCCTCCGCGCCCGGAGCCGACACCGCGCGCGTGCTCTGCACCTGGTGCTTGCCGTAGTGATTGATCCACGTTTCGCCGAGCACTTCGCGGCCGTAGCCGCCCTTCGGGTCCTTGCTGTTCCAGCTCCACTTCGCGTAGGTCCGGGTCCCGTCCGCGTACATGAACGCGTGCGTCGAGGTGCGCAGCGCGACGATCGGCTTGCCGGAGTCGGTGTAATCCATGATGTGCTTCATCTGATCGTCGGGCAGTCCGCGGAAGCGCAGGAAGAGGACCATCAAATCCGCCGTGTCCAGCGCCTCTAGGCCGGGGATGTTGTCCTGCGTCGCAGGATCGATCGCGCCGGTCTCTTTGTTGATCGCGAAGAGCACCGTCACTTTGAAGCCATGATGCACGGAGAGGATTTTGCCCAGTTGGGGCATCGACTCCTCACCGCGATATTCATCGTCCCCCGTAACGATGACGATGCTCTTGCCCGCGCCGGGGCCCTCGCCGCCGGGGTAGGTGACCCACTGCGCGGGGTCTTCCGCAAAGGCGGGCGCGAGGAGGGTGATAAGGGACGGCAGGGCGAACGAAACGAAGCGGGTCATGTCGCAAGTCCTTTCGTGTGATTTTGCGAATCTCATTTCATCGTAACATAGCTCCGACCCTCACCGTCATTGCGAGGAGCGGAGCGACGAAGCAATCTCGTTAACTGGTGATCACGGCCTGGAAATTGGGATCACGAGACGAAGAGATTGCTTCGTCGGCCGCGGACGGAGGCCGTCTTGATTGGGGGTGGACTCGTGCGCGGCCTCCTCGCAATGACGGGCTGGGGCTTTGATGCAGACTCAAAACCCGGTATTCTCTGCGGATACTTCACGAAAGGGATTACCATGAAACTCGGAATGAACCTTCTGCTTTGGACGGCCGCGGCGACTGAAAAGCACATGCCGTTGATCGAGAGCATCAAGAAATGGGGCTACGACGGGGTCGAATTCCCGATGTTCGACGCGAAGGGATCGCCGTGGGCGAAGTTCAAGCAACAGATGAAGGACCTCGGCATGTCCTGCACGGTCGTCAGCGTGCTCCCGGCCGAGACCTCGCTCGTGTCGGAGGACGCCGGGATGCGCCAGCGTGCGCTGGACCATTTGCGCGCGTCGATCGACTCGTGTGTGACACTCGGCGCGGAGACGCTCGCGGGGCCGATTTATCATCCGGTCGGACAACTCGCCGGCCGCGGGCCGACGGCGGAGGAGCGCAAGCGGCTCGTGGAGAGTTTGAAGTCCCTCGCGCCCCACGCGGAATCGGCGAAGGTGAAAATCGCGGTCGAGCCGCTGAACCGTTTCGAGACCTACGTGCTCAATTCGCAGGCGGACGCGAAGGCGGTGTCCGACGCCGTCAATAGCCCGTGGGTCGGGCACATGTACGACACGTTCCACGCGAACATCGAAGAGAAAGGCATCGAGGCGGCGGTGCGCGCGGGCGGCACGCGCATCAACCACGTGCATATCTCCGCGAACGACCGGGCGACGCCCGGCGAGGACCACGTCGACTACGCGACGACAATGAAGGCGCTCAAAGGCATCGGCTACGACGGCTGGCTCACCATCGAGGCCTTCGGCGAGTGGCTGCCGGAACTCGCGGGCGCGACCTGCATCTGGCGCAAGATGGCCCCGAGCGAAGAGCACATCGCCAAAGAAGGCGCGAAGTTTGTGCGGGCGGCGTGGGCGAAGGCTTTGTAAGTGGAACAAATCCATATCTTCGCACCAACGTGGATCAGCGAATCATGTTTTCATCGTCGTCGGCGATACGGTTCCAGCACTCATTACAGAGATTTTTGACGGTTCCGACCCCGAGCGAGGATCCGTTGTAATCGCTGAGAGATTCAAACCATCCATCGCAACTTGAACACTGTCTTCTTCTTCCTGAAGGATTAGGATCTCCGCAGTGAGGACAAGTGGGTGCGTCTGAACTCACGGATCTTCCACAGACTCTGCAATTCAAGATGCTGGCCATGTCGTAAGAATCTCGATCGTCAATTAGAACTATTATAACGTGGGGATTCCGATTTTCAATAGGCAGATCCTAATTTACTTCCCGTTGTGTTGATGCGGGCCTCTCGAACGCTCGATAATGCAGACCGGTTTGGTTCGACCTTGGTTAGGAGGTTGTCATGGTTCAGCGTGTGTTCCGCGCCGTATCCGCCGTTTCGATCTTTTCGCTCGTCTCCTTCGCCGCGATCGCGGAAGATCCGGCGCGCGACGTAAAAATCCTGCGCGACACCTGGGGCGTACCGCATATCTTCGGCAAGACCGACGCGGACACGGCGTTTGGCCTGGCCTACGCGCATTGCGAGGACGACTTCACGACGATCCAGTCGGCGTTCATCGCGGGGCGCAGCCTGGGCGGGGTGAACGGCGGGCCGGACGTGCTGCACGCGGTCTACGGCAAACCCGACGAGGCCACGGGCCAGCTCATCGGCCAGGCGGGCGATACCCTGATCCTCATGGTCAATTGGGACAAGGCGGGCAAGGTGCACTCGCAGGTCATCAACCAATTTGGCGCGGCGACCAGCGTCGAGTCATCTCCACATTACAATGACCAGAGCCCGCTTTTCGTCGCGCGCAAACTGCGGCCCGTGTGGATGGACGAACCCGCAATCCGGGCGAATCTCGAACGGGAGTACCGCCCCGGCGAGGAATAATGCCGCGGTTTAGATGGCCGGTTGAAACGAATCGGCCCCGGCCGGAGTCATAACGCGCGTAGGCTTGAAGTGCGCGCCATCGAGCGCTATAGTGGCGGGCATTCCTCACGAATGGGTCCGGTTGGGGAGCCATTTTACGTCCGTCGTTAGACGGTACAAATCGAAAGGGTCAGGGACATGAAGATCGGAATGAAGTTCGGCGTGATGGCGCTGGCGCTGGCCGGCTTGGTCGGGTGCGCAGGCGGCGGCGGGATGTCAGACGAAGAGATGGTCAAAGGGGTCGTCGACCAGGCGATGGCGGCGCTCATGGCGCAGGACATTGACGGCATGACGGCGAATTACGCCGAGGACTTCAAGTCCGATCAGGGCGGCGGCAAGGCCGAGACGGTCGAGTTCCTCAAGGGCGCCAAGGAACAAGGCTTCCTCGACGGCCTCAAGATCGACGTGAGCAAGTTGGTGATCGCGGTCGAGGGCGAGAAAGCGACGGCCAAGCCGATCGGCCTCGAAGGCACGTTCGGCACGCTCACGCTCGAGTTCACCATGGAAAAGCGCGAAGGCATGTGGCTGGTCACCTACCAGGCGCAGTTCTAAGCCGCGCGAACACAGCAATCCCGTCTCCCCCGGCGTCCGCGCCGGGGGAGTTCTTTTTTTGTCCCGCATCCCGCATAGTAGGGGCGGCCCCCCGTGGCCGCCCTTGGCCCACACCCGCGTCCCAGGATCGCGCGTAGACCTGGGCGACCACGGGGGGTCGCCCCTACGCGTATGAGTTGATTGGTTACATAACAAGGATAGATATCTCCATGGACAGACGCCTGTTTCTCTCCGCGTGCACCGCCGCCGGGCTCGGCGGGACCTTGCTGCCCGGCGTGCTCTGGGCGCAGGCGCAGGACGCCGGTGCCCAGACCATCACTCCGGAAATGATAGCGGCGGCGGAAAAAATCGCAGGCCTGGAGTTTTCGGCGGAGGAGCGCGAGCAACTCGCGCGCAGCCTCGGCGGCCTTACGCGAAATTACGCCAAGCTGCGCGCGGTGGAAATTCCGAACAGCCTCCCACCGGCCATCCAGTTCAATCCCGTATTGCCGGGCATGAGCTTTGCCACCGAGCAGCGGCCCATTCAATTTAGCACCGCCGCGCTCCCGGAAATCCCGTCCGAGATCGGGCAAATGGCCTTCTGGAGCGCGCTCGATCTTGGGCGGGCAATCGCTGCGCGCAAGGTGACCTCGACAGCAATCACGCGGATGTATCTCGATCAATTGAAACGATTCGACCCGCTGCTCAAGTGCGTCGTCACGCTGACGGAAGACCTCGCACTGGCGCAGGCCCGGCGCGCGGACGAGGAGATCGCGGCGGGAAAATTGCGCGGACCGCTGCACGGCGTGCCCTGGGGCGCAAAGGACCTCCTCGCGGCGAAGGGCTATCCGACGACGTGGGGCGCGACGCCGTTTCAGGACCAGCGCTTCGATGAGGACGCGACGGTGGTGCAGCGGCTCGAAGAGGCGGGGGCGGTGTTGGTCGCAAAGCTCTCGCTGGGCGAATTGGCGCTGGGCGACCGCTGGTACGGCGGGCCAACAAAGAATCCCTGGAACCCGCAAACCGGATCGAGCGGATCCTCCGCCGGGCCCGCCAGCGCGACGTCGGCGGGGCTCGTCGGCTTCTCGATCGGATCGGAGACGAACGGATCGATCGCGTCGCCGTGCGCCGTCTGCGGCGTGACGGGATTGCGGCCGACCTTCGGCCGCGTCAGTCGGCATGGGGCGATGGCGCTTTCGTGGAGCATGGACAAACTGGGGCCGATCTGCCGCACCGTAGAAGATTGCGCCGCGGTGTTGGCCGCCATCCACGGCGCGGACGGCCAGGACCCTACTGCCGTGAATCTTGCCTTCAACTACGACGCCTCGTTCGACGCGACAAAACTGCGCGTGGGCTACGTGCGCGAGGCTTTCGATCCCGCCAACGACAAGGACGGCGCGCGCGGGCGCGCGCTCGATGAATTTCGCGCGCTCGGGCTTTTCCCGGCGCCGATCGATCTGCCCGATCTGCCCTACAACGACCTCGGGTTCATCCTCACCGCGGAGTCCGCCGCGGCCTTCGACGACCTGACTCGGAGCCACCGGGACCGCGAACTGAACAACCAAAGCGCCACCGACTGGCCGAACACATTCCGCCGATCGCGATTCATTCCCGCCGTCGAATACATCCAGGCGATGCGCGTGCGCACCTTGCTCATGCGCGAGATGGCGCGGCTCTTCGAGACGATTGACGTCTACATCACGCCGTCCACGGCGAGTCTATACCTGACGAATTTCACGGGGCATCCTCTGCTGGTGATGCCCACCGCGCTCAACGAACGCGCCACGCCCGGGAGCATCGGCCTCATCGGCCGCCTCTACGGCGAAGCGGAACTCTGCGCGTTGGGGCGCGCGTATCAGGCGGCGACGGGCCACCACCTCAAACTTCCGACGCTGACGACGTGACTGGCGGCCTGCCGCTTCGGTCGCCGCCAATCATCATCGACCCAGGAAGGGCCGCAGAGGCCGATCGGGCGAAG
>JBCLBO010000088.1:0-14639 GCA_038916785.1 Candidatus Hydrogenedentales bacterium | reverse complement strand
TAAACCGGTTGCCGGTGTAAAGATCGTCGCTTCACAAGTCGAGGCCATCAAGGGTTACGAGCATTTCGAGACGGTAACGAAGTCCGATGGTTCTTTTCGGATGGACGGTTTGTTCCCGTCCTCCGAGTATGTCCTCAAGCCGTGGTCCGAGAAATGGAGCAGCGAGGCGTTTGTACGTGTCGAAACTGTACCGCAGGGCGAGACTCGTATCCTAACATCTCTTATGGTGATCGAAGAGGCCATTACGAGCGATGGCTCCGGGGTAACGGACCTCGCTACGGGCGCAACAGTCTTTATGACGCCCCCGAAAGCACTCCAGACCTTCGATGGTATCGAGTTCGTGCAGATTCCGGCGGGCAGCTTCACGATGGGGAGCCCCGAGAATGAGGCAGGTCGCGAAGCGGACGAGGTGCAGCACAGAGTGACGCTCAGTCAGGGATTCTGGCTGGGCAAGTACGAAGTGACTCAGGCGCAGTGGCAGAGTGTCATGGGGAGTAATCCCTCCAATTTCAAGGGAGACGATCGCCCGGTCGACTCCGTGTCATGGGATGCGGCACAGCAATTTATTTCAAAGCTGAACAAGGGCGCGTCAGGGCCGTACCGTCTGCCGACGGAGTCTGAGTGGGAATACGCCTGCCGGGTGGGTAGCACCACCGCTTATTTCTTTGGAAACGACGAAGGCCTCCTGGCCGAGTACGGATGGTACAAGGGCAATTCCGGAAACGAGACCCACGCCGTGGGGCGCAAGAAACCAAACGCCTGGGGCCTCTACGATATGCACGGCAACGTGTATGAATGGTGCCAGGATTGGTATGGAGACTATCCGCCAGACGGCGTGACTGACCTTACAGGCCGAAGTTCCGGTTCGAATCGTGTTTTGCGCGGCGGTTCCTGGAACGCCGTACCGGTGTTCTGCCGCGCCGCGTACCGCTTCGGGAACACTCCGACAACCTCGAACTACCTCCTCGGGTTTCGGGTGGTCCGCGCTGCGTCGTCCCGCTAGTCTCCTTTCCCTTTAATTCTTTGCTCTTTAACCTTTATGGGGTGCAGGAACGTGGTTCTTTATCGCGCCGAAGGCGCGATCGTGATATTTTGAAACCGTGGCCAACAAAGTAGGAATGAGCGAACCCCGCGTGGCCGTTTGCCTCTACGACCTCGAACAGAACCAAGCAATGGAAACCGGAGACCAAGCAGCGTAGCATGAGCGGCGGGGCCACCACCGCCTTCAACTACGAATGGGACAGTCTCCAAACTGAAACTGGGGAGCAGTGAGGGCTGTTCCAAAATAGTGGTTGACAAGGCTGGTCTGGCGTGATACTCTATGCGTTCTGGGCGGCTGAACGGCTGCTCTGCGGGGCGCACGCAAGACCCGGACGGAACGCGGATCCGGGTGGAACGCTAGTGGGTTCCTGGCGGGTTGACATCCCCATTCTCGGATGTTAGACTACGCGCTTGTGTGCTGACCGGACGCTGTTTTGGCGTTCGCTCTTGTCGGGTCGCGCACCCTCCTAAAAGGCCGTCTGGCGATGCCATGACTGTCGGTTGGGCTGGGGAACGGGCCGCGGGCTCTTTGAAAATTGAATACGACGCACGACAGAAATTCTCGTGCAGGGCCAGGTTTCGCAAGGAACCCGGCCCGTCAATTTAGTAATGCGACAAAAGTAAGACAGGTAAGTACTGTCCGAAACGTCTGCATCCGGCGCAAGCCGGTTCAGGTTTTTTATCGGAGAGTTTGATCCTGGCTCAGAACGAACGCTGGCGGCGGGCCTCATACATGCAAGTCGAGCGCATGTGCCGCAAGGTACATGAGCGGCGTACGGGTGAGTAACGGGTGGATAACCTGCCTCCTTGTGGGGGATAACGGCTGGAAACGGCCGCTAATACCGCATACGGTGGCCGGCCTTAGGGCTGGTCCAGAAAGGGGCTTCACAGCCTCGCTGGGAGATGGGTCCGCCTCCGATTAGCTAGTTGGTAGGGTAATGGCCTACCAAGGCTTTGATCGGTAGCCGAACTGAGAGGTTGATCGGCCACACTGGAACTGAGACACGGTCCAGACACCTACGGGTGGCAGCAGTAGGGAGTATTGCGCAATGGGCGAAAGCCTGACGCAGCCACGCCGCGTGGATGATGAAGGCCTTCGGGTCGTAAAGTCCTTTTATGAGGGAAGAACAGTCTGGAGAGGAAATGCTCTGGATTTGACGGTACCTCAGGAATAAGCCACGGCTAACTCTGTGCCAGCAGCCGCGGTAATACAGAGGTGGCTAGCGTTGTTCGGAATTACTGGGCGTAAAGGGAGCGCAGGCGGCTAACTAAGTCTGAAGTGCAAGCCCGGGGCTCAACCCCGGAATCGCTTTGGAGACTGATTGGCTTGAGTATGTCAGAGGTGAGCGGAATTCCAGGTGTAGCGGTGAAATGCGTAGATATCTGGAGGAACATCCGTGGCGAAGGCGGCTCACTGGGACACCACTGACGCTGAGGCTCGAAAGCGTGGGGAGCGAACGGGATTAGATACCCCGGTAGTCCACGCTGTAAACGTTGTGCACTAGGTGTGAGGAGTGTCTACCCTCTTCGTGCCGCAGCTAACGCATTAAGTGCACCGCCTGGGGAGTACGGTCGCAAGGCTGAAACTCAAAGGAATTGACGGGGGCCCGCACAAGCGGTGGAGCATGTGGTTTAATTCGAGGCAACGCGAAGAACCTTACCCAGGCTTGACATCCCAGGACCGCCTACGAAAGTAGGTTTTCTCTTCGGAGACCTGGAGACAGGTGTTGCATGGCTGTCGTCAGCTCGTGTCGTGAGATGTTGGGTTAAGTCCCGCAACGAGCGCAACCCTTATCCTTAGTTACCAGCGGTTCGGCCGGGCACTCTAGGGAGACTGCCGGTGATAAGCCGGAGGAAGGTGGGGACGACGTCAAGTCATCATGGCCCTTATGCCTGGGGCTACACACGTGCTACAATGGCCGGTACAATGGGTCGCGAACCCGCGAGGGGGAGCCAATCTCAAAAAGCCGGTCTCAGTTCGGATTGGAGTCTGCAACCCGACTCCATGAAGCCGGAATCGCTAGTAATCGCGGATCAGCTACGCCGCGGTGAATACGTTCCCGGGCCTTGTACACACCGCCCGTCACATGACCCGAGTCGGGTGCACCTTAAGTCGCCGGCCCAACCGCAAGGAGGGAGGCGCCCAAGGTGTGCTTGGTGAGGGGGATGAAGTCGTAACAAGGTAGCCGTATCGGAAGGTGCGGCTGGATCACCTCCTTTCTAAGGAGTATTTTGCAAGGATCGCCATCGGCGAAAGCCCTAACGAGCGATCCAGGTAGATTCACGAGAACCCAACTGTTGTGCGTCGTATTCAGTTTTCAAGGGCCCTGACCTGCGTGTGGGCCGGGCGCGCTTGCGGGCGTGGGCCCGTAGCTCAGTTGGTTAGAGCGTACGGCTGATAACCGTAAGGTCAGTGGTTCGATTCCACTCGGGCCCACCACTCGAGCGCGTTGCGCGGGCGACTGCGGGCCATGCTTGGGGATGTAGCTCAATTGGGAGAGCGCCTGCCTTGCACGCAGGAGGCCGTCGGTTCGATTCCGATCATCTCCACCAGCGAGATTCGCCGGTGAGTGGATGGCCGGCAGTACGATAGATTTTTTGCCCAAGGGCCGCTGGAGCCTTTGGGGACGTTCTTTGACAGTTGAATGCAAGGGTAACCGAGTCGTGCCGCGCAAGCGGCGCGAAGTTGTAAGTGTCTTAAGTGTACTCTTTGGGTAGATGAAGAGGGAGCAATCCTGATTTGTCTACAGCGTCCGTTCCACAAGAAGGGACGTTTCGATTTTTGACCAAGCTATAAAGGGTGTACGGTGGATGCCTTGGCACCAAGAGGCGAAGAAGGACGTGGCTACCTACGATAAGCTCCGGTCAGCTGGAAGCAAGCGTACCCGGAGATTTCCGAATGGGGAAACCCTGCCTGGCGAACCCAGGCAATCGGCGGCTGAATGAATAGGCCGTCGAAGCCAACCCGGACAACTGAAACATCTCAGTAGCCGGAGGAAGAGAAAGCAAGTCGCGACTCCGCTAGTAGTGGCGAGCGAACGCGGATCAGCCCAAACCGCATGCATGTCATAGGTCGTATCCGTTGTGCATGGGGGGTAGCGGGACGTGTTGTGGGAGCGATACGAAGCTTCCGGGAGGTTACAAATCGGTCCTCTAGGCGAATTCCTGCTGGACAAGCGGAGCCACAGAGGGTGATAGCCCCGTAACCGAAAGGGGACCGACCTCCTAAATATGTTCCCAAGTAACGCGGGTCACGTGAAACCCTGCGTGAATCTGGGAGGCCCATCTCCTAAGGCTAAGTACTACTTGGTGACCGATAGTGAACCAGTACCGTGAGGGAAAGGTGAAAAGCACCCCGAAAGGGGAGTGAAAAGTACCTGAAACCGTACACTTACAATCAGTTGAAGGGCGATGTCGCAAGACCGCCTAACAGCGTGCCTTTTGCATAATGAGCCAGCGAGTTACTCTGTGCGGCAAGGTGAAGGCCTTATGGGCCACAGCCGAAGCGAAAGCGAGTCTGAATAGGGCGTACAGTCGCATGGAGCAGACCCGAAACCGTGTGATCTACCCATGAGCAGGGTTAAGTCCCCGTAAAAGGGGATGGAGGCCCGAACTAGTGATCGTTGAAAAGATCTTGGATGACTTGTGGGTAGGGGTGAAAGGCCAACCAAACTCGGAAATAGCTGGTTCTCCCCGAAATATATTTAGGTATAGCGTCACGTGGTAGCATCTGGGGGTAGAGCACTGGATGGGCTAGGGGTCCTACCAGATTACTGAACCCAACCAAACTCCGAATACCAGGTGTGAAATCGTGGCAGTCAGACGGCGGGGGATAAGCTCCGTCGTCGAAAGGGATACAGCCCTCACCGCCAGCTAAGGTCCCAAATACACGCTAAGTGGGAAAGGATGTGTGACCACTTAGACAACCAGGATGTTGGCTTAGAAGCAGCCATTCATTTAAAGAGTGCGTAATAGCTCACTGGTCGAGTGATCATGCGCCGAAAATACAACGGGGCTAAGCGTGTAACCGAAGCTGCGGATGTCCCGCAAGGGACGTGGTAGGGGAGCATTCCGTACCGGGTTGAAGCATGACTGTAAAGACATGTGGACTGTACGGAAGCGATCATGCTGGCATCAGTAACGACAAGTGGGGCGAGAAACCCCACCGCCGAAAGTCCAAGGGTTCCCGTTTCAAGGTAATCTGAGCGGGGTTAGTCGGGTCCTAAGCCGAGGCCGAAAGGCGTAGGCGATGGAAAACAGGCACAAAGATTCCTGTACCATCCGGTAGCCGTTTGAGCAATGGGGTAACACAGGAAGATAGGGCCCTCGCCGGTACGGAAGTGGCGGGGTAAGCGTGCAGGAGGTAGCTCAGGCAAATCCGGGCTGCAATACTCCGAGGCGCAAAGCGACGTGGATCCTTCGGGTGAAGCGGAGAGTCCGATTCTACACTGTCAAGAAAAACCTCTAGCGAGGATGCCGGTGTCCGTACCGTAAACCGACACAGGTGGACGAGAAGAGTATTCTAAGGCGCTCGGGAGAATTCTCCTTAAGGAACTCGACCAATTAGCCCCGTAACTTCGGGATAAGGGGTGCTCTTGACGGTGAATGACACACGTCAGTAAGCTGTCGAGAGCCACAGTAAATGGGCGGGGGCGACTGTTTATCAAAAACACAGGTCTCTGCAAAGTCAAAAGACGACGTATAGGGACTGACGCCTGCCCGGTGCCGGAAGGTCAATGGGAGGGGTTAGCCGCAAGGCGAAGCTCTGAACTGAAGCCCCGGTAAACGGCGGCCGTAACTATAACGGTCCTAAGGTAGCGAAATTCCTTGTCGGGTAAGTTCCGACCTGCACGAATGGCGTAACGATCCCCGCATTGTCTCGAGGAGAATCCCGGTGAAGTTGTAATACCTGTGAAGATGCAGGTTACCCGCAATAGGACGGAAAGACCCCGTGCACCTTCACTGCAGTCTGGTATTGTGTTCAATCTTCGTTTGTAGAGCATAGGTGGGAGGCGTTGAATCCGGAGCGCTAGCTTCGGTGGAGCCACCAGTGGAATACCACCCTGACTAAGATGGAATCCTAACTTCGATCCCGTGAATCCGGGCGAAGGACAGTGCTTGGCAGGCAGTTTGACTGGGGCGGTCGCCTCCTAAAAAGTAACGGAGGCGCCCTAAGGTTCCCTCAGCAGGTTTGGAAATCCTGCGTAGAGCGTAAAGGCATAAGGGAGCTTGACTGCGAGACTTACAAGTCGAGCAGGTACGAAAGTAGGGCTTAGTGATCCAGCGGTACCGTATGGAAGGGCCGTTGCTCAACGGATAAAAGGTACGCCGGGGATAACAGGCTTATCACGCCCAAGAGTTCACATCGACGGCGTGGTTTGGCACCTCGATGTCGGCTCGTCACATCCTGGGGGTGTAGCAACTCCCAAGGGTTCGTCTGTTCGCCGATTAAAGTGGCACGCGAGCTGGGTTCAAAACGTCGCGAGACAGTTTGGTCCCTATCCATTGCGGGCGTAGGAAATTTGAAGGGCTCTGCCTCTAGTACGAGAGGACCGAGGTGGACGAACCTCTGGTGTTCCGGTTGTCACGCCAGTGGCAGCGCCGGGTAGCTATGTTCGGATGGGATAAGCGCTGAAGGCATCTAAGCACGAAACCCACCCTGAGATAAGATTTCCCTGGGCCGTAAGGCCCCTAAAGAGCCCAAGTAGACCACTTGGTTGATAGGCCGGAGGTGTAAGCGCGGCAACGTGTTGAGCTGACCGGTACTAATTGCTCGTGAGGCTTGGTCTTAGTAACTTGTACTCATGAAGAGACACTACGATAGAGCGCAGTACGCGCGCGCGATGAAGAAACCCTTGCATTCACTGTCATCGGTTTTTTGCCGGTGGCTATAGCGACGGGGACACACCCGTTCCCATTCCGAACACGGAAGTTAAGCCCGTTCGCGCCCATGGTACTGCACGGGCAACTGTGTGGGAGAGTAGGTCGTTGCCGGCTCATTTAGAACCGCCCCTGCGCGAGCAATCGCGCAGGGGCGGTTTCATTTTCGCCGGTTCCTGCAAACTTCGAGACGCGCCTCTTTTCAGGGAGCAGGCCCACTTCATAAGTTTTTTCGTAAGCCTTCTGCGCGCGCAATTTCGCTGCCATTGCCAATTACGCAGAGACTTCCAGTTCTGCTCGCACCGGGCGAAGAATGGGTGGGGATGTACCGACAAGACAAGTTGCTCGAGTTGGATGAATTCAAGAGCGTCCGATTCATTTATTTCGGAGTCGAGGACAACCAATCAACCAAGCCGAAGTTTGCGAGACTGCATCAATGAGCCCGAGTGTGCTTCCTGTGCGGTGAGCCCTTGAAGATGCTACTCTTTCCCTCATGAGCTTATCCGTATACCCACTATGCGCTCTTCACTCGGAGACCCGCCCTATGAACCGCTACACCATTTTCGCCATCGCACTCATCGCACTCGCCACCGGGCTTGGGCTCGGCCTGGCCGCCGCGCCGGCGGTGGGGCAAACGGAGAAAACAGGAATGGTCTATGAGCTTCGGTCTTATTACGTGCATCCCGGGAAGGACTCGGACATCCACAAGCGTTTCCGCGAGCACACGATGGCGATTTTCGAGAAGCATGAAATGACGAATATCGGTTATTGGTCGCCGGCCGAGCCGAAGGAGGGCGACCCGGCGCTGGTCTACATCGTCGCGCACGCGAGCCGTGCGCAGGCGGATGTGAATTGGAAGGCTTTCGCCACCGATCCCGAATGGCTAGCGGTGCAGAAGGAGTCCGAGGCGAACGGAAAAATCGTCGCTAAGGTCGAGCGCATGTATCTCAACTCGACTGACTATTCGCAGTTGAAGTAGTGGTCGCGATGGACAGTTGAATTTTCAGCCGTCCCTCCGGGACTGATCGTATGGTGGCCGGTTTATCCCGGCTGAAGCGCCGGGCTACAATCGTCCCGTCCCTCCGGGACTGATCGTATGGTGGCCGGTTTGTCCCGGCTGAAGCGCCGGGCTACTATCGTCCCGTCCCTCCGGGACTGATCGTGTGGTGGTCGGTTTATCCCGGCGCTGAAGCGCTGGGCTACTACCATCCCGCCCCTCCGGGGCTTTCCGTGAGTTGGGGTATCGATGTTTATCGATTTTCATCGGTGGTTAAACTGGTCTCTCCTATGAACGTCATCGAGGTCGAAGCGCTCGTCAAGGCCTTCGGTGATCTGCGCGCGGTGGACGGCGTGTCCTTCGAGGTGCGCCAGGGCGAGATTTTCGGGTTCCTCGGGCCGAACGGCGCGGGGAAGTCGACGACGATCAACATGCTCTCGACCTTGCTCGCGCCGACCGGCGGCCGCGCGCGCGTGGGCGGCTTCGACGTGCAGACCCAGCGCGCGGACGTGCGCCGCTCGATCGGTCTGGTCTTTCAGGACCCTTCGCTGGACGATCGACTGACCGCGGAAGAAAATCTCCGGTTCCACGCGCGGCTCTACCAGGTCCCGCGCGACGAGTACCGCCGGCGGATGGAAGAGGTGCTGCGCCTGGTGGACCTCTGGGACCGCAAGGACGGCCTCATCCGCACCTTTTCCGGCGGCATGAAGCGGCGGCTCGAGATCGCGCGCGGGCTTATCCACTACCCCAAGGTGCTCTTCCTCGACGAGCCGACGCTTGGGCTCGACCCGCAGACGCGCGCGCACCTGTGGGACTACATCCTGCGGCTCAAGCAGGAGCGCGGCATGACCATTTTTATGACGACGCACTACATGAACGAAGCGGAATACTGCGACCGCATCGCCATCATCGATCACGGCAAGATCGTCGCGCTCGATACTCCCGCGGCGCTGAAGGCGGGCCTCGGCGGCGACGTCATCCGCATGCAGAGCCAGCAACCCGACGCGCTCGAGGCCGAGCTCGCGCGGCGCTACGGAAAAGCGACCACGCGCGACGGGTCCTCCGTCCAGATCGAAGTCGCCGACGGCGGCGCGTTCCTGCCGGCGCTCCTCAAGGAGCTCGATACGCCGATCGAAGGCGTCGAGCTGCGCAAGCCTTCGCTCGACGACGTGTTCATGCACCAGACCGGCCGCGCGATCCGCGAGGAGGAGAGCTCCGGCAAAGATCGCGTCCGCGCCTTCGTCCGCTCTCGCGGCGGGCGGCGGTAGGCGTGCGCATGACAAGCATCCCCACGAGATATCGAATCGAGTCGCGTAGGGGCGGCCCCCCGTGGCCGCCCTGTTTCGATGGAAGTCTCCGTGCGCGTACGAGGGCGGCCACAGGGGGCCGCCTCTACGCCGTCGCGTCTTTTTGCGAGGGATTCGCATGAGGGCATTTTTCACGGCGATTGGCGTGATCTGGCAGCGCGAGGTTATCCGCTACCTGCGCGATCGCGTCCGTATCGCGTCGTCTTTCTTTCAGCCGATCATGTTTCTGGTCATCTTTGGCGTGGGACTGCGCAACGCGATGGCCGCGCGCGATTTTGGCGTGGACTTTCTCCAGTTCATGTATCCGGGGATTATCGCGATGAATATCATGGGCGTGGCGATATTTTCGACCGTATCGACCGTGTGGGACCGCGAATTCGGCTTCCTCAAGGAGATACTCGCCGCGCCCGTGCCGCGCGCGTCGGTGGCCCTGGGCAAGGCCTGCGGTGCGGCGACCATCGCGTCGGGCCAGGCGATGGTGCTGCTCGTGCTCGCGCCGATCGTCGGCGTGCCGCTCGCTCCGCTCGCCGTGCTAAAGCTGGCGGGATTCATGGTGCTGCTCGCGTTCACGGTGGCCGGTCTCGGGCTCGTGATCGCCTCGCGCATGAAGTCGATGGAGAGCTTTGGCATCGTCATGCAGGTGATCGTGTTCCCGATGTTTTTCCTTTCCGGCGCATTTTTCCCATTGACCAATGTGCCCGTGTGGATGAAGGTCGCCTCTCGGCTCGACCCGCTCACCTACGGCGTGGATGCCTTCCGCCAGATTCTGCTCGGCGACGACGTATCGGCGGAAGTCGCCGCCCGCATCATTCTGCACCCGCTGTATTTGGACGGGCTGTGCCTGCTCGCGATGTCCGCGGTGTTCTTGACGATCGCCGTGCGCGCATTCCAAAGGCAGTAGCGATGAACGAGACGACGGGCTCATCGGGCGTCACAATCCGCAACGCGGCAGAGGTGGACGTGCCCCTCATCCTGCAATTCATTCGCGAGCTGGCGGAGTACGAGCGGATGTCGGAGTATGTGACGGCGACCGAGCCGGACCTGCGCGCGGCGCTCTTCGGCCCGCGGCCCTATGCCGAGGCGATGATCGCGTTCGCGGGGGACGAGCCCGCCGGGTACGCGCTGTATTTCCACGATTACTCGACCTTTCGCGGCCGGCCCGGGATGTATCTGGAGGACCTGTACGTGCGGGCCGAGCACCGTCACCGCGGCGTGGGCAAGGCGCTGATGGCGCGGCTGGCGCGGATCTGCGTTGAGCGCGAGTGCCACCGGCTTCAATGGGCCGTCCTCAACTGGAACGAGCTGGCGTTGCGGTTTTATCGCTCGCTCGGTGCCGCGCCGACAACCGAGTGGACCATTTACTCGGTGGAAAGGGAGGCGCTGGCGCGCCTGAGCGCCTCGCCGCGCTCCGACGGAACGTGAGGGGCGAGTTACGTAATACCGGTTCGGAAGTGTCGTACTGCATCGTGGGACTGAACAGGAGAATTCGATATGAAACGCCGACGGACTTCGCGGGATGTTGCGCTGGGCGCGTGCACGGCCGGAACGGTGTGGGTCGCCGCACTCTTGCTTGCTGGATTGGCGACCTTTCCTGCACGCGCCGACGAGAAAGCGGCCACAACACCCGTGCAATTGCCAGGCGTGACCGCCGCCGTGGAGTCGCCGGCGGAGAAGGTTTTCATTTCCAGTCAACCCTCGAAGGAGACTCTTGAGGCGCTGGCGAAGAAGGGTGTCAAAGTCGTCGTCAATCTTCGCCGCCCCGAGGAAATGGCCAAGGTCACGTGGGATGAGAAGTCCGCCGCCGAGTCGCTCGGTATGACGTATATCAGCGTCCCGATGAGCACGTCGTTGCCGAAGGAAGACGGGTTGAAAACACTTCTCGACACGCTTGGAGATTCGCAGCAGAACCCTGTGTTCCTGCATTGTGCGAGCGGCAATCGCGCGGGCGCGATCTGGGCGCTCTACCTCGGCGCGCGCAAGGGCCAAGCGGCAGACGCCGCCATCGCCGAAGGGAAGCAGGCCGGCCTGAACAGCGAAGCGCTCGAACATATCGTGCGCAATCGCATCGCGGCGTGGGAAAAGAAGTAGGCGCCGCGACGAATTCGGTCCCCGCGATCGCTCAGAATTTGGGCCGAGTTGGGCGAGATCGGAAACTTCCCAATTAACGAGATTGCTTCGCTCCGCTGCTAAGAAAACACCAAGGGACGAAGGACTTTCTTGGGCATGATTTACAAGATTGACAAGATTTCAAAATTCAATCCTGTAAATCATGTCAAACCAGTCCGCCCTTGTTCTGGGTCCTGGGAAGGTTGTTTTCTTTCTACAAACTCCGGCCAAAAGCCAGTGGGGAACTCGCAATGACGGTTTAACGGGGTTTTCAACAAAGCGAGCCTCTAGCGAAACGCCGCCTTCGTAGCATGAGCGGCCCGCCCATGCGGGCGGGCGATTGCCTGCTGAAGCGGCTACTATCCACTGTCCACAGTCAGGCCCAGATATAGCGAAGATTGTAGATCGGTTCTCCGTTCCCTTGTTGCCTTCTGTTAGAAGCAGTTATGAGGATATTTGTCTCGATCCGTTTGTTCCCAAGACGGCCACCGGTGTTGGTCCGTAGCCATCGGCGGTCAAGTCTTATGACGCGCGCGCCGCGCCGAGGAGTACCGAAAGGCGAAAGCGCCCGCAATGATCGCGGCCCCGCCTGCGTCGGCGAGCAAATCCACCACGTCGAACGAACGGTTCAACACAAACAACTGATGCATCTCATCGAAGAGCCCATAACACGCCGCGAAGAGCGCCGGAACGAGGAAAAAAGTATGTGGAGCGAGCGCGTAGCCCTTCGAACGGAAGAGGTCTGCCGCCACCACCCCCGCGAGGCCGCCGAAAAGGATCACATGGGCGAGCTTGTCTGAATTGGGCCACCTGAGCCACTCGGGAAACAGCGCGCTCGGGTCGGACAGGGACGAAAGGTAGAAAATTGCCGCGCAACACAGGGCCGTGCGATACCAAGCGCCGGCCGACACCGCGCGGAGTCTCGTCGCCGGGTTCGAGCGACGCCTCCTCAAGTGACCTGCGCCGGTGATCACTCGTTTCCCGTTGGCGATTGCCCACCGGACGAGGTCGTGCTCCATCGAGGCTTGGGTTGTGAAAACGACGAGATCGATTTCGGGGTCCGAGCATACGGCCCGAGCGTCCGAGGAGACTTTGGCGTTGGGGAATACCTGCTGGGCCGCGGCGCGGAGGTCTGCGTCCCACTCCGCGATGCGGACGAGCTTAAATTTTGGATTGCCGGAAAAATTCCGGGTCAGATCTCTCCCCCAGTGGCCATAGCCGATCACACCCACGCGAAACACAGTAGCAACCTTTCAGCGCCGACCTTGGCAACTCACAACTCAATGGATCGAACGCAAGTGCCGTTCCACGTGCCGGCAGGACGAAGGCATCGAAGTCCGTCCAAGAGAGTCCCAATAGCCTGATATGCAAGGACTTACGGGGTCGATCTCGGCGCATGGAAAGCGTCTCAGTGGCTTCGGTGAAGGCGGGGGACGCACGACGCTGTAGTGACATAGAGGATATTGAGTGGTCATTTCTGACAAAGAAATGCGTCGCCGAGTTGGTAGTCCTTGCTCGAATCGTTCAGATCGGCCGCTGACTCTCTTCGATGCGGTCGGTGCCCTCCGGCGACAGTTCCGGCAGGCGCTTGAGTTCGGCGGGCGAGCCCAGCGCGATCGGGTGCCCTGAATCTGGCCCGAGACCCCCAGCGCGCTTGAGCTGCGATCGCAGGCGGAGAGCGCCGTCGAGAGGACGATGAAGCAGCCCAGGATCAGTGGTGGGATTTGTTGCAGTGACGTCCGATTGCGCCTGGGATTGGAGCGCGGGGGCCGGCGTTACTTCTTGGCCAGCTTGTCGAAGAGGCCCTTCTCGCGTGTCCAGGCGCTGGAGTAGATGGCTTCTTTGAGCGTGTGCATTTCGTCGTCGTTGAAGGCGCTGCGGCATTCCTGCGCGAGCGCGGCCCACGCGAAGGTCAGAATTTTTCCACCCACGACCACTTCGACGGTCGCCGTGCGCGCGCGGCCGGGCGTGAAGAGCTGGATTTCGCCGAGGATGTCCGGCGCTTCGATGGTTTTCGAGACGCCGTCCTCGGTCTTTACGCGGACCATGCCTTCGAGCACGAGCACGCCCTGGTCGCTGTGTTTCTCGCCCTGCTCGATGAGGTGCTGCGTGCGCGCGACTTCTTTCGTCTCCGAAATCCACAGCAGGGCCTGCGCGAAGCGCTGGTGCATCGGCGCGGGCAGCTTTTTCACCAACGGCGTAGCGAGGATGCGCTCTCGAATGGTGGACAGATCCATGTTCGGGCTCCTGGGAGTTCGCAGCCCGACATGGTACGCGAATTCAGGCGGATTCCGCGATCCCGCCGCGCCTAGGGCGCCTTGGGCGCCAGCGTGGCCGCTCGAACAAGACGCGCCATGCGTCCTCATCGCCGCGCTTTGCCGCCTCGGCCAAGGCGCGTTCTTCCAGGTTGTCCGGCATGCAGCGCCTTTATCGGCGGTTCTATATTGATCTTGTCGCGAGTATGGCGAAATCCCTCGCGGCAATTGTAGAATGACGCAAACAGCCCCGAAAGGCGCTACGATGGACGCATTCCAGGACAATCCGCGCGAGGGAGGGCCCGCGCTGGATCCGGTTCGGGTTGCGCGATTCCGGCGCGTGTCGATTCCGGCGATCATCGTCACGCTCGTGCTGTTCGCCGCCGGGGCCCTGGCGCTTCGTGCCTTGTTCCCAAAGACGTACGAGCCCAATACCAACCGAATCATCGGTGAGACCTACACCAACCTGTATCTCTATTTTGGCGCGCCACAGGGCGAGAACGACGACGGCCAGGGCGGCAAGGTGTTGCACTACGATGAGTTCCAGGTCATTGGCGATCACTTTGAGAAACGCGAGTTCAGGATTTTCGTGAACGCCGATGGACGCGTCTACCAATTTGAGCGCGATTGACGACCCGGCCGCGGCCGCACCCGATGGCGCACCCGATGCCGCGGGCGCCGCCGAGGCCGCGCCCGTTCCGCCGCCGCTCCCGTTTTTCGCCTTGCCGGCGCCCGCGAGCCCGCGTGCCAAGCCGGTCGGGGAGGAGGACCGATTTATCACGCTCGACGTGGTCCGCGGCGTGGCGCTCTGCGGGATTCTGCTGGTCAACATGGAGAATTTCGCGATGGTCCGCGAAGCGCGCTACGACCCCGCGCTCGGCGGCGGAGACTCCGCGCTGGATCACTTGGTCTGGCTCGGGACCTATCTCTTCGCGGACGGCAAGTTCATCGCGATTTTCACGATGCTCTTCGGCGCGGGCATCGCCGTGGCGAACGACCGCCGCATCGCGCGCGCCGCGCGTGGTGCGTGGGCCGTGCACTACCGGCGCATGT
>JBCLBO010000087.1:0-14739 GCA_038916785.1 Candidatus Hydrogenedentales bacterium | reverse complement strand
ACGCGTTCTGGACTACATTAGGACGCGGGCTTCCAGCCCGTGCGGGGCGTGCCTGACCATTGAGGGATGAGGAGGGATACTCGGTAGGAAACGGAGATTTCGGCTCATTCTTCATCGGCCGGAGGTCGATGCCTGGTGTTTGGCCCTTTAAGCGGATCGCGAGGTCATCGGCCGGAGGCCGATGCTACAGAAGGTCGGCGTTTTATTTTTTCAAACTCCGGTGATGGCCGGTGGGAATTCAGAATGACAAGTTAAGAAGAGTCTTTAACGGAAATCGGAAGTGTCTCGGAATTATGAAAGGCCATTTGGGATTTGGGGCGCGTTGATCCGGCGCGCGCCGCGTGTTAGCGTGATTTGTGCGGATCGGCTGCGCGGGAGGTTGGAATCGTGGACATCACGTCTGGGGACGTTGTGGAATTCGTGAAGGAATACAAGTTCTGGCTCGCGGTAGCGGTTCCCGTCGTCATCGGGATTATCGTGGTCAAGGTTTTGAGCTGAGTGCGGCCTCGCCGAGGTTTTTCGCTTCAAGCCGATTGACGATTACCGCACCGACGAGATCGCCGAGCACGTTCACTGTTGTGCGGAACATGTCGAGCACGCGGTCGACCGCGTAGATGATGACGATGTAGTAGATCGGCAGGCCTACCGAGCCGGCCACGAGCGCCATGGTGATCAGGCCCGCGCTGGGCACGGCGGCGGCGCCGACGGCGGCGAAGACGGCCGTGATGAAAATCACGAAGAGGCTGCCGAAACTCAGATCGATCATCGCGTCGGGTAGTCCGCCGAAGACCTGGATGAGGAACAAGACCGCGACGCCTTCGTAGAGGGCTGTGCCGTCCATGTTGACGGTGGCGCCGACGGGCAGCGCGAAGCGGGCGATGTGCGGCGAGACTTTTAGCTTTTCGATCGTGCACAGCATGGTCACGGGCAGCGTCGCGGCGGAGGAGCTGGTGGTGAAGGCGACGAGGAGGGCGTCGCGCGCGCCGCGGAGAAACTCGACCGGCCCCATTCCGCCGACGGCCCAGGTCAGAAACAGCAAGAAGCAGAAGTGAATCGTGAGCCCGACGACGACCACGCCGCTGTACCACGCGAGCGAGACGAGCGCATCGACGCCAAGCGTGGCGACGAGCGACGCGGTGATACAGCCGACGCCGATTGGCGCGAATTTCATGATCCACATGGTGATGATGAGCATGACCTTGTCGAAGGCGACGAAGAACTCGCCCACGGGTTTGGCGGCCTCGCCGACGGTGACGAGCGCCACGCCGAGCACTAGGGCAAAGACGATTATTCCCAGCGAGTTCGGCGGGATTTGCGCGAGGGAATTGAAGGGGTTCGTCAGGCTGGGCCGCACGAGCGCGTCCCGCAGGGTCACGAGGGATCCGTCCGTTCCGCCGGCCTTCATCGCCGGCCATGCCGCGCCGAAGGTCTGCGCGCCGCTGGCCTCTCCTTCCTGCGCCGCGAGGTAGTGGCGGAACTCGGCCGCGCCCTGGGTCGTGGCGGGATCGGCGCCGCCTGAGGCGCGATACTGATCCGCCAGCGCGGCGATCTGCGCTTCGCGCTTGGCCCGGATTTGCTGCGAGGAGGATTTATTACCTGGCTGGATCACCATGACGAGCGTCATTCCGAGCGCGACGGCGACGCAGACGGTGCATGCGTAGAAGGCGAGCGTCTTGACGCCGATGCTGCGGACGGCGCGGAGGTTCGGCAGGCTGTATACGCCGGCGATGATCGACGCGAAGATCAGCGGCGCGATGATCATCTTGAGCGCGCCGATGAAGAGGTCCTTGCCGGCGAGATCGAGCCACCACACCGTGGCCGCGAAGGCCGGCGCGGCGGGATCGCCCGCGAGATTCATCGCAAGGCCGAGTGCCACGCCGAGGGCCATCGCGATGAAAATCTGGTTGTGCAGTCCGATTCGATGCATGCGCGCGCGTGGCCCCCGCAACCGCGTAACTCTAGACCCGCACCCCGGCGAATGCAATGCGGGTGGAAACTCTTAGGCCTCGGCGAGGATGAAATACGCCAACCCGAGTTATGTCTTCACCGCGCGGTTGGAGCGGCTGTGAGGGCCTGCGTAGGTGCCTGCGGGGCAGCCGCTTAGGGGTTGGAAATGTCCAAAAGTGCTGGTATACTCCGGCGCGTGGGCAGTCCTGCGATTGCAGTGTTGGAGCCGGGGGCGTGCTCTGTACATTCATCTGTGGAAGGAGGTGGAGAAATTATGGCGGCTGAAAGTGTGAAGGACAAGGTGCGTCGAATCATCATGGAGCGCCTGTCGAAGTCGGAAGAGGAAGTCACTCTTGAAGCGCGGTTCGTTGACGATCTGGGCGCCGACTCGCTCGACGTGACCGAGTTGCTGATGGCATTGGAAGAGGAGTTCAACGTGGACATCGACGACGAAGCGAACTCGATAGAGACGGTAGGCCAGGCGGTTGAATATATTTCTGGAAAGGTTTGATCACGGCCGTGGAGATTTCCGGCCGATTTACAGATAGATTCCAGCAATGACGAAGCGGCCCGGCCTGCGGCGTATGACGACGTGGCCGGGCCGGTTTACATTGTGGCCCCGACAGGGAGCGCAATGAGCATGCGCAAGGTGGTGGTGACGGGAATGGGCGTCGTTTCCCCGGTGGGGAATGACGTGGCTTCCTTTTGGGCTGCGCTGGTGGCGGGCCGATCGGGCATTGGTCTGACGACGCGCTTTGACACGGCCGATCACCGCACGAAGATATCGGGCCAAGCGGCCGATTGCGTTCCCGCCGGCTTCACTCCCCGAGATATGCACCGGCTGGATCGCAACGCGATTTACGCGATAGAAGCCGCGGACCAAGCGTGGAAGCAATCGGGCCTCGATCCGGCGCGAATCAATCCGGACCGCGCCGGCGTGGTTGTTGGCAGCGGCATCGGCGGCATCGGGACCATACAGGAGGAAGTCATCCGCTTGCACCAGGGCGGCCCACGCCGCGTATCGCCGCTGATGGTGCCCAAGGGGCTGACGAACATGGCGTCCGGCAGCATCGCCATCCGATTGGGGCTGCGCGGGCCGAACAAGGCCGTCGTTACGGCCTGCTCGACTGCGAACCATTGCATCGGGGACGCGATTGATCTGATCCGTCTCGGCCGGGCGGACATCGTGCTCGCCGGTGGGACTGAGTCGCCGATCACGTCCTTTGCGGTCGCAGGTTTCTCCGCGATGCGCGCGCTGAGCACGCGCAATGACGATCCGCAAGGCGCCAGCCGGCCCTTCGACAAGGACCGCGACGGTTTCGTAATGGGCGAGGGCGCGGGAATACTTGTGCTGGAGTCTGAGGAACACGCGCGCGCGCGCGGCTCGGAGATTCTGGCTGAGGTGGCGGGCCTGGGCGATTCCTGCGACGCGTTTCACATCACGGCGCCGATGGAAGATGGCTCCGGCAGCGCGCGGGCGATTCGCATGGCGCTGAAGGAGGCAGGGGTCAATCCGGGCGAGGTTGACTACTACAATGCGCACGGCACGAGCACGATGCTCAACGAGCCGGGCGAAGCCAAAGCGCTGCGCGCGGTGTTCGGCGAGGATATGCCGCTTGTCAGTTCGACCAAGTCGATGACGGGGCATTTGCTGGGCGCGGCCGGGGCGATCGAGGCGATCGCGTCCATCATGGCTATACGGGACGGAATCATTCCGCCCAACATCAATTTCGAAACTCCCGATCCCGAATGCATGGTGAATTTGGTGGCCAATACGGCACGCCAAGCCCAGATCGCGATCGTGATTTCCAACTCGCTTGGGTTTGGCGGACACAACGCAGCGCTGGTGTTGCGGCGGTATGGGTGATATCGCCGGCCGCGAGACGGAACTGCGCGCGCTGGGCTCCCGGCTCGGATTGTCGCTGCGCAGCGTCCACCTGCTCGACCGCGCCCTGACTCAGGCGTCTGCGTTGGGGGACTCCCCGGAGCTCAGGGGGAACAACGAGTCGCTCGAATTCCTGGGCGACGCCGTACTGGGCTTGGCCGTCTCGGAGTGGCTCTACGCTGAAGTACCCGACCTCGCGCCCGGCCAGTACACGCAGATGCGGGCGCGGGTCGTCAACAAGCGCGCGCTGGCCGGCGCGGCCGAATCGCTCGGACTGGGCCAGGCGGTGCGGCTTGGCCGTGGCGAGGAGTCCGCCGGCGGCCGGCGCAGACCGGGCATGTTGGCCGATTGCTTCGAGGCGGTGGTAGGCGCAGTGTTTTTGGAGGCTGGCTGGGCCGCCGCGCGGGATTTTGTGGTGCGCACGCTGCGCGCGGAGCTCGAGGCCGCGCCGCACACGGGGGGCGAGTGGGACTATCGCTCGCAACTTCAGAACTACTGCCAGTCGCGTCAGTGGCCTTTACCGGAATTCGAGGTCACCAGCGAATCCGGCCCGGATCACCGCAAGGTGTTTGAAGTGACGGTGAAGATTCGCGGCGCCGCCGCCGGGTCCGGCGGCGGCGCGACGAAGAAGGAGGCGGAGCAGCGCGCGGCGCATGCCGCGCTCGAACGGGAAGGTCAGCAGTAGAAACTCGGGTGGCGCGCCCGACGGAAGGTGTTTTGGAATCAGTGTTCGGCGGGCGGCGCTGGGAGGGCCGCGAAGGGTTCCTCGGCGGGCGCGGGCGGCTCTTCGGCGGCGGCGTCTGGTTCGGGGGTGGGCTGTGGTTCTGATCCGGCGAGGTCGAGCGCGCCTTCGTCGGTGATCACGAATTCGACGCGGCGGTTTTTCGAGCGGTTCTCGGCGGAATCGTTTGGCACGATTGGATGAAATTCACTGTAGCCGCTGGCGGAGAGCAACTGCGCGGGGAAGGCGACATTCTCGATGAGGTGTTTAATCACGGAGGTGCTGCGCGCGGTGGAGAGGTCCCAGTTCGATGGGTAGGCGCCGCTGCGGACGGGGATGTCGTCCGTGTGGCCGGAGACGCTCACGCGCATGGCGATGTCCTTGAGCACGTCGCCCAGGCGAGCGATGAGGTCCTGGGCCTGTGGGGTGAGTTCCGCGCCGCCGCGATCGAATAGGACGGAGTCGCGCAGGCGAATGGTGAGCTTGCGGCCGTCGGCGCTGCCGTCGAGCGAAATGAGGTCCTCGAGGCCGCGTTCCTTGATCATGTCTTGGATGGTTTTTGCGACGCTCTTGAGCTTGGATTCCTGCGCGCCGGCGCCCTTGGACAAATTGGCCGATTCGGTGCTTGGTTTTCGTTTGGCGTTGCTGCGCGAGGTGCCGGTGGCCGGCATTTCTACGACGGAGCCAGGCGGCGCACCGAAGGCGACGGCCACGCTCTGGCTGAGCGCCGAGAACTTCGCGGCGTCGGCCTTCGAGATCGCGTACAGCACCACAAAGAACACCATCAGCAGGGTGATGAGATCGGCGTAGGTGAGGAGCCAGCGCTCGTCGCTCTCGTGTTCTTCTTCCTTGTGGCGCTTATCCACGCTGCGCGTTCCCCACGTTCAGACTGTGATGGCAGCGCCGATCAAGCGGTGGCGGCTTTGCCCACAGCCGCTTTTTCACCGGTGAGTTCTTCCCACTTATCGCGCTCGATGAAGGAGAGGAGTTTTTCCTGCACGAGGCGCGGGTTGTCGCCCGCCTGAATGGCGAGGACGCCCTCGGTGATCATCGAGCCGATGTGCATGACCTGCTTCGAGACGAATTGCAGCTTTTTGCCGAGCGGCAGGAAGATGAGATTGGCCGTGCCGATGCCGTATAGGGTCGCCAGGAAGGCCACCGCGATCCCGGCCCCGAGATCGTCCGGGTTGGAGAGATTGCCGAGCACGTGGATCAGCCCAAGTACGGTGCCGATGATGCCCATGCAGGGCGCGAAGCCGCCGGCGGTGGAGCAGACCCCCGCGTGTGTCTTGAGTTTTTCTTCCGACATCAGCAGGTCGGTGAGCATCATGTCTTTGAGCAGGGCCGGGTCGGTGCCGTCGATCATGAGGCGGATGCCGCGCTTGAGCAGCGGGTGCGTGATCTGTTCGGCGCGCGATTCGAGGGCGAGGACGCCTTCGCGCCGCGCGACGATGGCGACCTCGCCGAGGATTTTGTAAATCTCCTCGACGCCCATCGGCGGTTTTTTGAACGCGGCGCCGATGCCGCCGATGGAGGACTTGATCTCATCGAAGGAATAGCAGGCCATGGTGGCGCCGGCGGTGCCGCCGGCGATGATGAGGAAGGCGGTCGGCGCGACGAGCGCTTCGAGGTGAACGCCTTCGAGCACGGCCGCGAAGAGCACAATGAACACGCCGAAGGTGATGCCGATCAGTGTGGTTGGGTCCATAGACGGTTTCCTTGTATGCCCCCCGGCACGTCAGCGAATCAGAGCGGACGAAATGTCTGCATCAAGGGGCCGTGTGCGAGAACACACGGCGCTTTTTCCCCCACATGAAAGGTACCTGAAATCGACCCCTTTTTTCCATTGCGCGCCGAATCCCGCCGATTTGCGGGCGAATGAGGATGCGACACGGGTGTCATTCGGCTATGATCGGCGGCGGCGGAGCTGTGTGAGTTTCGGACATCGCGGGCCGCCGGGGTGCCTGCCATGACGCGCAAAGATCGTATCCAGTGGTTCATTCTCGCCGCGCTGTTGGCTTTGCTCGCGGGCGTGTTTATCTGGAACGCGCTGCAGCCTGACTCGGGGCCGTTCGACCGCATTCCCGTCATCGACGAAGTGCTGCGCCGGAACCGCTGACTTCATCTAAATAGCCGGTGGTATACCTGGATCACTTCGCTGTGCAGAAATAGATCGCGCTGGGCCCGTTGCGGCCAGATCAGGGTATGTCTTTCGGCGGACCGGCGGGGAGATTCTTCGCTACCGCTCAGAATGACAAAAGTGAAGGTTCCGGCGTGGAGAACACACCAGTGTCTCAGATTGATCATCGGCTATTTAGCCGCAGATGAATGAGGATGGACACAGATAATTTCGATTGTGGGCCAGCCCTTCGATTTCCACGAGTCGGCATTTTTGGGGCGGTTCGCGATCGTGTGGGAGCGGCGTCCCGCCGCTTCGGACGCTGACCGGCGGCGTCATACTTCCAGCGTGAGCACTTCGATGTGGCTGTTTGTGTAGATGCAAATTCCGGCGGCGATCTCGAGGGCCTCGCGCACGAGTTGTTCGGCGGAGAGGTCCGAGTGGCGCAGGAGCGCGCGCGCGGCGGCGAGCGCGAAGGGCCCGCCCGATCCGATAGCGAGGATGCCGTCGTCCGGCTCGATGATTTCGCCGGAGCCGGCGATGAGCAAGGATTTTTCTCGATCGCTCACGGCCAGGTGCGCTTCGAGTTGGCGCAGGAATTTGTCCGTGCGCCACTCTTTGCCGAGTTCCACCGCGGCGCGCATCAGATTTCCGTTGAATTCCTTGAGCTTGCCTTCGAAGCGGTCGAAGAGCGTGAAGGCGTCGGCGACGGATCCCGCGAAGCCGGCGAGCACTTTGCCCTCGGCGAGGCGGCGCACTTTGGTGGCCTTGCTCTTCATCACGATGTTGCCGAAGGTCACCTGGCCGTCGCCGCCGATGGCCACCCGGTCGTCCTTGCGGATCGAGATGACGGTGGTTGCGTGAAAGGTTTCCATGCGTGCCTCCTGGGAAGAGTTCGAGCGTGCCGCGGGCGCGTCGCGTGACGCCGCCAATCCGCGCGGTGCATGATATCTTTGCGCTGCGCGGAAAAACAGGAAATCGATAACAGGGATCGGGTACATTATGCTGCTGCGGAGGCATCGCTGACGACCCCACGGCATGTCCGGGGCCGTCACTCACTTTTAAGGTAAGGGTCGAGATGGGCGAGTTTGTAATAAATAGCGGACTTTGGATCGCGGTAGGACTTTCCTTGCTCGGGTTGGCCGCCGCTGACGTGCTGTTCTTAATCGTCCGACGCATGCCGGCCGGTACGGAACGAATGCGTGAAGTTGCCGCGGCGATCGAGACGGGCGCCAAAGCGTATTTGAAGCGGCAAATCCTCACAATTCTGGCGATTGCGGCCGTCATCGCGGCGGCGATTTTCATTTTCTATCCGAAATATCCTGGTCAGGTCACTGCTGGATTCCTGCTGGGCGCGTTATGTTCGCTGGCGGCTGGTTACGCTGGCATGCGTGTGGCGGTGATGGCCAACGTGCGCACGGCGCAAGGCGCCACCGTCAGCCGGCACACCGCGCTGCGCGTGGCCTTCAACGGCGGCGCGGTGACGGGGTTGCTGGTGGTGGGCCTCGGTCTGCTCTCGGTGAGCGGGTTCTACCTGGTGACCGGTAACGTCCACTCGCTGATCGGGCTCGCGCTGGGCAGCAGCCTCATCAGCGTGTTCGCGCGCTTGGGCGGCGGCATCTACACGAAGGCCGCGGACGTGGGTGCGGATCTGGTTGGAAAACTCGAGACCGGTCTCGACGAAGACGACCCGCGCAATCCCGCGGTGATTGCCGACAACGTCGGTGACAATGTCGGTGACTGCGCCGGGATGGCGGCCGACGTGTTCGAGACTTACGTCGTGAGTTTGATTGGCGCGATTTTGATTGGCTATCTCACGGTCGGCCAACAATTCCCCGAGTTCGCCTCTCGCTTCGTAACGTATCCGATCATGTTGGGCGCGGTCTCCATTTTAAGCGCGATTCTGGGCGTCGCCGCGATCAACGTGGTGAAGGGCCGGCCGATGTTCGTATTGGGGATGGGCGTCGCGGCCAGCGCCCTGGTGTCCGCTGCGCTGTTCTGGCCCGTGACGCAATGGATTTTTGCCGGCGTGCCTGAGGTGAACGCAACGAACGTTTACTATGCCGCGCTCGTCGGGCTTGCGTTGACGGGGATCGTCGTGGCGATTACGGACTATTACACAGCGGAAAACCGCCCGCCGGTGCAGCGCATTGCGGCGGCCAGCCAGACGGGCCACGCGACGAACATTATTTCCGGTCTCGCGGTTGGCCAGCACGCGACCGCGCCGGCCGTGGGCGCGATCGGCCTCGCCATCTTACTCTCCTTCAATCTGGCCGGACTCTACGGCGTGGCGATCGCCGTGGTCGCCATGCTTTCGATGGCGGGCATCATCATTTCGCTGGATGCCTTCGGTCCCATCACCGACAATGCCGGCGGTATCGCCGTCATGAGCGGACTTCCCGCGGACGTGCGCAAGATCACGGACGGGCTTGACGCCGTCGGCAACACGCTGAAGGCCGTCACCAAGGGCTACGCGATCGCGTCGGCGGGCCTCGCGGCGCTTGTTCTCTTCGGCACCTATGTCGAGGAATTGCGACAACACGTCGGTAGTCTGGCCGACGGTGCGAGTGCGTTGGAGTTTTCCTTGAGCGACCCGAAGGTCATCATCGGCCTGTTTATTGGGGGGCTTCTGCCCTTTTGGTTTACCGCGGCGAGCATGGACGCCGTAGGCAAAGCGGCCGGGGCGGTCGTCATCGAAGTGCGCCGCCAGTTCAAGGAGAAGCCGGGCATATTGACGGGGGAAGACAAGCCCGATTACAGCCGCTGCGTCGACATCGTCACCAAGGCGGCGCTCAAGGAAATGATCTGGCCTGCGCTGATGCCGATCATATTCGTCGTCGTCGTTGCCACGTTCAAGGTGTGGCTGGGGCCGGTCGTTCTCGGCGGGATGCTCGTGGGCACGATTGTCACCGGGCTCTTCGTCGCGCTGTCGATGACGAGCAGCGGCGGCGCGTGGGACAACGCCAAGAAGTACATCGAATCCGGTCATCACGGCGGCAAAGGGTCCCCGGCGCATGAGGCTGCCATCACCGGCGACACCGTGGGCGATCCCTACAAGGACACGGCCGGTCCGGCTATAAACCCGATGATCAAGGTTGTCAATATCCTGGCCATCCTGGCCATCCCGATATTTTTCTAGGAGTTGCGGAGCGCGGCGATTCGTCATTTCGGCGCGCGTTCGGGCTCCGGTAGCCCGATCGTCATGCGGGCGAGGGCTGTCGTCACGTCGGGTACTGGCTTGCGCGCGTCCTGCAGATTGCATAGTACCGCGACGGCCACGTGGTGGTCCGGGTAGATCGAGAAGTTCGTGCTTGTGCCGGATTGGCCGCCGGTGTGCGTGAGGATGCGGCCGTAGTCTTTGCTGTCGTGGATCATCCAGCCGAGCGCGTAGGGCGTGCGCTTGGCGTCCGGCGGCGCGCGCAGCGGCGGGATCACCTGCATTCGATCGATGCTTGAACGCGTGAGGAGTTTTTCGCCTTCGAACGCGATCGCGAAGCGCAACAGATCGTCCGCCGTCGATTGGATGCCGCCGCCCGGATAGCGCACGCTGGCGTCGTTGTAGGCGGCGAATGTTCAGCATGGCGACCTCCATTGGGTGGAGCAGATCATATTCGGCGAAGAATACCCGAGATTGGACGCCGATTCGTTGTAAAGGTTTATTGATTGGTATACGAACTCCAAGAAACTGTTTCGCCGGAACTTCCGGATCATTCGCCAATTCGTCCAGGGGCGATCGCGTTCTGGGTGGGCGCCTCGCTGATAGTCGGCGTGCTCCCGCTTAGTCTTGCCGGTTTCGTGGCGCGCTGGTCGGCGTTGGCGGAGATTACGACTCACTTCCGCGTGCTGTATGCGCTGGCGGCCTCCGCGGCCTTGTTGCTTTTACTGGCGGGCCGGCGCTGGCGATGGGCCGCCGTAGCGGCGCTGCTGCTTGCGTGGCATGCCGCCGCAATTGCGCCCTGGTACCTTCCCGCAGCCGGCGTTTCGGAGCCGAGCGGGACTGTCATCCGGGTGTTGACCATAAACGTGAACGCGGACAACGAACAGTATGATCGGTTGATCGCGCTCATCGGTTCGGAAAAGCCGGACGTCATCTTCATTCAGGAATTGTCGCCCGGCTGGGCCGCGGCGCTGGAGGCCTTGCGCACGGAATATCCGCACAATGTGATCACGGCGCGGACGGACTATTTCGGCTTGGGCCTCTACAGCCGGTATCCGTTGGAGAAGGTGCGGACCGAGGACCCGGTGAACAGCGATGTCCCCGTGATTCGCGCCGATGCCCTGGTCGATGGCCGGCGCGTTCACCTGATCAATGTGCATCTTGCGCCGCCCGAGGGCGGTGAACTGACGCGGCTGCGTTACAAGCAGTACGAGTGGATGAATTCGTACGTGGCGTCGCTTGACGGGCCGCTGATTGCGGCCGGCGATTTCAATTGCACGATGTGGTCGCCGCTGTACTGCGACCTCGTCCGCGAGGGGAGGCTGGTGAACGCGAGGCAGGGCCACGGCATTCTCGCTTCGTGGTTTCCGATCGCCGGTCCGCTACACGCGATCCCCATCGACCAAGTGCTGGGCGGCGGTGTTCGCTTTAGGGGTACGCATCTGGGCCCGCGGATTGGGTCGGACCATTGCCCGCTGATGACAGAGGTGCTGGTTTTGCCGCAATAATCGGCATGAAGTAGCTATTGACAATCCTCGGGGGGGGGGTATATTAGACGTTAAACAGAGGAGGTCACGAACATGCTACGAACAATCATGATCCTTTCTTTCGTGGGCTGCGCAGTGGGGGCGTACGCGATTGTACCCGGTCCCCGATCTCTCGACCCGGAGTCAGCCTTCTCTCTTGCTGGTGTGGGTTCAAACAGCAAGTGCAACACTCTACCCTCAGAAACTAACCATTTTCCCACCAATCACTTTTCCTTCTGACCCATCCGCCGCTCACACCTGCCTGCGGCGGATGGGTCAGAAGGAAAAGCTCCTACTCTGATCTTCGAAATACTTAGGGTTTTCCAAGTGTTGCACTTGCAGTTAGAATCCAGCGGAGGGGCTAAGGGTTGCACTGGAGTTGGTCAAGCAAATTGCATCGCCATTCCAGGGCATAACTGCAGCGGCACTCGTATTACGTGTTGTGAGGACTCATCCAGTTCAACCAAGCGCTGCGTGGGGACAGTACAATACAATTTCGAATGCGAATGCTGGGTGGCGGTAACGTCGTGCTCATGCACGGCCTGCAGCCCTTGCAACGTGCAGAACCAAGGGTGTGTCTAAATAATTCGGCATTGAGTATTTCAGTTCGCGAGTTTGCACATGACGTTTAGCCGGTCGTTGTTGCGGTGTATCCTGCTAGGGGGACTTGTGTGCGGGGCTCTGCCTGTCGCCGGTCAGCCATCGTCCATTTCCTCTGAAGAAATGCTGCAACGGTTTAACGACGCGCGCCTCAGGTTGAGCCTGTCCCAAAAACCGGCCGTGTCCGGAACGACATCGACGACATTGATACTCACCGACTCGGAGGGTCGGCTGAAGGACACGAAAGAGACATACGAATTCGCCTTCATTCGTGCACGTGACCGCTTCGCCTTTCGGTTCGTGAGAAACGAATTTTCTTCGCCCGAGAGGCAAGTCCCCAACATAGTCAACACTCAGCACGTGATAATGGACGGTCTCGCACTACATCGTATTGTCGATCAGCGACATCCGTTACATCAGTACAGCGACTCACTCGCCCCGACGCAGGTTCGGATGAGCATCGACTATAGCGGAATCGCAGAGAGCCTTAGATTTGAGCGCACATTTCATGAAGAATCGAGGGATTTCTTGTTGGACCTGGACTTGGATGTTCGATTGCCACTCGGCAAGGCGCTGGCCGACGGCGTTCCCAGCCTCAGACCCGAAACCGTAGAAATTGAGGGCGCCGATACGATCGTGATGGATGTTCGCACCCAATACGGCATGTACTCATTCTGGCTCGACGCGAAGCTCGGATATCTTCCGCGGCGCACAGAAGTGGTCAAGGTGGAAAGTGACCATTTTGATGGTACGCCGGTGAACCGATCGGCAACCTTCGGGGGCGCTCCAGGGGATCTCATTCAATTCTCTGTATCGCTGGAGGGGATCGAATACGGCGAGATTGGCGGACAGATTGCCATAGTCAAGGCGACATCCAAACAGCAATACGTGCATGCGAACGGGCGCACCGTTACCTACAACTATACAGTCGAGAGGGCCAGTTTTAATCTCGATCCGGACCTCTCAAGTTCAGGTCTGTTCAAGATTGATATTCCGGATCACACTCCGGTGTATAACACCGCGCTAAGTGGTGCGGCCTACGAATGGTTGAACGGGCGCGTCAGCATGGCTCGTCCGGACGATCTGATTGCGCTAATCGATCAACAGGTCGAAGAAATCGGTCACTCAGATGCGGTGACGGCGGGGGAGCCGAAAGAGCTTCCGGCGTCGCTGCGGCTGGGGGAGCCGGTGACCGTTTCGGATCGCGTGCGCGGAAATTGGCGAGTCATCGCGAGTGTGGGCTTCGCCAGCTTGATCTCAATTGTAGTGGCATGGAGACTTTATCGTCGCGGTGCGGCAAGGGTCTAGGGCTAGGTGTCGATGTCGAGCCGCACGAATGCAATGCGAAATAGAGCCTGGATAGCGATCGGGCTGTTTACGATGCCGCTGGTGTGTTTCGCTCAAGATCCAGCTATCCAGCCGGTCGCCATTCGCATGGAGCAGTACTGTGGTCTAAACGCAGCATATGCGATTCTGAAACTTGCGCACGTTGGCATCGCGCCCGAGGAGGTGTACCAAGAACAATACTTATCTTCTGAAAGGGGAAGCACAATCTCGGACTTGCTGGCCCTCTTTCGGAATGCGGGTCTTGAGGCGCGCGCGATGCAGGGGCTGACGCTTCGCGAATTGCGCGCGACGAGAAATCCCATGATCCTGTACACCCGGTCTGACGTAGCGGGCGCGGACTTTGACCACTTCTTGGTTTTCCTGGGTGTGAGAGGCGCCAAGGTCCTTCTATACGATCCCCCCAATTTGCCTGAGTGGATCGAGTACGATTCCTTCAAAAGGTCTTGGAGCGGGATAGGGATCGCGGTCTCGAAGGACGAGATAGCGGCTTGGAGGTTTCTCTGGCCGACGTGGCTCCTGCGGGTCGTCTTCTTCGGCGGTGCCTCCGCGCTTCTCGCCGTCCTCGTTTTCGCGGCGAAACGCGGCCTACGCCGGGATGCATCGGACGTGGAGAGCGGCGCTGGACGGGACGGGATCACGCCGGGTGTGTAGTACGTCTATGCGTGCGGGTGGGCGTGTTTGTATATTTCCTTGAGCCGGTCTATGCCTACGTGGGTGTATATCTGCGTGCTGGTGAGGCTGGCGTGGCCGAGTAGTTCCTGGATTACGCGCAGGTCGGCGCCGGCGTTAAGCAGGTGGGTGGCGAAGCTGTGGCGTAGCGTATGCGGCGAGACGCCGCGGCGGTCGGGCAGCGCTTGCATCACGTATTTGTCCACGATGCGTTGCACGCTCCGGGTCGTCAACGGACCGCCCCGCGCGTTTACGAACACGCGATCGTGGGCGGGCCGTCCGAGCGCCGCGCGCGTTTTGAGATAGGCGTGGAGCGCGCCGGTCGCCGGATCGCCGAGATAGGCGAGCCGCTCTTTTTTGCGCTTGCCCAGGACCGCCAGGGTGCCGCCGGGCAGGTCGACGTTGCGCACGCGCAGCCCCGCTAATTCTGCGGCGCGCACGCCGGTTGAATACAGGACCTCGAGGATCGCGCGATCGCGCAGGCCGAGCGGATCGCTCGCGTCCGGCGCTTCGAGGAGCGCGGCGACCTCCGGGATCGAGAGCACCTCTGGGAGTTCGCGGGACAGTTTGGGCGACTTCAGTTCGCGCGCCGGATTTTTTTCCACCGCTCCGGTCCGCGTGTACCAGCGGTACGCGGCGCGTAGCGAGGCGAGCTTACGCGCGGCGGTGCGCGGCGTTCCGCCGGCGGTCTGCACGTGGCCGAGGAAGGCGCGCACGTCGTCGCGCGTGGCTTTTTTGAGGATGGCAGGGCCCGCGGGGCCCGATGGC
>JBCLBO010000086.1:0-14901 GCA_038916785.1 Candidatus Hydrogenedentales bacterium | reverse complement strand
ATGACGGTCGGGGGCCGACGATCAGCGCGTGAACGAGCCCTCGATGCCGGCGTCGACGTTTAGGATGTTCCCCGTCGATTTCGCGGTCAGTTCGGATGCGAAGAAGTATACGCCCTCGGCGATGTCCTCGGGGAAGACGCTGCGCTTGAGCAGGCTGCGGTTTCGGTAGTGGTCTTCGAGCTGCTTTTCTTCGAGGCCGTAGACTTCGGCGCGCTCTTTCTTCCAGTCGCCCTGCCAGATGCGTGAGCCGCGCAGGACGGCGTCGGGGTTCACGACGTTCACGCGGATTCCGTGCGCGGCGCCCTCGAGCGCGATGCAGCGCGCGAGGTGGAGTTCGGAGGCCTTCGCGGTGCAGTAGGCCGAGGCGTTCTTCGACGCGACCAGCGCGTTTTTGCTGGACACGAAAACGATCGAGCCGCCCGTGCCCTGGGCCTTCATCAGCTTGTATCCCTCGCGCGAGACGAGGAAATATCCCGTCGCCATCACGGCGATGTTTTTGTTCCACAGGTCAATGCTCGTCTCGTCGAAGGGCGCAGCAGACGCGATGCCCGCGTTCGACACGAGAATATCCAGTCCGCCGAAGTCCGCAGCCGCCGTGCGGAACTTCGCGACGACCACTTCTTCTTTCGTCACGTCCACGACGTGTCCCGTGACGTTGTCGCGGCCGTATTCCTTGCGCAATTGCGCCTGGGTTTCATCCAGCGTCTTCGGATCGATGTCGGCGAGGATGACGCACGCGCCCTCTTTCAGGAAGCGCCGCGCGATGGCCTGGCCGATGCCGCCGGCGCCGCCGGTGATGAGCGCGACCTTGCCGGCGAGGCTCTTCGGCGCGGGCATGCGCTTGAGCTTGGCCTCTTCGAGCAGCCAGTACTCGATGTCGAAGGCCTCCTGCTCGGGCAGGCCGACGTAGGTGCTCAGGTCCGACGCGCCGCGCATGACGTTGATCGCGTTCACGTAGAACTCGCCCGCGATGCGCGCGGTCGCTTTGTCCGCCGCGAAGGTGAACATGCCGATGCCCGGCACGAGCACGACGACGGGGTACGGGTCGCGCATGGCCGGCGAACTCGGATGCTTGCAGCGGTGGTAGTACGCCTCGTAGCGCGCGCGGTACTCCTCGAAAAGCGCGTCAAGCTGTTTGGCGACCTCCTCGACCGAGGTCTTGCGCGGATCGATGTCGATCACCAGCGGCCAAATTTTCGTGCGCAGGAAGTGATCGGGGCACGAGGTGCCGGTCGCGGCCAGTTCCAGGCATCGCTTCGACCCGACGAAGGCAAGCACCTCCGGCGCGTCAGTGAAGTGGCCGATCTTGAGTTTTTCTTTGGAAAGTTTCCCGCGCAACAGCGGCATGATCGATTCCGCAAAACGCTGGCGATCGATCTCGGCGAGCGGCGCAATGCGCTCGCCGCCGAAGGGCGCCGGGCCCGCCTTCGCCGCGAGGTAGTCCTGCGCGCGCTGGATGATTTCCAGGGTCGTTTCGTAACATTCCTTCGCGGTGTCGCCCCATGTGAAAAGGCCGTGTGAGCCGAGGATGATCCCTTTGCGCTTTGGGTTCTCGTGGTACTTCGCTTCGATCTTGAGCCCGAGGTCGAAGCCCGGCCGCTGCCAGGGCACCCAGCCGAGATCATCGCCGTAGACTTCCTTCATCACCCGCTCGCCGTCCGCGCAGGCCGCGATCGCGATCAAGGCGTCCGGGTGCAGATGGTCCACATGCCGCCGCGGGATGAACGCGTGCAGCGGCGTATCGATGCTGGCCGCGCGCGGGTTGTTGTTAAAGGTGCAATGCGGCAGGAAGTCCACCATTTCGTCTTCGTGCGCGAGCCCGCGGTAGAGCCCTTTCAGGCTTTGTAACTTCTCCATATATAAGGTCGAGAAGCCGCCGGGCCCCATGCTGCCGAGGTCGCCGCCGGAGCCCTTCACCCACATCACCTCGACGTTTTTGCGCGTCAGCGGGTCGGGCGTCGTCACCTTCACGCTCGTGTTCCCGCCCGCGAAATTCGTCAGCGTGAGATCCGCGCCCAGCAGATTCGAGCGATACCGTAACAGCTCCGGCTCGCTCATGCCCTTCGCGGCGGCGGCGTCCCAACGGTTTTGAATTTTTTCACTCGCCTTCGCAGCTACCGCCATGCCCACTCCATTCCCACGTTTGTTTTCGTGCTCGTGCTCGCAATCGAGCGATCGACCTCAGCTCTTCGGCGGGTCAAGACCCGCCCTACCGCTTACTCTTCGCGCCGGTGGGCACTTTCTCCCACGCGCCTGTCTTCCCGCTCTTGAGCACCGCGTCGCACACGTACTGCGTCTCGAGCGCATCGCGGAAGGTCGGCGCGGTGGGCTTGCCCTTCGCCAGGTTCTCGAGGAAATCCGCGACGTGGTGGACGAAGGTGTGCTCGTAACCAATTTGCAGGCCCGGCACCCACCAGTGGCTCATGTACGGCATGTCGCCGTCCGTGACGTGGATCGATCGCCATCCGCGGACGATTGAGTCGTCGCGGTGATCGAAGTAGCTCAGGCGATGCAGGTCGTGCAGGTCCCACTGGATCGAGGCGTGCTCGCCGTTGATCTCGAAAGTATAGAGCGCCTTGTGCCCGCGCGCGTAGCGGGTGGATTCGAAGGTCGCCAGCGAGCCGTTGTTGAAGCGCGCGAGGAACGCGCAGGCGTCGTCGATGCCGACCTTCTCGACCTTGCCGGTCAGATTGTGTTTGCGCTTCTTCACGAAGGTCTCGGTCATCGCGGTCACATCGCGGATGCCGCCGTTCAGCCAGAGCGCGGTGTCGATGCAGTGCGCGAGGAGATCGCCCGTGACGCCGCTGCCCGCGGCCTTGATGTCCAGCCGCCACAGGCCCTCTCCCCCCTGCGGCAGGTCCTCGGCGATGGTCCAATCTTGGAGGAAGACCGCGCGGTAGTGGAAAATCTTCCCGAGCCGGCCTTCGTCGATCAGCTGCTTCGCCAGCGTGACCGCCGGCACGCGCCGGTAGTTGTACCAGACGGTATTGGGCACGCCGGCCTTCTCGACGGCCTTGCACATGGCCTCGCCCTCGGGCCCGTTCATCGAGAGCGGCTTCTCGCACAGGACCATCTTGCCGGCTTTCGCGGCGGCCACGGCGATGTCGTGATGCAGGTTGTTCGGTGCGCAGATGTCGATCGCGTCGATGTCCTTGCGTTCGACCAGCTTGCGCCAGTCGGACTCGATGGACTCGTAGCCCCAGGTGTCCGCGAAAGCCTTCGCGCGCGCCGCATCGCGCGAGCAGACCGCTTTCAACACGGGCGTGTACTTCAGGTCGAAGAAATTATTCACGCGCCGATACGCATTCGAATGCGCGCGGCCCATGAACCCGTAGCCGACTAGACCGATGTTCAGTTTTTTCTTAGACATCACTCGACCTTTTTTTTGCCCACAGATTGCACAGATTTACACAGATTTAATTCGACACCCGTTTGACCTGCAAACTAACTGCTCCGAAATTTAGAAGAAGTCCGCGACGGTATCCCGTCGCTTTCAAGTAATTGATCACCTGGGAGATGTGCGAGTCTTCAAGAGCCGCAACAGCCTTCAACTCAACGACAATCTCGCCATGACAAACGAAGTCTGCCCGATATCCGCATTCCAGGCGCCCGCCCTTGTAGAGGACCGGAACATCAACCTCCCGCGCAAACGCGCAATCCACGACTCTCGAATTCCCTGGCCAGCGCTTCCTGATACACCCGCTCCAAAAACCCGTCGCCCAACACGCCATGCACTTCCATTGCCGCGCCAATTATCGCGTAGGTCCTCGGATCCCGGTCATCGCTCATCGGTGAAAATCTGTGCAATCTGTGGGCGATCCCTTCTCACCCGTACTTCTTGTTCAGCGCATCCACCGCTAGCTTGCATTTCTCTGTCACGGTCCAGGCGTCCGGCCAGAAACACAGGTCGATCGTCCACCAGTCGTCCGGCAACTGGTTCTTGTTCAGCTCCGGAAGTATCTCGTCAAAGTTCAGGTAGCCGTCGCCAAACGGCGAGTGCGTGCTGGTCTCGTCGCCGTGCAGCGTGCCGTCGCTGTCGATGAGGTGGATGTGATTGATCTTGCCGCGCAGGCGCCGCGCGAGCTCGAGGCAGCCGCCCGGAAGCACTTCCTTCTTGCCCGGCTGCCGCGCGCCCTTGCCCGCGACCATCTCCGCGTGGCAGGTGTCGAACTCGGTGCCGAAGTTGTCGCGGTCGACCTCCTCGACGATCTCGACGATCTGCGTCGGCTTATTGAACGCGAAGCCGGGCTCGAATTCCCAGGTCACGTAGCAGCCCTTTTCCGCCGCGAGGTCGCAGCACTGCTGCCAGGTCGAGACCACGCGGTTCATCGCCGTGTCGGCGTCCATCGAATCGAGGATCGTCGGCGGCTGCACGCAGTCCACGCGCAGGCCCTTGATGCCGAGGTCCGCGGCGAACTCGAGCCCCGCCGTGAACTTGGCGATGTAGGGGCCCGCGTCCTCGGTGTCGATGAGGTGCTGGTCCCACAGGTTCGGCACGAAGCCGCTGAACCCGAGGCCCACCGCGCCCATCTCCGCGCGCAGGCGCTCGCGGTCGGCTTTCGCCGGGTGCGTCTCCGGACTCGGGTGAATGCTGAACCCGCCCAGCTCGACGCCGTCGAAGTGGAGCGCCTTGAGTTTCTTGCACACCTCCGCCCACGGAATCGGATTGTCCGCATACGGCCCAATCGCATACGCCCACGACCCAATCGAAATTCGTTTCATATGACCTCCACATGGTGGAAGCGGCGTCTCGCCGCTTTAGAAGCGCCGGGACGGCGCTTCCACTCTTCTCCAATCACTTGCGTTTCTTCTTCGCATCACCCACCTTCGGCGCGCCGGGATTCACGCCGGGGCCGAAGTATCGCAACAACACGAGCGGGCAGTCCCCGCCGAGATTTTCGACGGTGTAGCCCTGCTTTGCGCGGGCCTCGGAAATGAACACCTCGTCCTCGGACATCTCCTCGAAGCGGAGCATGGCGGGGCACTCGAGCGGCAGATTGCCGATCCGCCCGCGGCCCTGGATGCAGTACACGCCCGAAGCGCCGCCGTCCTTGATTGTCACCTTTGCGCCGGGCTGCACGGTCAGCTCCTTCGCGGAGAACAACTGCTCGCCCGCGATCGTGCCGTAGACGACCCATTTGTCCTCGTGCCGATCGCCGCTGCCTTTCTCGTCGCGGATCGGTTCTAGGTAGTGGCTGTCCTTGAACTTTGGATTGACGTTCGCGTCCCAGTCGAGCTGCTCGACAAGGTAATCGAGATCGCGGTGCTTGGCCTTCGGCACGTCTTTGACCAGCAATTCCCAGGGGACGTCGCGGCCTTCGACCAGCGACTGATACATCCCGAACACGTCGCTGCCCCATTGCGGCTCGTAGGTCACGAGCGAGCCTGGCGCGTGCAAAATGCACGGCGGCACGAGCCAGCCCGTGCCGGGCTTGAGGCGGTACGCCTTCGAGAGATCGAGGATGCCGTTGTCGCCTTTGTTCCAATTCTCCAGGCACTTACGGACTTGCGCCTTGGTCGTGCCCGGCTCGAGTCCGAAGAAGGTGTACGGGAAATTGTTGCCGATCGCGTTGAGCTGCGGCGGGAAATAGTACGATTCCGGCTTGCCTTCCTGGCCGACCAGCTTTGCCTGCGCGGCGTTCTGGTGCATGTGGTGCGGGATGGGGCCCATGTTGTCGAAGAACTTGCTGTAGACCGGCCAGCGCTTGTATTTGTTCCAGATCGCCGGGCCGATCAGTTCCGCGCCGAGTGCGTCCGTCGCTTCCTTCAGCGTAAAGCGTTTGCCCGCGTGCACGACGTAACTCAGGCCCTCGTCCGGCTCGCGGTTGTCGTTCGCGCACGGCGTCGTGGACGCGAACCACCGCTCGTCAATCCCGCCGCGGTGCTTGCCGTAGGCGTAGTAGTCTTCCGGGTGCAGCTTGATGCGTTTGCCCGGCTGCAAAAACGATCGCGGCACCCAATTCGGCGCGAGCCGCAGGATGCCCTCGCCCGCCTCCAGCGCAGCCTTCGCCGCCTTGCCCACTCCGGCCTTCTTGATCACGTCCAACTTACGTGTGCCCACAGAAACCTCCCCTATCCCCTCGTGCTCGTGATCGTTTTTGGCGCGTAGCCTTCGTTCAGGTCAACATACCCATGTGCTCGCGCTTGAACACGACGATGTCCTTCTCGTGTCCCGCCTTGACCTTGTTCGTCCACTGCGCGTCGGAGAGCAGCGCGCGGCCCACCGCGACCAGATCGAATTCCTTCTTCTCCAGCCGGCGAACGAGCGCATCGAGCCCGGCCTGACCGCCCTCCTGCCCGCCGTAGCTGCGCAGGAAATCGATGTCGAGCCCGACGCTGCCGACCGTAATCGCCGGTTTGCCGGTGAGCTTCTTGGTCCAGCCGGCCAGATTGAGATCGCTACCGTCGAACTCCGGCACATTGAAGCGCCGATTGCTCGCGTGAAACCAGTCCACGCCTGCGGCGGAGAGCGGCTTCAGGAAAGCCTCCAACTCGCCCGGCGACTTCGCCATCTGGTGGTTGTAGTCGCCCTGTTTCCACTGCGAGAAGCGGAACACGAGCGGGAAGTCGTCGCTGATCTCCGCGCGCACGGCCTCGATCAGCTCCACGGCGAAGCGCGTGCGCTCCGCCAGCGTCTTGCCGCCGTACTGGTCCGTGCGCTGGTTCGTGGCTTCCCAGAAGAATTGGTCGATGAGGTAGCTGTGCGCGCCGTGCAGCTCGATGCCGTCGAAGCCGAGCGCCTCGGAGTGCTTCGCCGCGCGCGCGAAGGCCGCGATCGCCACGTCGATGTCCGCCTGCGTCATCGCGTGCGGCACTTCGGTGTCGCCCTTCTGCGCGTGGGTTGGATGCGTCACCGCGCTCGGGCCCCAGGCCGGCACGCTCGGGTCCGGCTCCTGGCCCTTCTTGCGAATGCTGCCCACATGCCAAATCTGCGGAATGATGACGCCGCCCGCCGCGTGTACGCCGTCTACGACGCGCTTCCACGCGGCGAGTTCTTCGGGCGTGTCGATACCGGGAACGTTCGGATAACCCGACGCAGCGGGATGACCGGGGTTCGTACCTTCCGTGATGATGAGCCCCGTCCCGCCCTCGGCCCGCCGCCGGTAATACGCCGCCATCTCAGGCGTGGACACCTTCCCCGGCGACATGCTCCGCGTCATCGGCGCCATCGCGAGCCGGTTCGGCAGCGTCACCCGCCCAAACCGAATCGGCTCAAAGAGCGCCGCCACCGACACCCCCGTAGTATTTGCTACCGCCATTGCGCGCTCCCGAGTCCCATTCCGCAGCCGAAAATCGGCCCGACATTCTACTTTCCAGACCCCCGGCATGTACAGAAGCGCTGGGAGGGACGCGCTCCCGCGCGTCCGAAGTTTCTGCGACGCACTCGGACGCGCGGGAGCGCGTCCCTCCCGTGCGAGCATCGTCAACATCGCGCCCGCTGATAGAAGTGTCGTAGTGGGGGTGCTACACTCCATCCCCGACGCCATGACCGCTCCCGCCGAAAAAGCGCGAAATCTTTCGCTGGTCTTTACCGATCTGGCCGATTCGACCGCGCTGAAAACCGAGAAGGGGGACCGGGCGGCGGGAGACCTTATCTCGCGCCACCGCGGGCATGTCGAGCGGCTGGCGGCGGAGGCCGGCGGCCGCATCGTGGATTGGGCGGGGGACGGCTGCTTCCTGACCTTTGATGTTTCGAGCGCCGCGGTCCTGTTCGCCCTGCGGCTGCAACAGGCCCACGCGGCGGACGCCTCGCTGCCGGGCGTGCGCGTCGGCATCCACGTCGGCGAAGTGACGGAGAAGGCCGGGCCCGCCGGCACGGCGCGCGTCGAGGGGCTCGCGGTGGATCTCGCCTCGAGAATCCAGTCGCTCGCGCGGCCCGGCCAGGTCTTGATGTCGTCGGCGGTGTTCGACAGCGTGCGGCAGCGGTTGCGCGGGGAGGAGTTGGGGGCCTCGATCGAGTGGCGCGCGCACGGCGCCTACGAGCTGAAAGGAATTGACGGCAGCGTCAACATCTGCGAGGCCGGGATCGAGGGCCTCTCGCCCTTGTCCCCGCCTGCGGGGAGCGAGAAGGCCCACCGTGCGGTGACGCCGGGCGAAGAGGACACGCTCGGCTGGCGACCTGCTGTCGGGCTGCACGTCCAGCGGCGCGACCACTGGGTGCTTGAGCAACAACTCGGCGAGGGCGGTTTCGGCGAAGTGTGGCTGGCCGTCCACACCAAGACCAAAGCCAAACGCGTCTTCAAGTTCTGCTTCGAGCCCGAGCGGGTCCGCAGCCTCAAGCGCGAGGTGGTCCTGTTCCGGCTCCTCAAGGAAACGCTGGGCCAGCGCGAGGACATCGCGCAGATTGTAGACTGGGAGTTCGAGCGCCCGCCGTTTTTCATCGAGTCCGAGTACACGCAGGGCGGCGATCTTCGCGATTGGGCGGAAAGAAATGGCGGGCTCACGCACATTCCCCTGACCACGCGGCTCGAGCTGGTCGCCCAGGTCGCCGTGGCGCTGGGCGCCGCGCACAGCGTGGGCGTGCTCCACAAGGACATCAAGGCCGCGAACATCCTGATCACCGAGCCGCCGGACAAGTCCACGCCGCGCGCGAGCCTGACCGATTTCGGCATTGGCATGTTGACCGGCCGGCAAGCGCTGCTCGGCAAGGGGATCACCGCGGCGGGCCTCACCGAGACCTTGGTCTCCTCAAGTTCACCCTCCTCCGGCGCCGGGACGCGCCTCTACATGGCGCCCGAGGTCATCGAAGGCAAGGCCGCCACGACGCTCTCGGATGTGTACGCGCTGGGCGTGCTGCTCTACCAAATGGCGATGGGCGATTTCCGGCACGCGCTCGCGCCCGGCTGGGAACGCGACATCAAGGACCCCTTGCTCACGGAGGACATCGCCGCGTGTGTGGAAGGCGACCCGGAGAGGCGGCTGGCCGGCGCGGCCGAACTCGCCACGCGCCTGCGCTCGCTCGACGCGCGCCGCGCCGCCCGCGAGACCGAAGAGAAGAATCGGCTCGCCGTGCAGCAGGCGAAGCGCCGGCGCGGCCAATTCGTAGTGGCCTCCGCAATTGGCGCCTCGCTGACGCTCGTCGTCGCTTTGTTCGCGCTCCGAGAGAACCAACGCGCAGCCACGCAGACGCGCTTGGCGCAACAAGAACAACAGGCGCGCATCGAAGCCGAAGGCGCCCGCCGCGAGGCTGATCAAGCACGCGTCCAGGCCGAGCGCCTGCGCGCCGAGGCCGAGCGCCTGCGGGCGGACGCGGAACATGGAAAGTACGTCTCCGACATCCGGCTGGCGGACCTCTCCATCTCGAACGTGAACCTCGGAATGGCTCGGAGCCGCCTCGAGCTGACTACGCCGGGGCTGCGTTCGTGGGAATGGGGATATCTCGTCAACAAGGCCTTCCCGCCGGAGGGTTCCGTCGATGCGTCCCCTGCGAAGGATGGGAAGAAACAGACCGCCGAGGAATACTGGCTCGGCGCTGAGGCGCAACTGGTCGCGACGATCCCCGGCTTTCAATCCCGCACTAATAGCGTCGAATTCAGTCCGGACGGCTCGCGGATGGTCGCCCAAAGTGGCATAGGGGAATTATCCATTTGGGACATGGCCACCTACACGCGGCTCGACGTGAAGTTTGAGGGCATCACTGCAGGTATTGGCTCGGGTCCCCACTACGACCCCACAGGCACAATGTTGGCCGTGCTGAACCTGAATGACGTGTTGATCCTTGACGCGGTCACCGGCCGGAGCCTGGCCAAACTCTCCGGCCATGATTACGCGACCGACGGTATATTCTCACCAGACTCCGCTACCGTAGTTGCCTCAAGCATTGATTTCAGGCTGATCGGCTGGGACTGGCGCAGCGGCCGGCAGTTGTGGTCCCGGCCGCCGCCGGATTTCTACACCCGGAACGAAGGCGTCATGCGCCAAATAATCCGGTTCCTGCCGGGCACCAACCACTTCATCGTGCCCGAGGGCCGCACGACAATCGCCGTCTGCGACGGGGCAACCGGGCAGACAATACAGACGATTGATATTCAGCAGCCCGAGGGCTTTTATCCCATATCGATCGCCCCGCGGGCCGACCGGATCGTCTACCATAATCCCACTGAGGGAGTTTTCAATTTGGTGGAGTTTCCTTCGGGGATCCAGCGCGCCCAGTGGCTCCAGCAGTCCGCCCCGAATACGAATCCAATCCAGTCCAGCATGGACGGGACCCTGATGGGTGTTCGCACGCTGTCAAATGGCATCGTCCTGCTAAATGTCGGGAGCGCCGCGCCCGTCGAATCCGGCGCCGTCCCGGCCATCACCGGCATCAGCAGTTGGCAGGTCTCGTTTGCCATGTCTCCCGATGGGCGCCTCATCGCCGTTCCGGAAAGCGATGGCTCAATCCTGGTTTTCGCGCCGCGGAAGAAAACCGCCTCCACCGCGCGGCCAACGATGGCGCACGCGGACACGGTCCACAGCGCGCGATTCGCCGGAGCGGAGAATCTGTTGGTCGCAGCCTCATTCGACGGGATCATGCGCCTGTGGGACTTGGACACGGCCACCGTGCTGAAGGAAATACGCGCGCCCGGTGGCCTGTCGGTACTCAACCTGAGTCCCGACAACAAGCGTGTGTTCACCGTCTCCTACGACAACACCAACGGCGCGTGGGACCTGGAGACCGGCGATCGGGTCCTGAACGTGCCCCCTGTGGGCGCCGGTCTGAATGTCGCCGGCGGATTGCGGGGGCCCATCGTCCGCATTAGCAGCTTGAGGTTCGACGAGGCCCGTTTCAGTCCGGACAGCCGGCAATTGGTCACTGCGTCGAAAAACGCCGGAGAAGCCATCGTCTGGGACACCGGCACCTTCGCCGAGCGTCACGTCCTCAAAGGACACAAGAACTTCGTCTATCGCGGCGGCTTCAGTCCCGACGGCAGGCAAGTCTTGACCCACGGGTATCAGGAGACCTCTGTCCGCCTATGGAATGCGGATTCAGGCGAATTGAGGAGCGTCCTCGAGTGCGGTAGTCGGGTCGTTCACACAACCTTCAGTCCCGATTCCGCGAAACTAATCACCACGCTCGTCGATGGGCGCATCATCATGTGGGACACCGCGTCGGGCGAAAAAATCCGGGACTTCAAGGCGCACGAGGCCGCTGCCCTTACCGTCCAAATCAACCCCGCCGGCGATCGCTTCGTGACAAGCTCACCGGACGGCACCGCCGCCCTGTGGGACCTTCACACCGGCGTGCTCCAGGAGCGATTCACCGGCCACTCCAGCCTCGTGTTTGGCGCCTTATTCAATCCGGCCGGCGACCGCGTGCTGACGCTGAGCTACGACGGCACTGCGCGCATCTGGGACCTCCAGGGCAACGAAATGCTGAGCATCCAGACCGGCGGCGAGACCATCCGTTTCGGCGCGTGGAGCCCGAAAGGCACGCGCATCGTGCTGACGACCCAGGAAGGCCACATCCTCGTGTACGATTCCATTCCCCCCGGCGAGCTGGCGGCCGCCGGCGGCGAGAACACCCCCCTGCGCGATCGGGTCCTCGCCTGGCGCGAGCGCACAAGGTAGGGCGGTTCTTGCCCCGCCACAAAGTATTCGGATTCACCAAAGGGAGGGACCAAAGGGAGGGACGCGCTCCTGCGCGTCCGAAGTTTCTGCGACGCACGCGGACGCGCGGGAGCGCGTCCCTCCCAGGCTGTGTTGACCCGTTCTTGCGCCGGTGATACGTTACGCGACCGAATCCAACTCGAGGGCCTCCCATGCGCAATGTCATTCGTGTTGCCGCTATTCTCCTGACGCTTTCCGCCGCGCCGGCCTTTGCGCAAAAGGGCGCGCCGGACGGCGACTGGCCGCATTTCGCCGGTGACCACGGCTCGACGAAGTACTCGCCGCTCGATCAGATCGACGCGTCGAACTTCGGCAAGCTGCAAGTCGCCTGGCGTTGGGAGACCGCCGACAAGGCCCTCGAAGGTAAAACGCCGATGAGGCCCTACTACCTGCGGGGCACGCCGATCGTCATCAAGGGCACGGCGTACCTCTCCACCGGCCTCTCGCAGATCGCGGCGATCGATGTCGCCAGCGGCGAGACGCTCTGGGTCCACGATCCCGAAAGCTACAAACGCGGCGCGGTCACGCACGGCATGGCGCACCACCGCGGCGTGGAGTATTGGACCGACGGCAAGGAAGAGCGCATCTTCATCTCGACGGGCGGCCGGCAGCTCGTCTCGGTGGACGCGAAGACCGGCCAGCCTGATCCGCATTTCAACGACGGCCAGTGGGTCGATCTGCTTAAAGACCTCGGCCGAGAAGTGAATGCCCGCAACATCGGCGACAACAAGCCGCCCATCGTCGTCGGCGACACGGTCATCGTCGGCTCGATCATCATGGACTTCCCGACCATGAAGGAGAACCCGCCCGGCCACGTCCGCGGCTATGACGCGCGCACCGGGGCGCTCAAGTGGCGCTTTAACACGATCCCGCAGAAGGGTGAATTCGGCTACGACACCTGGGAAGACGGCTCCGCCGAATACACCGGCAACACGAACGTGTGGTCGCTGATGACCTCGGACGACGAGTTGGGCTACGTGTATCTGCCCATCGGTACGCCGACCAGCGACTACTACGGCGGCCACCGCCACGGCGACGGCCTCTTCGGCGAGTCGCTCGTCTGCCTCAACGCGAAAACCGGCGAGCGCGTGTGGCATTTTCAGGCCGTCCACCACGGCATCTGGGACTACGACTTCCCCTGCGCGCCCAACTTGATCGACATCACCGTCGGCGGCAAGAAGATCAAGGCCGTCGCGCAAGTGTCCAAGCAAGGCTTCGTCTACGTCTTCGATCGCGTCACCGGCAAGCCCGTGTGGCCGATCGAAGAGCGCCCGGTGAACACGAACACCACCGTCCCCGGCGAGCAGCTTTCGAAGACGCAACCCTTCCCCACCAAGCCGCCCGCGTTCGAGCGCCAAGGCACCTCCGAGGACGACCTGATCGACTTCACCCCCGAACTCCGCGAGGAAGCGAAGAAGATCGCCAGCGAGTACGTCCTGGGCCCGCTCTTCTCGCCGAACATTGTGGCCGGCGAGAACGGAAAGAAAGGCTTCCTCCAGCTCCCCAGCGCGGGCGGCGGCGCGAATTTCCCCGGGGCATCGGTGGATCCCGAGACGGGCTGGCTCTACGTCCAGTCGCAGACCTATCCCTCGAACATGAGCCTCATCCAGCCCGACCAGAACCGCTCCAACCTGAAATACATGATCTCGCTCGGAAACATGGAGGGACCGGCCGGGCCGCAGGGCCTGCCGCTCTTCAAGCCGCCCTATCGCCGCATAACGGCCTATAACATGAACAAGGGCGACATCGCCTGGCAGATTCCCTTCGGCGACGGGCCGCGCAATCACCCCGCGCTCAAGGGCCTCAATCTCGGTCCGCTCGGCACTTTGTTCCCCGACGGCGTGATCGCTGAAGGCGGCATCCTGATCACCAAGACGCTGCTCATCACGGTCAACGCCGACGTCGACGAAACGAAATCGCCGCGCACCGCGAACGGCTCGTTCTTGCAAGCCTACGACAAGAAAACCGGCAAGCTCATCGCCAGCGTCAAGGTGGACCGCCATCTGCACGGCTCGCCCATGACCTGCTCGCGCAACGGCAAGCAGTACATCCTCGTCACCGGCGGCGGCGGCACGGAGCCCGCGGAGTTGCTGGCGTTTGCTTTGCCTGAGGAGGCGTGACTGAATATCTGAGACCACTGACCAGTTTTACTCCGGACGAAATCTGGAACGATGACGCGTCGGCAAAAACTCATCGAAAAGATGCAACATTCGCCGGGCAGTATACGGTTCGGCGAAGTGGAGGCTGTATTGAGACGCGGCGGGTTCGTGCTGTTCAATCAGCGAGGCAGCCATTGTACGTATCATCGAGCGGACGGCCGCGTCATCACTGTCGTGAAACCACATGGCGGACGCAAGACGTGTTATGATTCGGATGTCGAGCGAGTACTGAGGATACTGAACGATGAACACGACGCATGAGTATCGCGGCTATGTGTTCACTATTTCATACGAGGCGAAGGACCCTGCATTTGTCGTGGATTTCCCCGACATCCCGGCGATCGTCACGAGCGGCGGGACGTTGAGCGAGGCCTTCGACAACGCATGCGAAGCGCTCGACCTCCATCTCGAGAGCTTGCTGAAACTGGGTAAACGGACGCCCAGATCGCGCCACCGTTTGGTGGTCGAGGAAGTGTAGCGGCAACCTCCGCGATGGGGCTTCGTGATCCCAGCGCGTGCTTCTTTACGCTCTCGCTGGCGGATCCTCGCGTCGTCTCGCTGTGCTAGATTCCTGCTCTTTTAATGCGCTTCCCAGGCACCTCCCAGATAGTCGCCCCGATATATCTCTCCGGCCCGGTCTGTGCGTCGGTAAAATAATAGAGCACGGCCACTTTCCCGTCGGGCCGCTGCACCATCCGCGGATACCCGATGTCCCGCGCCGCGCCGTCATCGCGCAACACGTAAATCGGCCCCCAGGTTTGTCCCTCGTCGCTGCTCAGCCGCGCGTGAATGCTGAACGGCGGCGCGCGGAACCCATAGGTCAGACACAAGCGCCCGTCGCGCAGGCGAATCAACGCCGCGATTGGACCGATCCTGTGCCAGCGTTCTCTGCCGATACTTCGTCCACGCCAAATTCCATCGATACTACTCCGTGGACGCGCTCGCGGCCACTGCGGCCTTGCCCCGCGCCGCGTGCGCGAGTTGGTACAAGACGGGTAGGACGACGAGCGTAAGCAGGGTCGACGTCAGGATTCCGCCAATGACGACGGTGGCGAGCGGCCGCTGGACCTCGGCGCCGGTGCCGTGCGAGAGCGCCATCGGCACGAATCCGAGTGCGGCGACGAGCACGGTCATCAGCACCGGGCGCAAGCGC
>JBCLBO010000085.1:0-15092 GCA_038916785.1 Candidatus Hydrogenedentales bacterium | reverse complement strand
TCATACATCTCCAGCCGCATCAGCGCCGCCTTCGCCTCGGGCGTCAGGCGCAGCGCCTCGTACTCGGAGAGATGACGAACGCCTACGGGCCGGGGCGGATGGTGGCCGATTCCCGGACGTCGGCCGACCATTTTCATGGCGGCGTCGATGTCGCGCTGGGCATAGCCCTGGCGGATGAGCCAGGTGCGGATCCCCCCCTCGTTCGGGCCGGCGGGCTGCTCGGCCAGCTTTTTGAGGATGACGTTCACCAGTTGTGAGAGACTCTGCTTCATGCACCTCTCCGCGGGGCAATGCGTACCGCGGTTTGCGCTCGAATTTACGCGCTAATTGTAAGAGCGACGCCCGGCTCCAGTCAATTTTGGTCGGTTTTCGCGCGGGTTAGGATTGTGTTAGCCTGTGCACGGGGAATGGGGGAGAAGGGCGTCCGCGTTGCGCGCGCGAATTCTCTTGGGCCCGGTCGAAGGAATTTACCCGCGATGAAGCGAGCACGGATCATTGGAACCGGCAGCTATCTGCCGGAGCGCGTGCTGACCAACGCCGACCTCGAGAAAATATGCGACACCAAGGACGAGTGGATTCGGCAGCGCACGGGCATCGAGGAGCGCCACCAAGCGGCGCCCGGCCAGGGCACGTCCCACCTCGCACTCGAGGCCTCGAAGGTCGCCCTGGCGAATGCGGGGGTGAAGCCCGAAGAACTGGATATGGTCGTGTGCTGCACGCTGTCGCCGGACATGCTGTTGCCTGCATCGGGGAACTTGCTCCAGGGCATGCTCGGCGCGAAGAACGCGGGTTCCTTCGATGTGAACGCGGCGTGCTCTGGGTTCATCGCTGGGCTCTCGGTGGGCCGTGGTTTCGTCGAGATGGGGATGTGCAAGAAGGTGCTTGTCGTCGGCGCGGAAATTCAGACGAACCGCATGACCTGGAAGAACCGCGACACGGCGGTGCTCTTCGGCGACGGCGCGGGCGCGATCGTGTTGCAGGCGGAGGAAGGCGATCGCGGCGTGCTCACCACGCACTTGGGTTCCGATGGCGCGAACTACGAAGTGCTGTACTTGCCGCGAGGGGGATCGCGCGCGCCCTATTCGATCGAGAACATGGACGATGACGCCTACACGATTTACATGAAGGGGTCGGAGTTGTTTAAGCGCGCGGTGGTCAAGTTCGCCGAGGTGAGCCAGCAGGCGCTCGACGCGGTGGGGCTGACCTACGACGACATCGATCTTTTCGTGCCGCACCAGGCCAACGCGCGGATCATCGAGGCCGCGGGCGAGCGCATGGGCATTGCGCGCGAGAAGGTGGTCATCAATATTTACAAGACGGGCAACACGACGGCGGCCAGCATCCCGATCGCGCTGCACGAAGCGAACACCGCCGGCCGGCTCGCGCCCGGCAATCACGTGCTCTTCGCCTCCTTCGGCGCGGGGCTCACCTGGGGCTCGGCCATCGTCAAGTGGTAGCGCGGCGGCGTCGTTTCAGTGCGGCGCCGATGAGCGTGCGGTAAATCAGCCACGAATCGCGCCCTTTGCGGAAGTGGGATGTGGCGTTGCCCGGTTCGTAGATCGTCTTGATGGGGGCCGACACGATGACGAAGGCTTCGCGGATCGCCAGCGCGAGGATAGCCATCTCCGTCTCGTAGCGTCCGCCCGGGATTTCGCGCAGGACGGCATCCAGCAAGCGGCGCGAGAGGATGCGGTAGCCCGATTGCGTGTCGGTCAGCCGCCGCCCGAGCAGGAGTCCCGCGGCGAAGACCGTCACGATATTTCCGAAGCGGCTCCGGAAGGGGACCTCGCCGCCGGAAAAATTGCGCGAACCGATGAGCAAGTCCGCGCGCTGGCGGGTGAACTCCGCGAAAAGTCCCGGCAACTCCGCGGGATCGTGCTGGCCGTCGGCATCGAGCACTGCGACGGCCTGCGCCGTTGGATCCTCCAGTGCCTTCGTAAAGCCGGCGATCAGCGCATGGCCCTTTCCGCGATTGTGATCGAAGCGGACGAGCTCGATGGGAAGGTCGCGGAGCGCGTCGGGGCCGCCGTCGGTGCTGCCGTCGTCCACGGCGATTACGCGGCAGCCCGCGGCGAGGAGACCGTCGACGACCCGGCGCGCGCGCGCGCCGGTGTTATACACCGGCACCACCGCGACCAGGCCTGGCAGGTGGACGCCGTGCTGGGTCGGGGTCACTGCGTCGATTCCCCCATGCGAATGCCCGTCACTCCGCCGTTTTGGCCTGGGCGGCGCGGTACGCGTGAAGCTCGCGGACTTGGCGCGGCCGTGCGCGGTAGTAGATGTCGCACGCGCCCCGCGGCGTGTAGCTCCAGGAAATCTGCGCCTCGTCGCGATAGCGCGCCAGACCGGCGCCGGCCAGATCTTGCACGCGCGCGCGCTCTAGGTCCTCGATGACGCTGAGCGGATTGGAGTGCCCGATCGTTTCCGGCGCGTGCCCGCTGCGGTGGACCCGCCGGCGGTGCAGGGCGTAGAGATCGCGGAAGTTCAGCCCCCGGCGAATCAGTTCGCCTTTGAGTCCGAGGGGATCGCCTTCGTTGAAATTGTCCGAGGTGGCGATGCGCGCGCCGCTTTCCATGACGGACACGAACACGGTGCAATGCCGGGTACGCCACCGCGTGCGCTCGGAGCTGACGAGTGCCAGGGTCTCGCGATCGGCGGCCCGCCACAGGTCCACGCGCAGGCGCCGGCGGGTCTGGTGGTACGCCCGGTAGGCGTGGACATACTCGAAGGCCAGCGCGAGCGCGAGGGGGCGCGTGGCGTCCTGGTATTCACTCGGATGGTCGTGGGCGCGATCGCGCAGGGCCACGAGGTAGCGAAAGTAGCGGCGGCGGCCGGAGAGCTGCCGCAAGGTCTCGGCCGCGATCGCGATTTTCCCCGTGAGAATGCAGGCCGACACCGCGGCGGCGGGAAGAACCATCCAAGAATAGGGGAGCAGCATGTCCATCGGGCGCAGCACCGGCACAGACTCGTCAGGGTATCATACGACCGTGGTGTTGTCGAGGGCGCCGGTGCTACGATGGCGGGGTTTACCGGACACGCGCTTGGGGCGCTCGGGCCCGCAAGCGAAAGGAGAGGATTGCACCATGCGGAAGGTCTCGATTGCGCTATTGGCGGTGGCGGTCTGCGGCGGGGCCATGGCCGAGGACTCGATGATGAAAGTGGAGGACAAGTACGCCGATAGCGACGGCGTGAAAATTCACTATGCGAAGGCGGGGAAGGGGCCGCTGATCGTCTTCATTCACGGCTTCCCGGATTTCTGGTACACGTGGCGCGCGCAGATGGAAGGCCTGATGGATACGTACACGGTGTGCGCGATGGACACGCGCGGGTATAACCTCAGCGACAAGCCCGAAGCCCAGGAAGCCTACGCGATGCCGTTTCTCGTCGGCGATGTTGCGGCTGTCATCAAGGCCGAGGGCGCGCAGAAGGCGGTCATCGTAGGGCACGATTGGGGCGGCGCGATCGCGTGGAGCTTCGCCGCGATGATGCCGCAAATGACGGACAAATTGATTATCTTCAATCTTCCGCATCTGGAATGCATGGCCCGCGAGCTGGCGAACAATCCGGATCAGCAGAAGAACTCCGGCTACGCGCGCAATTTCCAGAAGCCGGATTCCGAGAAGATGCTGAGCGCGACGATGCTGGCGACGATGGTGTCGAACGGGGACGCCGACCTGAAGGCGAAGTATGAAGAGGCCTTTGGCCGATCGAGCCTCGCGGGGATGATGAACTACTACCGGCAGAACTATCCGAAGGAAGGCGCGGAAGGTCCGGGAGTGAAACTGCCGAAGATTCAGATGCCGGTGTTGCAGTTCCACGGCTTGAATGACACGGCGCTGATGCCCGGCGGGCTCAATAGCACCTGGGAGCATCTCGAGAAGGACTGGACGCTGGTGACCTACCCGGGCGTGGGCCACTGGTCGCAGCGCGAGAAGGCGGCAGAATCTACCGCCATGATCAAGGCGTGGCTGGCGATGTATCAATAACCGATCGACGAAGACCTGGCGGGGCTGAGCGAGGCTTAGCCCCGCTTTTCTTTTGTCTCGCGCTCGTAGCCCCCACAGGTGAGTACGGGCAGCCGCGGGTAGCGCTCGAAGCGCGGGTCGGTCTCGGCGAGTTGGCAGCGTACGTAGTCTCGGCCGCCCCGCGGGTGCTTGGTGCGCGTCGCGCGCGCGCAGGTGGCGCAGAGCCCGGCGGTTTCGGACATGGCGGGCCCGCTATCCGCGGCGCCGCGCGCAGATGGCGGCGTAGGCGCGCACGGTCGGCGTGAGTCCGTCGTAGATCGCTTCGCTGATCAGCGCGTGGCCGATGGACACTTCGGCGACGTCCGGGAGCGCGTCGAGAAACGCGCCGAGATTTTTTTGGTTGAGATCGTGGCCGGCGTTGATGCCCAGGCCGGCCGTTCGCGCGGCCGCTGCGCTCCGGACGTATTGCGCGAGCACCGCGTCAAAATCGCCGCGCGCGTGGGCGGTCGCGTAGCCCTCGGTGTAGAGCTCGATGCGATCGGCGCCGGTGTCTTTGGCTAGTCGTATATCTTCGGGCGCGGGGTCCATGAACAGGCTCACGCGGATGCCGTGATCGTGCAGCCGCTTCACGATTGGGGCCAGCGCCGCGCCGCTCTTGCGGAGGTCGTAGCCGTGGTCGGAGGTGAGCTGGCACGGGTCGTCTGGAACCAGGGTACATTGTGCGGGCCGCACGTCGCAGACGAGGTTGAGAAAATCCCGGGTTGGGTTTCCCTCGATGTTCAGCTCGACGGTGATTTCGCGCTTCAGATCGCGCGCGTCCTGATAGGTGACGTGCCGCGCGTCGGGCCGGGGATGTACGGTGATGCCTTGCGCGCCAGCGGCGATCGCCGTGTGCGCGGCTTGTAGCACGCTCGGCACCCCCCCGCCGCGGCTATTTCGCAGCAGAGCAATCTTGTTCACGTTTACGCTGAGCAACGTCACGGGGCGCCATCTCCAGAAGGGCACATTCTAGCGCGTGGGAGCGGCCCGTTGGATCGCCGGCGGGGTGGGTTCAGCCGGCGACGGGGGATCCGGCGAGGAATTGCTCGACGAAGGTGCGTACGCGGCCAAATTCAGCGTCCAGCGACTGTGCGAGCGCCGGCACTGCGGCGGGATCGGCGGCCCAGTCGTGTTTTTCGAGCTGCGTGGCGAGTTCGCGCATGCGTCCTGCGCCGACGTTTCCGCTCGAGCCCTTCATTGTATGCGCCACGCGGCTGCACCGCTCCGCGTCCTTGGCGGCAAGGGCCTCGCGAAGTTCCGAGAGCCGCTTCGTGATGTCGCCGACGTACATCGTGTACAGCTCGGCGAGGATTGAGTCCTCGTCAAAGGTCTTGCGCAGCCAGTTGATGTCGATCGGTTCGGAGTCAGCCATGGCCCCTCTCAACTCTGCGGTGTGCGCGCGGGCGCGTGTGAGTGGATCTGAAGTCCCGGATATAAGACGCCGGTGCATTCCGGACATAGCGAATGGCTGAATTCGGCCTCGGAGTGATCGCAGACGTAGGCCTCGATGGTCTGCCAGAACCCGGAGTCGTCTCGCACATTCTTGCAACGCGCGCAAATCGGTACGAGCCCGCGCAGTGTTTTAATTTCCTCGAGCTGCCGGTGCAGGACCTCGTTCTTCGCCTGGATTTCCTTGAGTTGTTCCTGGATGACCAAGCGCTGCGCGCTCAATTCACAGAATACGTTTACTTTGCTGCGCAGCAGATTGGCTTCGAGCGGTTTGAAGAGATAGTCCACCGCGCCGGCGTCGTAACCGCGGAACACATTTTCCTGATCGCGCGAGGTGGCCGTGATAAAAATGACCGGCAGGTGGCGCGTGCGTTCCTCCGCGCGGATTTTCTCTGCGGTCTGGAACCCGTTCAATCCCTCGAGGTGAATATCGAGCAGCACGAGCGCGCACTCGAAGCCCTTGAGGACTTGCAGCGCTTCTTCGCCGCTCCGGACCGAGATGATGTGCCGGTCGGGCCGCTCGAGCACGCGCGTGAGATAGAGCAGGTCCGTCGGGCTGTCGTCCACGATTAGGACGCTCTGCCGCGGCGTAGCGCCAATCCATTCGGCGCTGGAAACGGTGCGATTCACGGTCAACGCTCTCCCGTGGCGGGGCCGAGTAATGATGCGATCCCGCCTACACAGTTTATGATACCATGTAAAGAGATTACCGTGCGTAACTAGCTGAATTTAAACGGTTTGTAGGAATCGGCCGGAGGGCCCGCAGTATGGGTTCGACGGCCCCTCCGAGGAGAATCCATGGCGCAGCAACCCATCGGTAGCAACCCGCAGCCCCGGCCCAACACCTTCCACAATCCCGGCTTCATGGACAGCCCGTCCGCGCGGCCGGTCCGCATTCTGTGCGAATACCTCGATCCCGAGTCCCGCTTTCGCCGGATGAACGTGAAGAACACGATCGTGATGTTCGGTTCCGCGCGTATTCGCCCGCTCGCGGACGCACGCGCGCGATTGCAGGCCGCCGAGAATAATTTCAAAAAGGAGTCCGGCGATCCGTTGTTTGCGAATGAAGTGACTGCGGCCAAGAGCGGCGAGCGCATCGCGCGCTACTACGAGGAGGCGCAGCAGCTCGCGGGCCGGCTCACGCAATGGTCGGACAAGACCCGCCGGCCCGCTCAGCGATTTTACATTTGCTCGGGCGGCGGCCCGGGCATCATGGAAGCGGCCAACCGTGGCGCGAAGGAAGCGGGCGGGCGTTCGATCGGATTGAACATCACGCTGCCCTTCGAGCAGGCGCCCAATCCGTATCAGTCGGACGAGCTGGCTTTCGACTTTCACTATTTCTTCATGCGCAAATTCTGGTTCGTGTATCTTGCCAAGGCGCTCGTGGTCTTCCCGGGCGGCTTCGGCACGATGGACGAACTTTTTGAGTTGCTGACGATCGTGCAGACGCAGAAGACGTCGAAGTATATGCCGATCGTGCTGTATGGCACGGAATACTGGAACGAAGTCATCAATTGGGACGCGCTCGCGCGCTGGGGCATGATCAGCTCCGAAGACCTCTCGCTGTTCCGGTTTTTCGACGAAGTCGAGCCTGCCTTCGAGTATCTGCGCGAGGAGCTCGATCGGATTTATCCAGTTTCCCAGAAGGACCGCGGGGGCGCCTGACGGTCTCCGTTCCGTGTTTGCCCCGCGCCCCGTTCGCAGGTTAGGATCACGATTGCGGGCAATTCTCCGGGATCTAACTATGACCCAAACTCCCTGGGTGGACGGCAAGACTTTCGGCGAGGTGCTGAGGCAGACCGCTTCGCGCTTCGGCGATAGTGATGCCGTCGTGTTTCCCAAGCTGGGCCTGCGCTGGTCCTACGCCGAGTTTGAACGGCGAGTCCGCGCGACGGCGAAGTCACTGCTGGCGCTGCGCGCCGGCAAGGGGGACCATGTCGGGGTCTGGGCGACGAACTGGCCGGAGTGGGTCCTGCTGCAATTCGGCAGCGGCCTCATCGGCGCGGTCCTGGTGAATGTGAATCCCGCGTACCGCACGCATGAGTTCGCCTACATCCTCAAGCAGGCCGACATCAAGTTGCTCTTTATCACGGACACACACAAGACCTCTGACTATGAAGCGATGACGGCCGAGTTGCTGCCGTCGGTCAGGGGAGGTCCTGCGGGTAGGCGCGTCACGAGCGCCGAATTTCCGAAACTCTCGCACGTCGTCAGCATCAAATCCGCGACGGGTCTCGCCGGTGTGCTGGGCTGGCGCGAGTTCATCGCGCAGGGCGCGCGCGTGCCCGATGCGCGGGTGGATGCCCTGGCCGCCGAGGTGCGCGCGGGCGATCCGGTGAACATCCAGTACACGTCGGGTACGACGGGCAATCCCAAGGGCGCGATGCTCTCGCACCGGAATTTGCTCATGAACGCGTTCTACACCGGCCAGCGCCAGCAGATTTCCGAGCGTGACCGCGTGTGCATCCCGGTGCCGTTCTATCATTGTTTCGGGTGCGTCCTGGGCACGCTGATGTGTGCCGAGTACGGCGCGGCGATGGTCGTGCCGGCGGAGTCCTTCGAGCCTGAGGCGACGCTCTCGGCCGTCGCGCAGGAGCGCTGCACGGCGCTCTACGGGGTGCCGACGATGTTCAATGCCGAGGTGAACCACCCAGATTTCGCGAAATTCGATCTGACGAGTCTGCGCACCGGCATCATGGCGGGCAGCCCGTGTCCCATCGAGCTGATGAAGCGCGTCGTGAGCGAGATGCATTGCGGCGAAGTCACGATTGCCTACGGTCAGACCGAGGCCTCGCCGGTCGTTACGCAGAGCGAGACCACGGACCCGCTCGAAGTGCGCGTGTCCACTGTCGGCGCGGAGCTGCCCGGCGTCGAAGCGCGCATCGTCGATCCCGCCACGGGCCGCGACTGCGCGCCGGGCGAGCAGGGCGAACTCTGGGCGCGTGGCCACGGCATCATGCTCGGCTACTACCACCTGCCCGAGGCGACGGCCGCCGCGATCGACCAGGACGGCTGGCTGCATTCCGGCGACCTCGCGGTGAAGACGCCCGCGGGCCATTACAAGATCACTGGACGTATCAAGGACATGATCATCCGCGGCGGGGAGAACGTCTACCCGCGCGAGATTGAGGAGTTTCTGCTCGGCCATCCGAAGATCCGGGACGTGCAAGTCGTCGGCGTGCCCGACGAGAAATTCGGAGAGCAGGTCTCCGCCTGGATAGTCCCGAAGGAAAAAGACGCCCTCACCGAGGCGGAAGTGAAAGCATACTGCCGGGAGAAGATCGCGCACTACAAAGTCCCGCACTACGTCGTCTTTGTGGACGAATTTCCCCTCACGGTCACCGGCAAAGTCCAAAAATTCAAACTTCGTGAGATGGGCGTCGCCCGCTTCGGCCTTGAGAAAGCGGCGGGCATCACGACCGCGTGAAGGGCATAGACAGGATTTACATGATTGGAGAGGCAGGATTCACAGGATTGGAACCTACCGATTCGTGTTGGAATCGCCGGAGCCGGCCGAATTGGTTGTGAGAAATCGTGTGAATCGTGTAAATCCTGTCGATTTGTTGGTTTGCATCACGGAAAAGTCTTCGTCGAAATTGTTCCCTTCGAGTAGTATCATGCGCCGATTCCGTTGTCTGTCTACTACCTGAGGGATTTGTTTTTCCATGAGCATTCTTCGTTCTCTTCGTTTCCTTCTGTTCATCATCGCTCTGTGGTTCGCGGCTTCGGTATATGCCGACGACGCCGTGATCGCTGCGTCCGCGGAGGAGGCTCGGTTGCTCACGAACATCCGTCAGCTTACCTTTGAGGGTAAGCGTGCCGGCGAGGGCTACTTTAACGCGGACGGCACGAAGCTGACCTTCCAGAGCGAGCGGGAACCTGGGAATCCTTTCTACCAGATTTATTTGATGGACATGGAGACGGGCGACCTCTCGCGCATTTCTCCAGGCATCGGTAAGACGACCTGCTCGTGGATCCATCCGAAGGAGCCGAAGGAACTCTTCGCGTCGACGCATGGCGATCCCGAGAGCGCAAATCTGCAGAAGGCCGAGCTCGATTTCCGCGCGTCGGGCCAGACCCGGCGCTACGCGTGGGACTATGACGAGCATTTTGAGATTTACGTCTCGGATTTCAGCGGCAAGGTGCTGCAGCAGTTGACGCACGAGCGCGGTTATGACGCCGAGGGCTCGTACTCGCCCGACGGGTCGCTGATTGCCTTCGCGTCGAATCGTGAGGCGTACTCCGAGCCGATGTCGGAGGAAGACGCGGGGTACTTCAAGGACGACCCGGCGTACATGACGGACATCTACCTGATGAACGCCGACGGGTCGAATGTCCGCCAACTCACCGCGTCGAAGGGCTACGACGGCGGCCCCTTCTTCAGCCCGGACGGCGAGCGCATCGTCTGGCGCCGCTTCGCGCCGAACGGCGCGACGGCCGAAGTCTACACGATGAACCTCGACGGCTCCGACCAGCGGCAGATTACGCGCGTCGGCGCGATGTCCTGGGCGCCGTACTTCCATCCGTCTGGTGATTACATCATTTTCACGAACAACAGCCTCGGCTTTGCGAACTTCGAGTTGTTCCTCGTTGACGCGAAGGGTGAGCGCGAACCCGTGCGCGTGACGTACACCGACGGCTTCGACGGGCTGCCGGCGTTCAGCCCGGACGGGAAGCGCCTGGCGTGGACGACGAACCGCACGCCGGGCGGCGCTTCGCAGATTCACGTCGCCGATTGGAACGACGTTGAAGCGCGGCGCCTGCTGACTCTGAACGGCGCCGGCGCGGAGGAGGTCACTCTCGAAGGTGCGCCCGACTCCGCGGCGACGACCCCGGCGATCCGCGCGGCGGACATCCGCCAGCACATAGAGTATCTCGCGTCTGACTATATGCAGGGCCGGCTGACGGGGACGATCGGCGAGCGGCGCGCGACGGAGTACGCGGCGGAGATATATCAGTCGCTAGGGCTCGCGCCCGCGGGCGACGACGGCGCCTACTTTCAGCATTTTGAATTCACCGCCGGCGTCTCGCTCGGCAAGGGCAATCGCTTGGAAGAGAAGAGCGCCGGGGCCGATCGTAGTTTGGAAGTGGACAAGGATTGGCGCCCGCTCGCGTTCTCGCGCACGGGCGAGGTCACGCCGTCCGAGATCGTGTTCGCGGGCTACGGCATCCAGGCCGAAAAATCCGATACGCAGCCGGAGTACGACTCCTTCGTCCATCTCGACGTGAAGGACAAGTGGGTGATGGTCCTGCGCTTTCTGCCGGAGAACGTCACGCCGGAGTTGCGCCAGCATCTGAACGCGCACTCGCACCTGCGCTTCAAGGCGATGACCCTGCGCGACCTGGGTGCGCGCGGCATGATCGTGGTCAGCGGGCCGAACGCGAAGGTCCAGGAGCAGTTGGTCTCGATGGCGATCGACACCTCGCTCGGCGGCACCAGCATCGCCGCGATCTCGACCACGGACGAGGTGGCGCAGCAGCTTCTCGGTCTCGCGGGCAAGGACCTCAAGGAGCTGCAAACGGAACTCGATACAGGCGAGGCCGCGATGGGATTTTCGATTCCCGATGCGGTCCTGTCGGCGTCGATCGACATTGTCCAGGAGAAGCGCATGGGGCGAAACGTGCTTGCCAAGCTCGACGCCGGTGCGGCCTCGGCCGTCGTTATCGGCGCGCACATTGATCACCTCGGCGTGGGCCGGTCGAATGTGTCGCTCGCGCACGACGACGAGGCCACCGGTATCCATTACGGTGCGGACGATAACGCTTCCGGCACGGCGGGCCTGTTCGAGATTGCGCAATACCTCGTGGATCAGAAAAAAAACGGACTGGCGTTCACGCACAACGTGATCTTTGCGTCCTGGTCGGGCGAGGAGCTCGGCACGCTGGGCTCGGACCATTTTGTGAAGACCTACGGAGGCAAGAAGGAACAAGAGCTGCTCCGGCCGGAGATATCGGCCTATCTCAACATGGACATGATAGGCCGGCTCGACAAACAACTCATCGTGCAGGGCGTGGCTTCGAGCAGCATTTGGCCCGGCGAAATCGAGCGGCGTAACGCGCCGATCGGCCTGAGCATCGCGGCGAAGAATGAGACCTACCTGCCCACGGACGCGACACCCTTCTATCTCAAGGGCGTGCCTTTTCTGAATGCATTCACCGGCGCGCACGCGGACTACCACCGGCCCTCGGACACGGCGGACAAAATCAACTACGGCGGCGCGGAGCAGGTGACGAAGTTCATGTCGTTGGTTGCGCGATCGCTGGTGACACGCGCCGATGCGCCGGACTACCAGGAAGTCCAAGCGCCGCAGATGGGCGCCGCCGGCGGTATGCGCGTATACCTCGGCACGATTCCTGACTACGCCGAGGAGGTCAAGGGCCTCAAGCTCGCTGGAGTCACTAAGGGTGCCCCGGCGGACTCCGCGGGCCTCCAGCAGGGCGACATCATTGTCGAACTCGCGGGCCGGAAGATTGAGAATATTTACGACTACACGTACGCCATCGACGGGTTGAAGGTCGGCGAAGAAGTGACGGTCGTCGTCGAGCGCGGCGGCGAGCGTCTGCCACTGATGATCACCCCGGGATCGCGCGAGTAAAAGGGACACTTCCTAGAAATGTGGGTCCGACGGGTTGGACTTGTCGGAAAAGTCGGACGAATATTCGGGAGGCTCTGATGATCGATTTCTTGCGCCCCATGTTGGTTCTTGCGCTGGTCATCTCCGGCGTGCTTTGCGCCACAGGTGCGCCGGCCCAGGAATTTCGCACACCTCTGGCCATCACGGGCGCTACGGTCGTTCTGGCGCCGGGCGAGTCGGTCGAGCATGCGACGATTCTGATCAAGGACGGGCGCATTGCCGCCGTCGGTGCGGAGGTGGCGATTCCGGACATCGCCGAACGCTTCGACGCGACGGGGCTGATTGCGTATGCCGGTTTTACCGACGGTGCGACACACCTCGGTATCGAGGCGAAGGGGCCCTCGGACGACGAGATGGCCCGCCTGCGGGACAAGGAGCGCGCGTTTTCCGAAGGGCCGCACACGGCGATGGAACAGGCGAACCGTCAGGAAATCTGGCCGCACCTGACGCTCTTCGATCTCTACAAACAAAATGACGACGCGCTTAAAGCGCACCGCGCCAAGATGGAAGACATCGAGGCTTTCCTGCGCGAGTCCCAGCACTATGCGCGTGCGCACGGGGTCCCCGGGGCGGAGCTGACGACCGACGTGCGCCTGGCGGCCATGGCGCCCTGCGTGCGTGGCGAGAAGCCGGTCTTCTTCCGCGCGGACTCTTACAAGGCGATTCTCCAGTCGCTCGCGTTCGCGGACACTTTCGGTCTCAAGCCGATCATTCTCGGTGGCGGCGAGGCGTGGAAGTGCGCGCAGTTGCTCGCTGAGAAGAAAGTCCCCGTGATTGTGACATCTGTTTTCAGGGAGGCGGCAGGCAAGTACGATCGCTTCGACGCGTTCTACACGAACCCCGCGCGCCTGGAGCAGGCCGGGGTCCTCTTCAGCATCGCGAGCGACGGCACGCAGTTCGCCCGGCAGCTTCCGCTGCACGCCGGATACGCCGTGGCATACGGCCTCAGCCCTGGGGCGGGCCTGCGCGCGATCACGATCGACGCGGCGAAGATTCTCGGGGTCGACGGGCAGATCGGATCGCTTGAAGCCGGCAAGATCGCCGACGTGATCATTACGACCGGTGATCCGCTTCAGGCGAACACGCGCACGATCGGCATGTTCATGGCCGGGAAGCCGGTCGAGCTGAGCAGCCTTCACGAGCGCAGCTACGAGCGTTTCTCGAAGCGTCCCGCGCCGCCGCTATCGCCGGTGGGCGAACTTCGCGGGCCGAAACCGATGCGCGCCGCGCCCGCGGCCCCCGCGCGCGCGGACTGAAGGCGAGAGGCGCAGATCAGGGCTGTACGGCGATTGGCATGCGCAGGCCGAGCGCCTGCAGCGCCTGGAACTGCGGGCTGCGCTGCACGGCGGCCTCGCCGCCGCCCGCGGCGTAGCGCACGAACATCGGCAGCCACACGGGCCGCGCGCCGCCGTTGCTGACGAGCCGCACGAAATCGAGATTGCCCACGCGTAGCGGCTTCATTTCGGCGATGCCGCTCCACGCCATGAACGTCGGCCGGCCCATGAAATCCTGGCCGCAGACGCCGTCCGCGGTCACGGAGTACTTGAAGAAGTGCCCCATCACCAGCGCGGCCAGCGCGGCATACGGCGGGCCGAAGAACACGATCACGTATCCGATCGTCTCGAGGACGACGGGCAGCTTCGCGCCGCTGAATTCCGGGCTCGTCAGCGCGAGCGCAGCGACGAAGGCGGAACACAGCACGGTCCCCGCGATGTAGGCGAAGAGAAACATTGGCGCCGGTTCCATTTTGAAGGTGCACGAATTTTCGCACGACATGATTTCGCCACTCCACATCCGCCGGACGCAGCGCCCGGCCACAGCCAATTACAAGCGAGTAGAGTAGCGCATGATCGCCGGTGGCGTCTACAGGAATTAAATTCCGGGCACGCGCGACGGGCAAAATTTGTCACGCGATCAGATCAGGCCGGGAAACGATTGGTCCGGATCGTCCTTCATCGGTCGGAGGCCGATGTTACGGAACTCCGGTCCAGGGCCGGTGGGGAACCCGCGATGACGGTTTAACGGGGGTTTTTCAGCAGAGCCTTAGGCAGATCGGACCGACTGCCTGAGCCGATCCAGCCCTTCCTTCATCGACACGACCGGCGCATATCCCAGATCGCGTTGCGCGGCGGAGATATCGTACCAATGCGCGGTGCCCAGTTGCCGCGCGACGAAGCGGGTCATCGGCGGTTCGGCGCGTCTGCGAAGCAGCGCGTAGTACGCCTCCAGCACCGCGCCCGCGGCGTACGCGAGGCCTGGCGAGATGCGCTTTGTGACCGGCGGCGCGCCTGCGGCTTCGAGGATTCCATTCATGATGTCCGCGATGGGCCACGGCTCGGCGTTCGTAATGTAGTAGGCCTTGCCGGCGCAGGCTGCGCCCGGCGCGACGCGATCCACGGCGAGCAGATGGGCGTGCGCCGCGTTGTCCACGTAGGTCGCGTCGACGAGTTGCCGGCCGCTGCCCACGATGCGCAGCCGTCCCGCGCGCGCTCGCTCGACGATGCGCGGCCCGAGTTGTGTGTCGCCCGGGCCCCAGATCAGGTGCGGGCGCAACGCGATTGTTGCCAGTTTTTCCGAATTCGCGGCGAGCACAAGCTGTTCGGCGATCGCCTTTGTGCGCGGGTACGCGGCGAGAAATTTTTTTGGATACGGCGCGCCCTCGGTGGCGCCCTCCTGGTCCTTTCCCGCGAAGGCCACGCTCGGCGTGCTCGTGTACACGAGGCGCGGCACTCCGCAGCGTTTGCAGGCGTTGATGACGTTCTGCGTGCCGAGCACGTTCGTGTCGTAATACTCGAGGTAGGGACCCCACGCGCCCGCCTTCGCAGCCGTATGCACGGCGGCCTCGCAGCCGCGGACGGCCGCCTCGACCGCCGCGTAGTCCGCAATGTCGCCCTGCGCGGTGTCCACGCCGAGCGCGCGAAGCGCGGGGTAGTCGCCGCGCGCCAGCGTGCGCACGGAGTGGCCGCGCTCGATCAGGCGGCGCACAATGGCGCCGCCCAGAAAT
>JBCLBO010000084.1:0-15114 GCA_038916785.1 Candidatus Hydrogenedentales bacterium | reverse complement strand
GGCGGCCCCTGCGGGGCGCTGGGCGGATGTGGCGACGGGCGTCGAGCGGCATTTGTCGGATGACGCGCGGCGGCCGGCATGTGTTAGGCGGGGTTTGGCTCGATGATCGGATGAGGATCGCTTTTGCCGTGCGCTCTCGCGAATGCCGTTCTTCGTAGCGCTGGCCTCTGGCCGGCAACTGGGGCGCGTGGATTTGATGACGAATCTGCGTCTCGCATCGGTGGCCGGTTTTCGCACGAATGGCAGTCCGCCTTTGCCGCCGGGACGGCGGCGCTACGGAGAAGGTGGCGGCGTTGCGGAGAAGATGGCGGCGTTGCGGAGAAGGTGGCGGCGTTGCGGAGAAAATGGCTCGCGAGGACGCTCGTCCTCCCCTCCGAGCCGCACCGCGAATGCGGCGGCTTGCGGTCGCGCGGGAGCGCGACCCTCCCCAGGTGGAACGTGGGGTCGCGGGTAAAACGAGTTTGCTTCGTCGCGATAATGCCGCTCCTCGCAATGACGGGTGGGCGATAATGCCGCTCCTCGCAATGACGGGTGGGCGATAGGGTCATTCTTCGCGGAGACGATTTGGGAACCAAAAGAAAAGGGCGGGCACTGGGGCCCGCCCCTACGATGGTGATATTTATTGGGGTTTGTTCCCTCTGGAGCATTTTAACAAATCTATCGATACGATCGGGACCAGGCTCCATTTAATTTTGTTGCGGTGATCGGTGTCCATCTGTTTCTATGGGTGGATAATTTACTCTGGTCCGCGTTGATCCGTGGCTTATTGGCCCTACGCGTTGAACTTGCCTCCGGACTTGGCTAGTTTTTCCAGGAGCGGGGCGGGTTTCCAGCGGTCTTCGTTGGCGGCTTCCTTCTTTGAGGTCTCGTAGAAGGCGCAGACTTTGTCGTAGACCTTTTTGAGGCCTACCGTGTCGGCGTAGAACATCGGGCCGCCGCGGTAGACGGGGAAGCCGTAGCCGTAGACGTAGATCACGTCGATGTCGCTGGCGCGTTGCGCGATGCCTTCTTCGAGAATCTTCGCACCTTCGTTCACCAGCGCGTAGATCGTGCGCTCGATGATTTCCTCGTCGGAAATTTCCCGGCGTTGCATGCCGAGCGCCTTCGAGGTCTCGACGATGATCTTCTCGATCTCCGGATCGGGCTGCGGCGTGCGATCGCCCTTCTCGTATTTGTAGTACCCCGCGCCGGTTTTCTGCCCGTAGCGTCCCATCTCGCAGATCGCGTCGGGTATCGTCCCGCCGTAGCGCTTGCCGGCGGGTTTGCCGTGGCGCTTGCGGATGCGCCAGCCCACGTCGAGCCCGGCGAGGTCGCCCATGGCCAGCGGCCCCATCGCCATGCCCCACTTGTAGAGCGCGCCGTCCACCTGCTGCGGCAGCGCGCCTTCTTCGATCAGCAGACCCGCCTCGCCCGCGTATTTGTGCACCATGCGGTTGCCGACGAAGCCGTCGCAGACGCCGACGACGACGGAGACTTTCCCCATGCCCTTGCCGACGGCCATGGTGGTGGCGAGCACGTCGTGGCTGGTCTTTTTTCCGCGGACGACCTCGAGCAGCTTCATGACGTTGGCCGGGCTGAAGAAGTGCGTGCCGACGACGGCCTCGGGCCGCTGGGTGACCGAGGCGATCTCGTTCACGTCGAGCGTCGAGGTGTTCGTGGCGAGCACAGCGCCGGGTTTGGCGACGGCGTCGAGCTTCTTGAAGACTTCTTTCTTGATGTCCATTTCCTCAAAGACGGCTTCGATGATGAAGTCGGCGTTCTTGAAGTCGTCGTAGGACAGCGTCGGCTTGATGAGCGCCATGCGCTTGTCCATTTCCTCCTGTTTCATGCGGCCTTTCTCGACCGTCGCGGCGTAGTTCTTGCGCACGATGCCCATGCCCTTGTCGAGCGCTTCCTGCGTCGTGTCGAATATCCACGTCGGCACGCCGGCCGCCGCGAAGTTCATCGCGATGCCGCCGCCCATCGTGCCCGCGCCGAGCACCGCGCCGTGCTTGACGTCGAGGGCCTTGACTTCCTTGGGCATGTCGTCCACCTTCGCCGCGGCGCGCTCGGCGAAGAAGATGTGGCGTTGCGCGGCGGATTGATCGGAGGTGATCAGCGTGCTGAACAGGTCGCGCTCGCGCTTTATGCCCTCGTCAAAGGGTAGCGTGCACGCCGCCTCGACCGCGTCCACGCAGCGCTGCGGCGCGAGGAAGCCGCGCTTGGATTTGTTCAACTCCTTGCGCGCGGCGGCGAAGAGGGCCTTGTCGACGCCCTGCACCTTGTCGTCCATGTCGCGCACTTTGCGCAGCGGCGCGTGCGCGGCGATCATTTTCTCGGCGAAGCCGATCGCGCCGGTCTTGAGATCACCGTCGATGACCGCGTCGATCAGACCCGAGGCCTTGGCCTCGGCGGCGGAGATGTGGCGGCCGCTGGTGATCATTTCGAGCGCCTTCTGCGGACCGACGATGCGTGGCAGGCGTTGCGTGCCGCCGGCGCCGGGCAACAGGCCGAGCAATACTTCAGGGAGGCCACACTTCGCGGAGGCCACGGCGACGCGATAGTGGCACGCGAGCGCGACCTCGAGTCCGCCGCCCAGCGCCGTGCCGTGGATCGCGGCGACGACGGGCTTGGGGCAGCCTTCGATTTGGTCGAGCACGGCATGGAGCCACGGCTCCGCGGGCGGCTTGCCGAATTCGGTGATGTCTGCGCCGGCGATGAAGGTGCGGCCGGCGCAAATGAGCACGACGGCCTTGGCGGAGGAGTCCGCGCCGGCGGCCTTGAAGCAGTCATGCAATTCCTTGCGGACTGCCAGGCTGAGGGCATTCACAGGAGGACTGTCCACCGTCACGATCGCTACTTCGCCATGTTTGGAAAGAGTTACCACGTCGCCCATGATGCTACCTTTCTGGATTCGTTGGATGGGATGGCCCGTAAAGCAGGGCCAGGGAGCCTGCAGACTACCCAAGGCGCGCGGGCCCAGTCAACCGGATCGCGGCAGGCCTCCCAAGTTACCGCAAACATCGATCGACTTGGATCCAATCGTGTCGCGGCCACCTGTTGAGCCCCGGTAGGGGCGATGTGACAGTAGCCCGCCGTTTCAACGGCGGGATTCAGGTCGCACCCTATACCCGAAGTCCCGCAAGGGACGGATGATCCCGAGTCAGCCGTCCCTTAGGGGACTACCATTTTCTGGTAGGACCGGTTACCCGCCGTTGAAACGGCGGGCTACTATCACCTGTCCCTACGGGACATCCTTAACCTTCACGAATACGATTTCGCCTGATCCGTGAAGCATAGAAGACGAGGCTTGCGCACGACGTAAAAAAGGGATAGTCTGGACAACTTGAGGAACGCGCGGCGCGATACGAAGCCGCGCGTAGGTTCTCGGGGCGCATTCCCGGCCCCCGGGAGGCCAGCCGGCCATGATTGAAGTGGTTTGTCCGCGCTGCCACCAGCCGCTGCACGTGTCTCCGGTCGACATCGGGACCACCGGGTCGTGTTCCAAGTGCCACGGGCACATTTCCATTCTCGATCCGACCGTGCCGGTGCCGCGCTCCGAGGCGCCGCCCGCGCCGCTCGCCTCCGACGGCGGGCCGACCGCGCTGACGGACATCGATCGCAAGATGCAGAAGCAGCCTGCGCAGGCGCCGGGCAAGATCACGCGCGGCTCGATGTATTACGAGCTCATGGTGCGGATGCTGATCGACCTCAACCAGCTCAACGCGCTGCTTCGATTCAAGCGTGGTGAGATTCCGGAGAAACCGGAGTACGCCAAGGAATTCGAGGAGCGAAAGGATTGGTACGGCAAGATGGAGACCTTCGGCGACGTGCTGATCGAGTCGAACATGAAGTGGCGCTTCGATAACGTCAAAGAAGGCGTGACGCGCCTGAACGACCCCGACTATGCGCGGGCCATGCACCAACTAACGAAAAACTTTGAAGACGTGACGCTGCTGACCACGCCCGAGATCGTCAAGGCGGTCGAGATTACGAAGGAGAAGCTCGTCGCGCTCGGCGAGCACACCTCGAAGGCCGCCTTCGGCGCGCGCAATGCCACGGGCGGATAAGCGGAGGGCCGCTCGCCCGTGCGAGCGGCACGCATTTCAAAGACTTCACGCATGTAACGGACCCCCTGGATACCATCGCCCATGACTGAAACGGCACCTCTACCCAAAAAACGCTCCAGCCGCCTTTCCAGGCTGGTACTCGTCGCGCTCCTGCTTGTGGTCGCAGGGGTCGGCATTGCGATGTGGTCCCGCGCACAAGCGAAGCACCTGGGGGACGAGTTCAAGGCGCACGGTTATCCGACGTCCTTGCAGGAACTTGACGCATGGTATGTGGCCGTGCCGAAGCATCAGAACGCCGCACTAAAGTTTCTCGCCGCCCGGGACGCGATGGTCATGCCGGCCGACGCGGCGCAATTGCCCTACGTGGGCAGCGGCGAGCAGGGCATCGAGGCTCTCACGCCCGAACTCCTCCCAATCGCGGAGGCGTATCTTGCCGCAAACGGATCGGCGCTGGAACTCGCACATGCCGCGGCCGGTCTGCGCGTCGCGCGGTATCCAGTGGATTTGTCCGAGTGGCCAATGCCGATCAGCCGTTTGGAAGACGGACAAAAAGTGGCTCGCTTGCTGTGGCTCGAGGCGGCCGTGCGCGCGCGCCAGGGCAATGGCGAGGCGGCGACCTCGGCGCTGGAGGCGGCGTTCGCGTACACCCGTAGCGTGGCAGGCGATCCGTTCATGATGTCGCACCTGCAGTCGCTAAGCCTGCTCACGGGAACGATCTCGGAGTCGAGCGGCGTGCTGTCGGCCGTTGCCTTGGATGCGAAGCAACTCGATCGTCTGGGGAATGCCGCCCGTGATGTAGACGTTCGCCAATCCTTCGAGCGCGCGCTGGTGTCCGAAGTCGTTTTTGCGTTGTATTCAGACCACCCCGGCAATGCTTTCGACGGGCCGGCCGCGCTGGTGGATCGCGTAGCGTACAGCCGGTTGATGCTCGCGCTCATCGAATCCACTACCTTGCTTCCACCGGAAATGACTCAAGAGCTTCGCCGGCTGAACGTAGCACAGTTTCCCCTGGCCCGCTTCACCCAGCCGGCCACGGACATCGTCCGCGCGGCGTACTTGAACCGGGAGTCCACTGCCAAGGGCCTCGCAATGGCCGACTTGTTCAAACTCATGATTGCGGTCGAGAAATTTCGCCTGGCGCGCAAGGCCCTCCCAGCCAAACTGGAGGAGCTGGCGCCGAGGTTTATCCAACGGGTTCCCGAGGACCCCTTCGGCGAAGGCAGCTACCAGTTCGAAATCCGGGAAGGCGCATACAGCGTTTACAGCGTGGGTCCGGATGGCGTAGACGGGCGCGGCGACCCGGCCGGCGGGCAGAGTGACGAGCTGGTGCTACACGTGACGCATTGACGACGCCGGAGACCGTCATGGCCGTCGAGATCACCAACGCAAAGCCGATCTCGCTCGGCGAGCACACTTCGAAGACCGCGTTCGGCACGCGGAACGTCGCTGGCTGACGAATGGCGGACGCCAAACCGATCGAACGGAAGCGGATCGGGCTCCTCCCGATCATCGGGATCTTCGCGCTTATCGCCCTCGCCGGAATCGCAGGACTGGCGCTGTGGTCGCGCGCGCAGCTGAGCGCCGTTCGCAAGGAGTTTGAGGCCAACGAATTCCCAACTTCGCTGGCCGAACTCAATAGCAGGTATGCAAGCGCTCCCGACAATGACAACGCGGCACTGGGGTTTCTTGCCGCAGCGAAGGCCGGCAGGGAGTTCGCCAACGATGAACGCTTACCTGTGCTTTGTTCGGGGACGTCCTGCAAGCGCTTGGATATGGCCGACGGAGACACCCTGACCAGGTCGGCTGCACTCATCCAGGCCACCGCCGAGGCGCTGCGGCTCGCGCACGCAGCCGCGCAACTCCGGCAGTCGCGCTATCCGGTAGATTTGCGTCGTCCGCCGATCGAGTTGAACCACTACAACTCGGTGACGTGGGTTGCGCGTCTGCTTATGTTGGAAGGCGCTGTTGCCGCGCGTAACAACGACGCGGAAGGGGCAACAGTTGCATTTGTTTCTACCTTCGTCTGCGCTCGCTCGCTCGCCAGAGAGCCCATTCTCATGTCGCTCATGATCGTGCGGGCGATTCTGCCGCGCTTGTGCGAAGAGATTGCGTCCGCGCTAGGTGCCGTCCAGTTCTCCGAAAGCCAGTTGGCCCGGCTGGCGGCTGCGGCCGAGGAATTGCGCGAAAGCATCTCGCTCGAGAGGACCTTGGCGGGCGAGTCCGTGTTCGGCCTATTTTCCGAAGATCCTAGCAACGGATTTGCCCGCCCGCTGGGTAATTACGACCGCGCCGAGTACGCTCGATTCATTAGGCATTTACTTGAGGTGACCCACAAGCCCCCGAACATCGCACTCCCGGCCCTTGAAAGCATGACAGGAACCAAGAGCGGAATGCTGATGCGATACCTACGTCCCATGACCGATTTGATCGAACCCACGTTCGTGCGAGCATCCACCTCGATCACCGCGGGAATGGTCTGGCTCGATCTGTGTCAACTCTCCATCGCGACCGAGAGATATCGGCTTCGCCACGGCGCGCTTCCACAGCGATTTTTTGAGTTCGCGCCAGATTTTATGCGAATTGTTCCACTAGACCCCTATAGCGACGGACTATACCTGTGCGCGCCGTCGGAGAAAGGCTTCACGGTATACAGTGTGGGCCCAGATCGCACCGATGACCGCGGCGCAGCCATGGACGACAGCCGCCACGGCGACATCGTCCTCCGCGTCGCGCGGTAGATAGTTCTTCAATGTGGAAGCGGCGTCCCGCCGCTTCGGCGAAGCTACGAGAGCCTATAGGGTCTATAGGACCCATAAGTCCTAATAGGCCCCATTCCATACCGATGATAGGATAAGCCAGCGTCATCTCAGGAGACCACAGGAGACCACAGGAGACCACGAATGAAAATCGCCCCCTTCGGATTCACCGCAGTTTTTGTTGCAGCGCTCACCTTGGTTGCGCCCGCCTTTGCGGACAACGGCCATCCGCTGCCCATGGCGAAACCCGAATCCGTCGGGATGTCGTCCGCGCGGCTGGAGCGGATTGGCGAGCGGATGCAGTGGTACATCGACCAGAAGCTGGTGGCGGGGACCGTGACGCTGGTGGCGCGCAAAGGCAAGGTGGTGCATTTCGAGGCGCGCGGGCAGCGGTGGGTCGAGCAGAACCAGCCGATGACGGAGGACACGATTTTCCGTATCGCGTCGATGACGAAACCGATTACCTCGGTGGCGCTGATGATGCTCTTCGAGGAGGGCAAGTTTCAGTTGAACGACCCGATCGCGAAGTGGCTGCCGGAATTCACAAACATGCAGGTGGCCGTGCCGACGGAGGGCGACACGGCGGGCGTGCCGTACAAGCTCGTGCCGGCGGAGCGGCCCATCACGATTGAGCACGTGCTCACGCACACGGCGGGCTTCGCCAACAGCTACCGCAACGCCTACACGATGCCGATGCACGAGAAGATTTCGGCGAAGCAGTCGCCGGACGAAACGATCGCGGACTTCGTGAAGCGCCTCGTGACGCTGCCGTTGAACTACCAGCCGGGCACGAAGTGGGAATACAGCCGCGCGACTTGCGTCGTGGGGCGGCTGGTCGAGGTGATGAGTGGGATGACGCTGGACGAATATTTCCGCGAGAGAATTTTCAAGCCGCTCGGCATGAACGACACGTGTTTCTATCTGCCGAAGGAAAAACTCGGGCGGCTCGCCGCGAACTACAAACCCGACGGCGAGGACAACCACATCGCGCTCGCCGAGGCGCCGGACGAGAACAGTAATTTCGTGAAGGAGCCGCACGTGTACTTCTTGGGCTCCGGCGGGCTGCTCTCGACCGCCGCGGACTACTGGCGCTTCCACCAGATGATGCTGAACGGCGGCGAACTGAACGGCGCGCGCATCCTCGGGCGCAAGACGGTCGAGTTGATGACCGCAAACCACACGCGCGATCTGCCCATCTGGCTGCGCGGGCCCGGCGGCGGCTTCGGGCTGGGCTACAGCGTCACCACCGACATCGGCGAGGCGAACTCGATGGCCTCCATCGGCACCTTCGGCTGGGGCGGCGCGTACTGCACCTACTTCTGGGTCGACCCCAAAGAAGATGTCGTCGGCATCATCATGACCCAGGTGCGCCCGTATACCCACCTCAACATCCGCCAGGATTTCCAGAACCTAGCCATGCAGGCGATTGTGGATTGATTCCAATCGTCGACCATCGTATGAAACGACTAAACGAATCAGATCTCCGGGGCGAATCCGTTGCCGGTCTGCTGCGAAGACATGCGTCGATAATTTCGGAGCTGAAGCGCAGAGGAGTTGTCCGAAGCAGGAATAACCCCCTTGGAGATTTCACAGAATGGTTGGTCGCATCCAAAATGCATCTCGAGTTGACTCCGAACTCTTCTGCTGGATATGACGCTGTTGACCCGGACGGAACAAGAATCCAGATTAAGGGGAGGTGGATTACGCCCGAGAATCGATCGCGTCAACTGAGCGTAATTCGAAAACTTGAGATGAAATCGTTCGATCAACTTATTGCCGTCGTCTTCGACTCAGAATTCTCCATACTTGAAGCGTACCGAATACCACATTCAGTCGTATCGGAGTTTGCAAGCTACCGCGAACATGTGAACGGCCACATTCTTCATCTGAGAGGACCGCTATTGAAGGACGAAAGAGTAGAAGACATCAAGCACCTGATCGCAGATTGCGAAACGGCTCACGACTGAAAAGCCACATTCCGTGAGTGCTTTCGACTTGAAACTGGCCCACGCCAGTCTCCATTTCACCTCGTTCCAGAATCTTCTACTCCTTTCCGAATAGAAATCCGGGAAGGAAGTGACGCAACGAGACCGGAGATACTGCATTGCCTCTCATAAAACCGCTCGGCATTGTCTCGAGCCCCCGCGCCGAGCGGCTCGACGACGAGTGGGACTCCATCGTCTCCGTGATCGAGCTGGACGCGTCGCGCTTCACGCCCGACGCGCTGCTTGGGCTCGACCAGTTCTCGCACATCGAGGTCGTGTTTCATTTCGATCGCGAGGCGGAGCCGGGCCTGAAGGAGCAGGCGCGGCATCCGCGCGGGGAAACTCGCGAGCCGCAGTGGGCAAAGGAAATCATGGCGGGGTACTGGAAGAAATAAAACGATTTAACCGCAGAGGCCGCAAAGGGGAGCGCGGAGGATCGCAGCGAGCGCCCTGCCATCGTCGAGGAGCAGGCCCGCCTAGGGGACTGGGAGGGCGACACCGTCGTCGGCAAAAATCATCGGGGCGCCGGCCACTTTCGTGGACCGCAAGAGCCTCTACCTCGTCGGCGCCACCATGCCCGACAAGACTCCGGGCGCGCTCTACGCCGCCGCGATGGCGGCCTTCACGAGTGTTCCCAAACGCCTGCGCCACACCCTCACCGTCGACAACGGCAAGGAGTTTTCCCACTTCAAGGACCTCGAGCGCGCCCTCGAGATCGACCTCTACTTCGCCGAGCCCTACTGCCCATGCCAGCGCGCCATCAACGAAAACACCAACGGCCTGTTGCGCCAATACCTTCCCAAGAAGACCTGCTTCAAGGGACTGACCCAGAACGAGTTGAAAACCTACATCGACAAGCTAAACAATCGACCCAGAAAGAAACTCGGCTACCGGACCCCCGCAGAAGTCTTTCGCGGGGTTGGTGCACGTAGACTTTGAATCCGCGAGGGGATAAGGGCGAGGCTGAGCACTGAGGACGGGTCAGCCGGTGGTGCCGATCACTTCCTTGATCTTCGCTACTATCGCGGCCGGTTCGAAGGGTTTCAGTATGTAGTTGTTGGCGCCGGCCTTGAGCGCTTCCACGACTCTGGCCTTTTCGGACTCGGTCGTCACCATAATAATGGGCACGGTCTTACCCAGGGCCCGGATCTGCTTGACGGCGTCCAGTCCCGAAAGTTTGGGCATGTTCCAGTCCATCAGGATCAGCCCGTATTCGGCGGCGGTCACCGCGGCGACGGCCCGCTCGCCGTCTTCGGCCTGATCCACCTCGGTGATTCCGGCGCGGGCCAGCGCCCCGGACAACACCTTTCGCATGACCGCCGAATCATCCACTACGAGAGCCTTCATGTGTGCGTTCCTTCTTTTTTAAGCTGTCGAGTCATCGGATTCCAGGATCACCTTGAGCGCGAAAGGTCCAAACTCGCTCTCGAAGGGGACCTCGACCCACCGCGCGTTAGGCGCGTATCGAATATCAAAATGCCGCCCCCGGATGACCGTGGGCAGGCTCAAGGACAGCGGTTCGCCTGAATCGCCGGCGAACTCCGCTTTCGCGCTGCCTGCGATGATATTGACCAGCTCGCCCACGGCGTCGGCGACCGTTTCGTCCAATATCTTGCACTCCGAGCCCAGCAGCCGGCTGACGGCCCGCAACGCCGTCTTGGCGGGAAACATGAGCGCGACCGTCCCTCGCGTTTTCCCGGCGAGTCCGATAAACGCGACGATATCGCTGCCGCCTGCCCCGCCGTCCGACAGCGCGATTTCCCCTCGCGTGGCCTCAGCACTGAGCATCGTCGAAAATGTCCGCGAGACGCTCAGTACGAATGGATTGATGATGTTGACGTTCATCGCTTCTCCTTGTCGCTTTGGGCGCGGCGACGCCGCGCGATCCCGCCTCGAGCTCTACTGCCTTCGCTATTCGGGCGGCTGCCCGGTGCTACTCTCCGTCTCTGCCAACCTCGCTTTCTATCTGCTGTACATCGTGGCTGTTGAATCGAATTAAATTGAGCAGGTGCTCGTGGCTCGCCAGACCGCTGACGGACTCGATGTGGATGGCCACCCCGAAAGGCTCGACGCGGATGATTTTCGCCTCGCACTCGATCCGGGCCTCTCCCGCGCCAAGCGGGATTTCCACGCGGCATTCGCACGGCACGATCCCCCCCGCCGCCACTTCCACGAACATCCCGCCAAAACTGATGTCTCTGATGATCCCATCGAGGGCGGGGCGTCCGGGCAGGTGCAGGAGGACCGGAAGCGCGGGGCTCACGCGGGTGTGATGGCGCGCGTCGCGGTGGTCCGCGCTCGCATCGCGCGGGCCGCCCGCAGGGCCAGGAATAGGGGCCGAGCCGTTGTTCACACCCGGGCCTCCTTCTGCAAGGTGTAGCACGTGGCCGATCCGGTGGAGACCCGCGTGAAGTTCTCGTCAACGCTGAAGGTGGTTTCGGCGGTGCCTAGAAACAGGTAACCGTCCGGGGCCATCTGTTTGCGCATTCGGGCCAATATGTTGCGCTTCTCAGTCATGTCGAAGTAGATGAGCACATTGCGTATGAAGACGATGTCCATCGGCGGCATCAGCGGCCAGGGCTCGATGAGATTTACTTCCTTGAAATCGATCATGTTGCGCAGCGCCTCGCGGATGCGCCAGCCGCCGTTCTCCATGGCGAAGTACTTGACCATCATCTGCGCGGGCAAGCCGCGGTTCACTTCCAACTGCGAGTAGACGCCTTCCTTGCAACGGCGAAGCATCGAGGGCGAAATGTCGCTGGCGACAAGGTCTATCTTCCAGTCGTTCAGTTGCGGGAAATACTCCCGGAGGATTATGGCGAGCGTATAGGGCTCCTGCCCGCTGGAGCTGGCCGCGCACCAGATTCGGAGTGTCTTTTGCGCCGCGCGGCGGGCGAGGATGTCCGGCAGGATCTTCTCGCGGAAGAGCGTGAAGGGGTGGAGATCGCGAAAAAACGAAGTCTCGTTGGTGGTCATCGCGTCCACGATATCGGCTTGAAGAGACAGGTCTGACGCGCGCGCGCGCACGTGCCGCGCGAAGTCGTTGAGCGACGCGCAGCCGTGAATCTTTGCGATCGGATCGAGGCGCGCCCGGATCAGGTAGGCCTTAGACTCGTCCAAGACGATGGCGGAGCGTCTGCGGACGATGTCCGCAAAATACCGGAGGGCCTCGCTGTCTTCGGGTTTGTCCATCACGACGCTCATGAGGACCGTCCCGCCGCCGCGGCGGCCGTGGCCGCGCGCTCGCGGCCGCGCTCGGCTCGGCGCTGGATTTCCACGCCGATCTGCGCCAAGGGCAGCACGCGATCGGCCAAGCCGGCATTGGCCACAAAGCCCGGCATGCCCCAGACCACGCTCGTGGCTTCATCTTGCACGAACACATCGCCGCCCGCGTCCTTGATGTTTTGGCAGCCGCGGAGCCCGTCTTGTCCCATGCCCGTGAGCACGACGCCCAGTACGTGGCCGCCATAGACTTGCACGGCCGAACGGAAAAGGACATCCACGGAGGGGCGGCAGGAGTTCTCCGGCGTGTCCTGATTGAGCTTGAGAACAACGCCGGCGCCGCCCAGGGCGAGCGTCAGATGGAAGCCGCCGGGCGCGATCCAGGCCGCGCCGGGTGCGACCGCCATGCCCTCCGCCGCTTCGACAACCGGAATGTGCGAACGCGCCGCGAGGCGATCGGCCAGGGCGCGCGTGAAGACCGGCGGCATGTGTTGAACAATCAGTATTGGCACGGGAAGGTTGGATTGAATCGTTGGGATAAGTTCGAGAAGCGCATTGGGGCCGCCGGTCGACACGCCAATGCAGACCGCGTCGACGCGGCCCCCCGAGGGCGGCGAGAGCGCGCGGCGCGCCTTGAAGGGCAGGCGCGGCTGTATTTCGTCGGTGGCCGCCGTGCCGTTCGGAGCCTTGGCGCCCAGCACTTTGCCCGCCAGCATCTTGATCTTGGGGATGAGTTGTTCGCGGATGCGCTGCACGGCGACCGTCACGCTGCCGACGTTGGCCGGCTTGGTCACGTAATCGCTGGCGCCCAGCGTCAGCGCGTCGAGTGTGGCTTCGGCCCCGCGCGCGGTCAGCGTCGAAAACATGATCACCGGAAGCATCGGATACTTTTTGCGAAGCTCGGCGAGGGTCTGGAGGCCGTTCATTTCGGGCATTTCGACATCGAGCGTCACGAGGTCCGGGTTGGTCTGTGGAATCTTGGCGAGCGCGATGCGCCCGTTAGCCGCGACCCCGGCGATCTCGATATCGGGGTCGCCGCTCAGCGCATCCGTGAGAATCTTTCGAATCACCACGGAGTCATCGACGATTAAAACGCGAATACGTGCCATGTACATCCTTAGGTGCAGGGTAGACCCATAATGCGCAATTTGTCGTTCAGCAATTCCAGCGTGATCGGCTTCATCAGGTATTCGTTGGCCCCGGCCTCGAGCGCCGCGACGACGCGGGTCATGTCGGCCTCCGAGGTGACGAACATGAGGCGTGTTTCGTTGAACGCGGGATTGCTTCTCAGCGCCTGGACGAGTTCGAGACCGGACATCACGGGCATGTTCCAGTCGATCAGTATGAGTTCCACCGGGCCGACTTGTTCGAGCACATCGAGCGCTTCGCGGCCGTTTTCGGCTTCGTCCACGGTGTATCCGGACTTCTCGACATAGGACCTCAGAATCCGGCGCATGGTCCTCGAGTCATCCACCACTAAAGCGCGCATGGCCTCCCCCTCACCGTGCTCTTACCCGTCCGATTTTACGTCTAGTCCAACTGTACCTCAATAAATTCAATTCTGCCCGGCTCACTCGAGCCAGACTTGCACCCATTTTTCGCCGTCACGCGTCTCGAAAAGGGCCTGTTTGGAGAACTGGCTCTCCGAGGCGCGTTGCGCAATCCCGTCCACGTCTAGCCCCTGCTCGATCGCCTTCCGGGCGACGTGGTCGGGAATGAGTTCTCCCAGGCGGGCGCGCAGATTTCTGATCGAGCGCGGGCATCCCGGGTTTCGACAGATCGCCCAGCGTCATCAGTTGCGCGATCTTCTCCGGCAACCCATGCATTTCGTGCAAGCGGCCCAACAGCCGGCCGCGGGCCGCCTCTTCGCGCCCCCACGACGAAGCGACGCGCAGCGACACGGCATCGGTCGCGGCGAGGGCCAGTTGCAGGCCACGCCACGCCGTGCCTCCGCGGCTGTCTCCGCTGGAGACAGCCGCGGAGGCGGGTTCGCTTCCCATCGTCTCGCTCCCCGCCGTCGAATCCAGTCAAACGCGGAACGCGCGGGAGGTGCTTCACGCACTTTCTCCCGCGCGCTCCGTCTAATTCACGTGATTACGCCACGCAATCCTGGACTACTCCTTCTTGGCCAGCGCTTTGAGATTGGCCGCGAGCTTGGAGAGTTCCGTGGACGCCTTGCGCGCGTCGCCGGCCCCCTGCGAGGTGCTCTTCGCGGCCTCCGCCACGCCCGAAATATTCTGCGCAATCTCCGAGGAACCCTTCGCGGCCTCGGTCACGTTGCGGCCGATTTCGTTTGTGGTCGCCGTCTGTTCTTCGACGGCCCCCGCGATCGTGTTCTGGATGTCGTTGATCTTTCCGATGATCCCGCTAATCTGCGCGATGGCTTCGGCCGCGCCGCGGGTATCGCCCTGAATCGCCTCGATGCGCAGCCCGATGTCTTCGGTGGCCTTGGCGGTCTGCTTGGCCAGCTCCTTGACTTCGTTGGCCACGACCGCGAAGCCCTTGCCTGCTTCACCGGCGCGCGCGGCTTCGATGGTCGCGTTCAAGGCCAGCAGGTTGGTCTGCTGCGCGATGGAGGTGATGACCTTGACCACCTGGCCGATCTCGCGGCTGCTCTTCTCGAGCTTGGCCATGTTCGCGTTGGTCGCTTCCGCCACGCGGACGGCTTCGGCGGCGATCTTCGCGGCCTCGGTGGTGTTCGCGGAAATCTCCTTGATGCTCGCGCTCATTTCCTCGGCGGCCGTCGCCACGGTCTCGATGTTCTTGCTCACCTGCTCGGCCGCGGCGGCCACCACGTTGGCCTGCGCGGAGGTCTCTTCGGCGGTCGCGCTCATCTGCGTGCTCACCGCCGTCAGCTCCTCGGAGGAGGCCGCCAGCGTCTCCGCCGTCTCTCCGATCTCCTTTTCGATCGCCACCTGCCGCGTGACGTCGGTTGCGTACTTGACGACCTTGAAGGGCCGGCCGTTCAGGTCTAGGATCGGATTGTAGGAGGCTTGGAGCCAGATTTCCTTGCCGCCCTTGCCGATCCGGAAAAATCGGCCCGCAACGTACTCGCCCTTGTTGAGCTTCTCCCAGAACTGCCGGTACTCCGTGCTGTTGCGG
>JBCLBO010000083.1:0-15191 GCA_038916785.1 Candidatus Hydrogenedentales bacterium | reverse complement strand
TGACTTCCCACCACGAATCGCTATCATGGCAACGTTGTTCACCCGCGTCGGAGGATCCGCGTTGTGTCCTTGAATTCAGCCGCCCCGCAATCCGTCTTCGATCCCGTCGAGTGGAAAAAGAAGACCTTCACCGAGAAACTCGAAATCGGGTGCCGAGAATACATCCTGAAGGGGCTGGCCTATCCGATGCCGGCCTACGTCTTTCACGCGATAAAACTCGCTGCGCTCTTCGCCGGCTGGGTCTTCTTCTGCAGCTTCACGCCGGGTCTCGGCGGATGGCGCGACATCGGCGCCTGGGCCTTCGATCCCACCGCCTTCCAAAAAGCCTTCATCTGGGGACTCACCTTCGAGACCCTCGGCATGGGCTGCATGTGCGGCCCGCTCGGGTTGCGGCTCTGGCCGCCCTTCACCGCCTTCCTTCACTACCTGCGCCCCGGCACGACCAAGCTCCCGCTCTTCCCCGGCGCGCCGGTCATCGGCGGCACGCGCCGCACCTGGCTCGATGCCGCGCTTTACGCCGCGTTCGTCGCGTCGCTGTTCTCCGCGCTCATCCAACCCGAAATTCTCGACCGCCATCTCATCCCGATCGTCGTCCTGCTGCCGCTGTGCGCGCTCGGCGACCGCGTCATCTTCCTCTCCGCGCGCGGCGAGCACCACTTCGCAATCGTCGCCACCTTCCTGATCGCCGGCGGCGACTGGATCGGCGCGAGCAAATGGATCCAACTCGCGATCTGGTTCTGGGCCGGCGTCTCGAAGCTCACACCCGCCTTCGCCTATGTCGTCCCGATCATGACCGCGAACAACCCCTTCCTGAAGGCCCCGTGGTTCCGCAAGAAACTTTTCGTGTCCTACCCCGATGATCTCAGCCCCTCGACGCTCGGCAAAATCATGGCGTACATGGGCACGGCGCTGGAGTTGGGAGCGCCGCTCGTGTTGGTCTGGGTCACGCAGGAGGGGCCCCTGCTGTACTTCGGAATTCTGCTCGTACTCATGTTGCACGGGTTCGTCCTCAGTAACATGCCCGTCGCCGCCGTGTTCGAGTGGAATATCCTGAGCGCCTACGCCGGCATTTTCCTCTTCTACTTCCATCCCGGCGCGGGTCTGTTTGACGTGGGCGGGCCAATCACCGCGATCTATCTGCTTGTCGGATGCCTCATCGTTCCTGTCCTCGGAAATCTCGTGCCCCGATGGATATCCTTCCTGCTGGCGATGCGTTACTACGCCGGCAACTGGGCGTGGAACGCCTGGCTCTTTCACGGCGACAGCGTGAAAAAACTCGATAAGCTCAAACGCGCAAGCACACTCCTCTTTCAACAGCAGCAAAAGTACCTGCCCGCCGAGCAGGCCGCCGAGGCCGACGGTCTCTTCCTCGCCTTCCGCGCGCTGCATCTCCAAGGCCGCGTGCTGGGAAAACTCCTGCCGCAGGCGCTCGGTGGCCGCCCGTCGCAGGAGTTCACCTATTGCGACGGCGAAAGCATCGCCGGCTCCGTCCTCGGTTGGAATTTCGGAGAGGGCCATTTGGCGGACGAGCGCCTGCTCCGCGCGATCCAAGCGCAATGCGGCTTCGAGGAGGGCGAGCTGCGCGTCATCTGCGTCGAGGCGCAGCCCATCCTCGGCTCGACGCTGCACTGGCGCATCAACGACGCCAAGACCGGCCAGCTCGCCGAGGGCCACGTCGAACTCTCCGAACTCGCCAAGCGAAAGCCCTGGGACTGCGGCGGGGCCTGAGCGCGATGTACGACGCCGTCGTCGTCGGCTCCGGACCCAATGGGCTCGCGGCCGCCATCGAGCTCGCGCGGAACGGCGCCGCCGTGTGCGTTTTCGAAGCAGCCGAGGATTTCGGCGGCGGCACACGCAGCGGTGAACTCACGCTCCCCGGATTCATCCACGACAAGTGCTCCGCCGTTCACCCGCTCGGCGCGCTCTCGCCGTTCTTCCGCACGCTCCCACTCGATAAACATGGACTCACCTGGATCCGCCCGCAGGCCTCCGTCGCGCATCCGCTGGACGACGGCCCCGCGATCCTGTTGTACAAATCGCTCGAACGCACCGCAGAAAACCTCGATCAGGACGGCCGCGCCTGGTCCTCAATCTTCGCACCACTGCTAAAAGACCCCCACAGTCTCCTCGCCGATATCCTCGGACCGCTCTCCATCCCGAAGCACCCCTTCCAGATGGCGCGTTTCGGGCTACCCGGCCTGCGCTCCGCCGCAGGTTTCTCGCGCGCCCACTTCCGCGATCGCCGCGCGCAAGCCCTCTTCGCCGGATGCGCCGCGCACAGCATCCTGCCGCTGGAAAAACCGGTGACCGCCGCCGTCGGCCTGCTCTTCGCGCTCACCGGCCACATCGAGGACTGGCCCGTCGCCGCCGGTGGTTCGGGTCGCATCGCCGATGCGCTCGTCTCCTATTTCAAGTCGCTCGGCGGCACGCTCATTTCCTCCACGAAAATTTCGCACGTGAATGAACTCCCCGCCGCACGCGTGTTTCTCTTCGACACGGATCCCGTGCAGCTCGCGTCCATCGCGGAGTCCGTCTTGCCCGACGCGTACCTCCGCCGCCTGCGGCGCTATCGTTTCGGCCCCGGAGTCTTGAAACTCGATTGGGCGCTAGACGGCCCAATCCCCTGGCGTGACCCGCGCTGTCTCGAGGCTTCCACCGTCCACGTCGGCGGCACGCTGGACGAAATAGCGGCGAGCGAGCGCGCCGCGTGGAACGGCGCTCACTCCGACTCACCCTTCGTCATGGTCTGCCAGCAAAGCCAATTCGATCCCGCCCGTGCGCCAACGGGCAAGCACACGGGCTACGCCTACTGCCACGTACCCGCCGGCTCCACGCAAGACATGACCGCCATGATCGAAAAACAGATCGAGCGTTTCGCCCCCGGCTTCCGCGATCGCATCCTCGCGCGCCACGCGACCAGCCCCGCCGATTTCGTCCGCACCAATCCCAACTACGTCGGCGGGGCCATCGCTGGCGGCGCCGCCGACCTCACTCAACTCTTCACCCGCCCCGTCGCCCGCTGGAACCCCTACACCACCCCAAACCCGCGCATCTTCCTTTGCTCCGCCTCAACTCCGCCCGGCGGCGGCGTCCATGGCATGTGCGGCTACCACGCCGCCGTCACCGCTGCGAAAACCATGGCGCGCCACGACCCCGCAACCCTCACGTAGAACCAAGCGCCCAAAACCCAGACCGCCGAGGCGCCTCCCGGCACCCAACCCCCCCAGCCCTTTCCGAATTCGAAGCCTCCGTCCCTTTTCTATTCTTCTCATACCTCCTAATTCTTCCCATTCTTCCCATGTTTCCAATAGATTTAGGTAATTATCCCTTTCGCATACGTTAAGGCCCGGTCTGGTAGGATAGCGCCAAATTCCACTGGAAAGGTACGGCGCAATGTCCGACGCCACAAGACTAACCTGGATCGAGTGGTTCGCCAAAAACTTGCAGGAAAACCCGTGGTGGGTTGTCCTATCGGCTATATCAACCGTGTTTGCTACGGTGGTTAGCGTTATGGCGATCCCGTCGATTCTACAATGGTTCTTTGGAATGCCAAAGATCAACGTAAAGCTTGATAAACAAGATCGTTATCTTCTTGTTCGCATATTCAATGTGCCGGTCAGTAGGTGGGTAAAATGGAGCCGTGTATACCGGCAACCCGCAATCGTTAATGCCGATTTTGAAATATATAAAGCGGGTACGACAATTCTTGAGAAAAATATCGCCAATCCAAAAATCAGCTTTAATGATGAAACAAAAACAACAATAGAACTTATTGGTTGGCAGCCCGCCAAGTTTCCTGTAGTGGAACGAAAGGATGGCAAAACATACCTAGTCGCCGACAACTTTCGGACACACTCAGCGGATGGCGAATTATTGATTTCCACCCCTCGATGTAGGGTCGAGGCTAACATTTATTACAGTAGATATTGCTACAAGTTTCACGCTGAGTTTGATAACGACATAGATATGCAGTGGCACGGCGACAAGAAGGTTATCCGCACAAAATGAAAAAACTAACCCTCAGTGAAGCGCAGCGCACTGGCCGCATGGATGAATTCATCCGCGAGCAACAGGCGCAACTCGACAAAGAAAAAAACGCGGCAAGGAGTCCATCATTACGTATGTCAAGGGGATAACTATCTAGATTTAAACCATTGCATACCAATAACTTACAACGTTTCTGTCAAGTGTTTTTACCTTGTTCCGCGCTTCCATTTTTCCCTTCGCAGTCGCGTCTCGTGCCCCGATCTCTGATCTCGAAATTTCAAATCTCAGATTCCGGCCGTCCCGCAGCTCCCTTGTTTCGCACCACCCGTTTGGAGTTCCGCGTTTACGCGGGGTGCATGCGCGGGAACTAACCGCCTAAAGGCGGAACTCCGAACAAGGCCCATGTTTCGCGACCGCTATTCCGTGCAGTGCAACAAACTCCCAGACTATATAGAGGGACTCACAGCGTCTGGACGGCGTACAATCCCGGCCATGTCCGCCGGGCGGACAACACGAGAGGACCCTCGATGAACATGCGTGCCTTGTTGAGTCTGGGCCTGGCGGCGTTCGCCACGGCAATTTTCTTTGCGCCTGCGGTGTCATCCGCCGCTCCACTCGAAGCCGGCGTCGGCGTAGCGAACATCACGCCCGACACCGAAAAATTCCACGTGCCGCTCGGCGGCTACGGCGAGCGGATGAACAAGCCGGCCACCGGTATCCACGACTACACCATGGCCAAGGCGCTCATCCTGCGCCAGGGCGACAAGAAATACGCGCTCGTCACCCTCGACCTCCTCGGCATCCCGCGCTCGCTGCGCGACCAGGTCCTCGCGCGCATCAAGGACACCGGCATCGCCTCCGACACCCTCATGCTCGCCGCGAGCCACACGCACGCCTCAGTCGAAATGAACGCGCTCAATTCCGTCAACGTGTTCAACATCCCGCAAATCGGCATCTTCGATCAGAAGCTGCTCGACTTCACCGCCGACCAAATCGCCGCGGCGATCATTGACGCGAACAAAACCTTCGTGCCGATTCGCGTGGGTACTGGCTCGACGAAAGTCGAAGGCCTGAACCGCAACCGCCGCGGCGATCCGACGGTCGACCCCGAAATGACCGTGACGCGGATTGACACGCTCGACGGAAAACCTTTTGTGGTCTTTGTGAATTTCACCGCGCACCCGACCTACGTGAACGAGAAGGTCATGGAAATCTCTGCGGAATGGCCGGGCTACCTGCAGCGCGAGGTCGAGGCCTTCATCGATGGCGCGGTGTGCATGTACTCGAACGGCGCCGAGGGTGACATCGCCCCAACCGGCGGCCGCGGGCCAAGCGCCTTCGCCCGCTGCGAGGACCACGGCCGTAGACTCGCGATCGCGGTCCTAAAACTTTTCCCCACGATCGAAACCAGCCCCGACGCGAAGTTCGCCTACTCGATGGACACCCTGAAACTCCCGCCACGCACGCCGCCCCCCGCGCTGATGCAGGAGGCCGGCCTCGAATACGGACTGAACCCGGAAATGATTCAAGGCTTCGTCGATGTGATGGTCCCCGAGTCGTCCTACCTCGGCGTGCTCCGCCTCGGCGATTTCGTCGGCGTCGGCGTCCCCGGCGAACTCTTCTCCAAGCTCGGCCTGCAAATTCGCGGCGCGCTCAAGGACGCCGGCGCCGTCCACCCCGTCGTCATCGGCCTCGCCAACGAATGGATCAGCTACATGATGCCCCCCGAAGAATTCACCCAAGGCGGCTACGAACCCGGCGTCTCCTTTTACGGCGACCAACTCGGCCCGGTCGTAGTCGAACAAGCCATTGCCGCAGGCAAAAAAATCGTCGCGGCGAAATGAACGAGAATCCCGTAGGGGCGGCCCCCCGTGGCCGCCCTATCCCGAGGCTCCGCTATCGCTTGAGCAACCAAATCTCCGCCAACCGCGAGCGCTGCCGCCAATTGAGATGGCCTTCGTCGGCCGGCGAGTCCCACGTGAGCACGAGTTTGCGGTCCGCGAAAAAATTCGCATCGACCGGAAATTCCTTGAACTCACCCATCTCCTGTCCGTCGAGCGTCGGCGACACGCGCTCGCCGTCGATGCGCAGCAGCGACTGGTGGTATCCCGTGAGCCGCACGGTATACGCCGCGCCCGGATCGAGGCCCTCGTACACGACGCCGAGCGGCCAATCCAGGCTCGTCTGCCACGACAGCCGCGCGCGGCTCAGGCCGTTGTCCCACCACCAGAGCGTCGGCTCCGGGTGCGCCTCCTCGCCCGGCTCGGTGAACACTTCCTCGCTGCGCAGCACATGTGGCGACTTCGCCGCGTTCCCAAGATCGTCGTAGTAGCTGCCGAATCCGGGATGTTCCCATGTCGCAATTGTCGTCAGCCGCGCGATCTTTTCCGCTTCCAGCGCGAGTCCGCGGATCTTCGTAAACTCGTCTTCGAGCCACCAGCGGTTATTCATCGGATAGTCGATGAAATCGAGAAACGCGCCACGTTCCGCGCCGCTCGCACTGTATTTCTCGACGCTCGATTGCAGGCCGATCGACTGGAACAACTCTTCCGAAAGTTCCACGATCCGCGTGCGCAGGTCCGTCGCGATTGGCTCTTCCACCGCGCGATTCAGCACCGCCATCGCGCCGCTCATGGCATCCTCGGCGGCGGATCCTTGCGCCAGAATCGCGTTGGCCTCGTCCTCCAGCTTCGACTCATGCAACAAACGCCGCCGTATATAGGCGTCGTAGTTCGCCCGGAGGAGACACATTTGCCAGCGCCAGTTTGGTTTCAGTTCGGGTGCTGCGGTTTCGAGCCGCTGCCACTCGAGCAGGGTCGCCTCGACCCCGCCGTTGTCCGCCAACGGCCCGCGCCAGTTCTTCTCCAGCGCCAGAATGCCGTCGGCCGCGGCCTCCGCCACCTGCGGCGCGAAGAACACGCGCGCATACTGGATGAGCACATCGCGCACCGGCGTGTTCGGGTCCCAGCTCCGCGCGCTCCAGATCGCCTTGTTTACATCGTCATGCACGCCGTCGGAATACGAAATGAAGCCGTCGGTATATGGCGCGAACCAGTTGTGGATGTACGCGTACTGCACGGGCCGCGGGTTGATCGCCTCGCGCCCGAGCGTGAGCGCGAGCGCCTGGTCCCACCACGGGACGGGATACTGACAAATCTTATTGTGCGTGATATCTGGATAGTCGCGCAGGCGATATTGTTTCGGCAGCCAGTTCCGAGTCTCCGGGATCGGCGGCGAAGACGGACCCGCGACCAGCCCCGCAAGCCACGCCGGCGCCTCGGTCTCCAGGTAGCGCCGGACGAATTGTGCCTGTTTTTTGTTGAAGCCCTGCAACGAAAGCCAGATGCGCGCCTCGGGATGGATCGGCAAGAGCCGCTTGGCCACGTCCGCCAGAAACGGCATCACCAACTCCGGCGGATTGTCGCCGGGATCGCCGCCAGGAAAGAAAACGCCGGTGAGTTCCTTGCAGTCCTTGTACAGTTGCTCGTGTTGATCGAGCGCCGCCGCGCGCGCCGCGGCGTCCTTCAGGTCAAAGTCCGCGGGCGTCCACACCCAATAGTCCAATCCGTACTTCGCGCAAATCTCGCTCATCGCGCGGTTCATCTCGCGCCGCGGCACCTTCATCAGCGGCGATTGCCGGTCGTCCTGAAAGGGGATGTTCTCGATGCTGTTCACGCCAAAAAAAGTCAGCTCGCGGATGTACTGATCGAACTGCGCCACCGTCCACGCGTCCCACGAGTTCGCCGCCGCGCGAAAGCCAAGCTGATGGCCGCGAATGGGATAAGCGGGAGACGTGAACACTTGGAAGTTGGAGGGGATTTGGACCGAGCCGCGAGTCATCGTCAGTTCGCGCAACAGACGGCCGCAACCAAAAAGAACGCCGCGCGCATCGTGGCCAGCTACATAAACGGCTGGAGCAGAGCGCGTTGAATCCGCAAGTAACAAAAAACCTTCGCGCTTCAGATATGTTCCGCTTTGCGTGTTGAAAAGCCAAGGCACCTGACTAGCCACCTGACGGAGCAGCAGACTCAACACCGGCTCGACCTCGCCCACGACTACCATCGGCACCGAATCGCTGGGCTTGTCTTGGACGATTGACCAGCGCACGCCCGTTCGTTTCTCGACTTCCTCCACGAGCATCTGCGCCGCCATTCGTTCCTGGGCTGTCGCGGCGCGGGGGCAAACGACTACCGCATCGCGTAGCTCGATCAAATTCACTTCCTCAACGGCAAACGCCGGGAAGACCGCGCACAATCCGATCGCGACGCTTAGAATACGAGTCATCTCAGGGGCTCCAACCAGACTAAACGACAACATGTCCGCCTCCAGGATCGGTCGTCGATTGTTTCGGAGCGTCATCGCCAAACGTAGATCGCAACTTCCCGATCTCCCGCTGCAACGCATCGCGCACGAGGAACAAATCCGTGCTGTGCACGATGAAATTCGCACCCATCTTCGCCCAGTCGATCGCGGTCTCCAGGCCGAAGGAGAAGTGATACCCAACGCCCACGCCCGCGGCGCGCGACTTCTCGATGATCGTCTTCATCGCCGCGGTGAACTTCGGGTGCGTGTAATTTTCCGGGATACCGAGGCTGATCGACAGGTCGTGTGGCCCGACCAGGATAGCGTCCACGTCGGGCACTTTCAGGATGGCGTCCAACGCCTCCATCGCGGGCACGCTCTCGACGTTTACGATGCAGAGGTTATTCGCATTGTACCGTTCCAAGTACGCGCGCAGTTCCGGCTCCAGCGTTTCTTTGCCGTCAAGCACGCGATTGAGCCGCGCGCCCTTGAGCGGACGGTACTTCACGGCGCCGCGCAGGTCGCGCACTTCTTCGAGTCGCTCCATGTACGGCGCAACGACCCCGGCCGCGCCGCCGTCGAGCGCCATGCACGCCGCGTGGGCGTCGGGCTTGGGGATTCGCACCACGGGCGGCAGGCCGAGCGCCGCGTAGGCCCGGCACATCCAGGAGAGCTGCGCGCGATCGATCGGGACATGTTCGGTGTCGATGAAGACAAAATCGAGACCGCAGGCCGCAATCATCGGCGGCCAGGACGGCGAAGTCGAGACGACACACGTGCCATATACGCGCCGCCCGGCACGGAGCGCTTCTTTAAGTTCCCTTCCCGTCATTTCCACCTTCCCAGCGGGTGATCCCGGCGCGCGAGCGGCAGCGCGACACGGCCGCCCGTCACTTGCGTCTCGAATACCGCCTGAGACATCTCCAGCGCGTCGCGCCCGGCTTCGATTGACGTGAACGGCGCGCGGTCCTGCTCGATGGCTTCGATCAAGTCGTCCACGATGGGCTTGTAGTGACCGGCGGGACTTGGGCTGGGAGTAACGATCGGCTCATCGGGAATCGAACTCCAGCTAGCGTTCGGACTGTCCGCGGTCCAGTCGGGTGAGGCGAACACGCGCACCTGCGGCACCGGTGTCATGCGAATCGTGGCGACGCCGCCGGTACCGTAGAGGTCGAGGCCCCAGCGCCCCGCGCCGCCCTCCGCGCCTTTCACCGACGCGAAATACCCGCGCACGCCGTCCGCGAAACCGTATCGCGCATGCACGGTGTCGCCGACGACGGGGCCCAGCGGTTCGCTCCCCTCGCGCACGTCCGCCGGAGTAACGGGCCGGCCTTCTGTGAGTACTTCGGCTTCGCACCACTGCGCCGGCCCGGCGAAATATCGCATGAGGTCGAAAACATGCACGCCGAGCACAATCAGGTCTTCACCGCCGGAGCGCGCATCCTCCTTACCGCGGCCGCGCAGTTCGAGCAGCCGGCCAATGAACTGGTCTTCGATGAAGAGTTGGCGGGCTTGGCGAAGGATCGGCGAGGCGCGGAAGTTGAACGCCATCGCCCACTTTAACTTCTTCGCCTGCATCGCGCGAATGATTTCGTCCGCCGCGGCAAGGTCTGGCGCGAGCGGTTTTTCGACGATGCCGTGCGCACCGGCCTGTGCGCAGGCGAGCAGATACTCCTTGTGATGGATGGTCCATCGAGGCGCCACGGCGACGAGGTCCGGCTTCTCCTTCGCGAGCATCTCGCGATAGTCCGCGTAGAGCCGTTGCGCGTGCGCCTCTTTGCCGTGGTGTTCGCGCGCCTGGTCGTGCGGATCGGCGAGGCCAACCACGTCAATGTCGTCGCGCAAGGCCCAGAGTGTGTGCAGGTTGTGCCCGTAGCCGCCGTGGTCGGTGTCCCCGATGACGCAGGCGCGGAAACGGCGCGGCGCGGCGGGCGTCTGCCCCTGTGCCGGCGCGCCTGCGCTCACGAGCGCCGCGGCGCTCGCAGACATAAACCCTCTTCGGCTCAATTCTCCGGACTTCATCCGATTCGTCGCTTACACTTCCGGCAACTCGTAGCCGCGGCGATAGGTCCGCGCGAGCAACTTCGTCGCGGCGGCGTCGCCGGAACACTGCATCGACGACACGTCGAACTGTAGCGGCCGGCCCACGCGCGTCGCGATGTTGCCCAGGTGACACATCGTTGCGGAGACCGCGCCCTCGGTGATCGGCGCATTCAGCTTGCCGGGGTCGTTGGCCGCGACCGCGTCGATGAAGTTTTTCATATTGTCGCGCACGTCCGCGCCGCCGCCGAGGTTTTGTGGCGGCTCGCCGTTCAGCGTCACGATGCAACCATCCGTCCCGATGTCGAGCCGGCCCTTGTCGCCGTAGAACACGTTTCCGTTTTTGTGGCCCTCGAGCGGATAGCCGGTCCATAGCCGCATCTCGTAGAGCAGGTAGCAACCGTCGTATTCGTAGGTGACGACCTGCGTGTCGGGCGTTTGGTGGTCGTCATCGTAGAAAAGCTGGCCGCCCGAGGCCACGACTCGATTCGGATAGCCGACGCCCAGCCCCCAGCGCGCGACGTCGATCTGGTGCACGCCGTCGTTCGCGATGTCGCCGCAGCCGTAGTCCCAGAACCAGTGCCAGTTGTAGTGCCAGCGGTTGTTCGTGAAGGGGTGCACGTCGGCCGGCCCAGTCCACAGATCGTAGTTCGCGCCCGGCGGCGGGCTCGACACCGGTGCGCGCCCGATCGGCTCACGTAGTTGGTGATTGATCGCCTTCGCCATGCGCACCTTGCCGAGTTTTCCGTCGCGCAGATATTGGATCGCGGCCTGAATTCCAGCGCTGCTGCGGCTCTGCGTGCCGTGTTGCGCGCATTTGCCGGTCTTCTGCGCCGCGGCAAGTAGCGCGGCGCCCTCCGCGGGATTGTGACAACACGGCTTCTCCACGTACACGTGCTTGCCGGCCTTGAGCGCGTGCATCGCGACCGGCGTGTGCCAGTGGTCGGGCGTGGCGATACTCACGCTGTCGATCGTCTTGTTGGTCAGAAGCTCGCGGAAGTCCTCGTAGAGCTTGAGCCCGGCCGGATTGCCAAGCTGCTCACGCACCTTCTCGCGGTGTGCGGCGTCGACGTCGCATATCGCCACAAGCTCGCAGTTGTCGATCGTGCTGAATACGCGCGCGTGGGTCCCGCCCTGGCCGCCAGTGCCGATGACGGCATGGCGCACGCGCTTGCCGGGATCTGCGGCGCGCGCGGTGGTCGCGCCGCTGGCCGCCGCCGCGGCGACGATTGAAGTGGTGGTCCGAATGAATTCCCGGCGATTGATCGCGTTCATGTTGTGGCGCCTCCGTTGGCTCTCCGGCTCCATCCTCAGGATTTTTGACGCCTGGATCAATTCGACGCCGGGTGTAGCGGATCACTCCGAATTCTGTTACGATTTCGTACCGTTGACGTAGTGATTGCCCTAATTTAAGGACGCCAAATTGAGTCAAATCACCGAACCATTCGTCGTGGGACTCGTGCAGATTCAGATCGGCACGAACCCGGACGAGAACTTACTCAAGGCGCTCGCATGGTTCGAGAAGGCCGCGAAGGCCGGCGCGCAGGTGGTCTGCCTGCCCGAGTTGTACCGCAGCCAGTACTTCTGCCAGAAGGAGGACGCTTCGCTCTTCGATCTCGCGGAGCCGGTGCCGGGCGAAAGCGTGCGCGCGTTTCAGGAGGCCGCGGCGCGGCTGGAGGCGGCCGTGATCGTTCCGCTGTTCGAGCGGCGCGCGCCGGGCGTGTATCACAACAGCGCCGTCGTCATCGATGCTTCGGGCGAGAACCTCGGCACCTACCGCAAGATGCACATCCCCGACGACCCGGCGTATTACGAGAAGTACTACTTCGCGCCGGGCGATCTCGGGTTCAAGACTTTCGATACCCGCTTCGGCCGCGTGGGCACGCTGATCTGCTGGGACCAGTGGTATCCGGAGGCCGCGCGGCTCACGGCGCTGCGCGGCGCAGCGGCGATTTTCTATCCGACGGCGATCGGCTGGCATCCGGCGGAGAAGGAGCAATACGGCGCGGCGCAGCGCGATGCGTGGATGATCGTGCAGCGCGGGCACGCGATCGCCAACGGCGTATACGTCGCGGCGGTGAACCGCGTGGGCTTCGAGCGGCCGGTGGCCGAGCAGGCCGGGTTGGAGTTCTGGGGCACGTCGTTCATCGCCGATCCGCAGGGCGTGATTCTCGCGCAAGCGTCGGCCGGCAAGGAAGAGGTGCTGCTGGCGACCGTCGACCCCGCGCACTTGGAAACCATCCGGCGCAACTGGCCCTTCCTGCGCGATCGCCGCATTGACGCCTACGGCGAGATCACGCGGCGCTACATTGACGACGCGTAGTCCCATGACGCGACGCGCGCGCGCGGCCGATCCCGCGTACCGCTTTCCCGCCGAATGGGAGCCGCACGCGGCGACTCTCCTGGCGTGGCCGGTGAACAAGGCCGATTGGCCGGGGAAGTTCGGCCCGATTCCGTGGGTGTTCGCGGAGATCGTGCGCGCGCTCGCGCAGCGTGAGCCGGTGCATCTGCTGATCCCCTCGCGCGCGGCGAAGCCGAAGATCGCCGACATCCTGAAGCGCGCTCATGCGGACTTGAGTCGCGTCCAGTTTATTCCGCTCGCGCTCGATCGCGGGTGGATGCGCGATTGCAGTCCGGCCTTCGTCACGCGCGGCAAGCGGGAACTCGGCGCGGTGCAATTCGGCTTCAACGCGTGGGCCAAGTACGACAACTGGCGCAAGGACGCGAAGGCCGCGCCGTTTCTCACGCTGCATGCGAAGGCGACGGCGATCCCGGCGGTGCATGAGGGCCGCCGCGTCGTGCTGGAGGGCGGCGCGATTGACGGCAACGGCGCGGGCACGCTGCTGACGACGGAGGAATGCCTGCTCGATCCGAAGACACAGGTGCGCAATCCCGGATTCACACGCGCGGACTACGAGGCCGTCTTCGCCGAATACCTCGGCATCCAAAAAGTGATTTGGCTGGGCAAGGGAATCGCCGGCGATGACACGCATGGACACGTGGACGACCTCTGCCGCTTCGTCAATCCGACGACGGTGGTGCTGTGCAGCGAGGCCGATCGCAAGGACCCGAACTACCGCGCGCTGGCGGAGAACCGCGAGCGCTTGCAAGGCGCGACCGACGCGCGCGGCCGGAAGATCGCGTGCGTGCCGCTGCCGATGCCGGCGCCGGTCGTCTTCGACGGGATGCGCCTTCCGGCGAGCTATGCGAACTTCTACATCGCCAATGACCGCGTGCTCGTGCCTACCTTCAACGACCCGAAGGACCGCGTCGCGCTCGGTATCCTCGCGGAACTCTTCCCTAACCGCGAGGTCGCCGGCATCCACGCGGCCGATCTCGTCTGGGGCCTGGGTACGTTGCACTGCCTGACGCACGAACTGCCCGCAGAATAACTCCGTCTGTGCCGAATTGCTGCCCGTGTGAAAGAAACGTTTGATCTTTGGTTCTGTGAAGGCCATACTTCCGGGTCGCTCTGAAAACTCGAATTAGCGATTGCGGGGGTCCTAGGCCTTATGTTGGCGGCTACTTCTCTGTTTGTTTTTTGTGCGGCGGTGATCATGGTCGCAGGGTGGCGGCTCTCCCGGTACGCCGACGCGATCGCTGAGGCGACTGGCCTGGGCCGCCTGCTGATCGGCAGCGTACTGCTCGCTGGCACGACGTCGCTGCCTGAATTGTCGGTCGACGTTGCGGCCATCCGGCAGGGCGCGCCTGATCTGGCGGTGGGCGACTTGCTGGGCAGCGGGTTAGTAAACCTGATGATTCTGGCGGTACTCGATATGACGCGATACTCGCGCGGCACGATGCTCTCTCGCGTGGCCGCAGGGCACGCGCTGAGCGCGACGCTCAGCATCTCATTGGTCGCCATCGCAGGCGTTTCGCTTCTGGTGGAACGACGGTTGGGCGGGGCGACGTTTTTTGGTCTCGGCGCAGGATCATGGCTGATTCTGCTTGGCTACGCGTACGGCGTGCGGTTGATGTTTTTGGATCAGCGCAGCGGGGCGAAGACAATTGTTGAGCAGGCCGCGCACGGCGAGACGGGAGGTCCGAAACCGCGACTGCTGAACGCCCTCCTATTCTTCGGTATTAGCGCGGTGGCGATCTTGCTGGCCGGTTTCCACCTTGCCGCCGCAGCGCAAGACCTCGCGGAATTGTCGGGCCTGGGGACGACGTTCGTCGGAACGAGCTTCGTTGCGTTTAGCACATCGCTGCCGGAACTCGTCACCTGCTTGGCGGCGGTGCGCATGGGCGCACACGACCTCGCGATCGGCAACGTGTTCGGAAGCAACGCGTTCAACATGGGGATCCTCGGTACGCTGGATTTCTGGCAGCCGGGATCGTTGCTCGCCGTCGTCTCGGAAACACACGTGGTGACGGCCTTATGCCTGATCCTGGCGACAGGCGCCGCGGTAATGGGGCAACTCTGTCACATTGAGCGGCGCGTGTCCTGGTTCCAACGAAACGCCGTAGTCGTGGCCTCGATCATAATCGGCAGCCTTTGGCTGGTGTACGCGATGACGGCCTGATGCCGCAAAACGCTTATCAGCCCAGCGCGAAGATAGCGTCCATGCGCTTGGAGACGACGTCGGTGAGGTAGGCCAGATCGCCGCCTTGGACTTCGGCGGCGACGTAGCCTTTGTATCCGATTTCGTCTATGGCGCGCATGACTTCGGGCCAGTCTACGGAACCTTCCTGGAGCGGGACGAAGTCCTTGGTCTCGGACTTGAAGTCTTTGATGTCCAAGCGGGCGATGAGCGGGCCGAGCGTGCGGATCCAGTCCTGCGGATATCCGAAGAGGACGACATTGCCGATGTCGAACCAGAATCGGACGCGCGGGCTGCCGATTTCTTCGATGAATTTCTTGC
>JBCLBO010000082.1:0-15469 GCA_038916785.1 Candidatus Hydrogenedentales bacterium | reverse complement strand
TCCGGCCGGCCCGGGGCCGCCTGTTTAGACTGCTTCGGCGAGCTTGCCGCGCAAGGTGTCAAACGCGGTATCGACCCGCGCGTCTTTCGTGGTCTCGATGATGCGCCGCAGCTTCGGGATTGCCCCGCCGACCTTGCGTCCCCGGCGCATCGTGCCGAACAAGTGCCGGCTCACCGTGGACTGCGTCAGGTCGAGAATCGTGGCGATGTCTTCCTGCGTCTTGTTGTGGAAGTAGTACAACTTCAACACTTCGCGCTGGCGCCTCGTCAGCCGCACGTCGAGAATCTGCCCGACGACCGGCTTGACTTCCTGGAAGAATTCCGCGAAGGCATAACGCCGCTCGCGATCGACCTCCGTCTCGTGCCACATCCCGCGTGACGCGGGCAGGTTCTCGAGGTACTCGCTGCTGATCGAGACTTCCCAAAAATCAGGGTTGTAAGCAGACATCACACCCTCCTCTCCTCGCGCCTTGAACTCCGCCCCGGCACACTTCCTCCTGCAACAACACGAGGCCCGCGCGTACGGCGTCGAAGTGACCCATGAAACTTGCCTTGGACGCGTTCAGGTGCGACTTCGTGTTCCAGCGCGTTCGCGCGCTCGATTCGTTCGTGGTGTTCTGCGTCTTCAGTTTCATTGGTGACTCCTTATCTGTGGCCCGCTCTCGCGGGAGGTTGATGCGGTTAAAACGAAACGCCGCAGGTGGTTTGGATTCCACCTGCGGCGTTTGGATTGATTTTCTGAGTGTAGCTCAGCCCATCAATTCCTCCGAGGGGAATCCGGCGCCCGTACGATGCTTTCGCGCATCCGCCACGGGGGCCGCCGGCCAATTCGCGATGGCCGAAAAGAGACCACGCGCGGCCGGGGAACACGAGGTCTGCGACATGAGAATCATGCCCAGGCCTTCCCGTTGTACCGTGCGTTGCATTTGCCTGTCCCTTTCGGCCCGCGAACCATGATTTCCATCACAATCGGGCTGCTACTTCCAACACTGTACCGCGCCGCCGGGTTCCGAATCAACTCCGTCATCCGAAACAGCGCTTCCTCACCATCCATTTTCTTTATGCATACTTTTTCTGGGGCCGCCTCGCCTGGCCTTTTTCCGGCGCGGGTGGTGTGTACAAAAAAGTCCGGCCCCTATGAAATCCCCCTAATTCCGGTCAAATTTGAACGCGATGTCAACTCAATCCCACTCGTTAAGGCCTTTAATGTCAGCGGATTACGAAAATTGTTGACGATTGGCATCCGCTTTGCGCTTTCCCGGACAGCGGAAGCAAGAAACCCACAGGAGTCCCCCCGAATGGCCGTACAGATTCTACCCGACACCGGAAAATATGCGCTGGGCGACGTTTCGCCCAACGACATCGTCGGCTCGTCGCGCCGCACGCACATGCTCGTCGTGGACGACGAGAACGGTCCACGCCAGGCCCTGCGCATGCTGTTCAAGGAGGACTACACCGTCCACCTCGCCACCCGCGTGAGCGAGGCGCTCGAGATACTCAAGCAGCAGCCCATCGAAATCATCATCACCGATCTGCGCATGCCGGAAAGATCCGGCGTGGAGCTGCTCCGCGAAGTCAAGCAGTTCGACTCCGATATCCAGGTCATTATTTTCACCGGCTACGGCCAGCTCGAGACCGCGATGAAGGCGGTCGAGTACGGCGCCTTCGCCTATATGGAAAAACCTTTCGACAACGCGGTCATGCGCGACATTGTCCGCTCCGCGCACGCCAAGCATCGCCAGGAAAAAGAACGGCGCATGTTTGAAAAGCTCGCGCTCGAGGCCAGCCGCTTCGAGACGCTGGGCCGCGTGGTCTCCGGCATGATGCACGACATGGGGACGCCGCTCACGGTCATCAACAGCCACATCGAGCTGCTTCTCATGAAGCCCGAGCGCGACGATCTGGTCAAGCGCCTCGAGACGATGAAGAGTCAGATTCAGTATTGCGCCGACCTTGCCCGCTCGACGATGAACTACCTGCGCCCCGGCCAGAAGGGCCCCGTGCAGACGGACCTCAACACCGTCGTCAACGCCTGCCTCAAAGTCGCCGCGCCGTTTTTCCGCGAGACGCACGCGACGATGCACGCCGACCTCGCGGCCGCGCTGCCGCCTACGCTGTGCGAGCCGGTGCTCATGCGCCAGGCGGTGATGAACCTGATCACGAACGCCTGCCAGGCGATGGCGCCCGTGACGAGCGGCGAGCGCATGCTCTACATCAGCACCTTCACCGAAGAGGGCATGGCCTGCATCGCCCTCGAAGACACCGGACCCGGGATCCCGAAAAACCTGTGGGAGAGCGTCTTCGACACCTTCTTCAGCACCAAGGGCCAATCCGGCACCGGGCTCGGGCTCGGCGTCGTGCGCAACGTCGTGCGGCGCTATAACGGGTCGGTGAAACTCGAAGCACCTAAACATGGGACGGGCGCGCGCTTCGTGCTGCGCCTGCCCATTGCGGAGTAAATATTCGCCGGTGGGGAACCGCGATGCGGCCGCACATACCCGGCCGTGCATGACACGATAGGGGGACTGCTACACGGTCCGCCGATGCCGGGGGGCATCGGAGAATCGGTAGCCGAGGGGCCCGCAGGTTGATCGGGGGGTCGGCCTGCGGGCCCCACGTGTTTTTTTCCTCAGGCATTCGTTGACGCCGTATGGGAGCGCCGTAAGTCGCTTCAGGCGTAGACTATGCCCCTTGCCATTCTGAGTACCCACCGGCCATCCCCGGAGTTTGTAGAAATGTAACACGTCCGCCACGGTAGGGCGGTCATGACCCGCCCTACCGTGGCGGATGCGTTTTCTTAGCAGCGGGAGCGAAGAATCTCCCCGTTGGTCAGATGGAAACCCCGCTTGCTGTCGCGTTGCCGTCATCGTCGCCCGATGGAATCCGCGGTCCGTCCCCGGCGAGGTCTTCGACCCGGAGCTGAATGGCGTCTCGCGCCATCGCAATCGCTTCGTCGTAGGTGTCGCCCTGGGTATAGCATCCCGGCAAAGCGGGGACCGAGACTACGAATCCGCCTTCTTCAACCGGCTCAAAAACTATCGTGTAGCTAAACGGCTGCATGCGCGCGATGTCCTATGAGAGTCCTGAGGCAAATATAGCATTCCCCCCAACGCCTCGCTGGTCTCGCCGGTACGCGAGCGCCTTTCTGCGGTGTCCATCTTTGCTATACTTCCCTCCGATCAAGCGGGAGCGCTTTCGATGGTGGTTTACCGCTGCGACGGCTGCGGGCGCGAGTTGCCGGTGGGGAGTCTGCGCTACCACGTGAAGATCGACGTGCGCGCGGCGTATGACACGATGGAGATCGGCCTGGCCGAACTGGTCCGCGATCACCGGCAAGAAATGCTGCGTCTGATCGAGCGCCTCGAAGGCAAAACGTCCAAAGAACTCGAAGAGACCATATACAAACATGTCGAACTCGACCTTTGCCCCTCCTGCCAGCGGGCTTACCTGCGCGGGCCGCTCCGCTTCCACCCCGAGGAGGGTGAGGCGTCCCCGATCGACATCGACCAGTTCCTGCGCTCGCTCGGCTACGGCAAGCCCGAAGCCAGCGGGGAGTGAAGCAGAATGAAGAAAAGCCTCTTTGGACTGCGGGAGCTTGCTCCCGCTTTGTTCGACCTGCGGCCCCGTATCCGCGCCGCGAACCGGCCCAACGAAAGCGGCAGCACGCTGCCGCACTCCAAAGAGTCGTCCTTGTTTGCGAAGGCTATTTTCGGCGCATTCGCCGCCGTGTGCGCGTTGCTGCCGCTTGGATGCGGATTCATCGCGGACAAAGACCGCATCGTCGTAGCCAAACTGGACGGCAAAAACATCACGCGGGGGGAACTCGACAAATACATTCACGACATGCCGGACGAGGAGCGGCCGCTGATTCAGAACAAGGCGGACTTGCTCGACACCTTGAACGCGTGGATCAACGATCAAGTCAAGGCCAAGCTGGCCGATCAGCTGCACCAGCAAGGCAAGATCGACGTCTCGCGCGACGTCGCCCGCGAGAGGTACTTCGAGAAGCATCCCGAATTCCGCATGGCTTTGCAGATCCAGGACCCGACGCAGCTCGAGATGTCGAAGGGCGACCTGACGGCGATCCAGGCCGAGATCGAATTCGGCACGGACGAGGAAGTCGATCGCCTGATGCGCGAGGAGGCGCTGAAGTACAACGTGTACGAGGCGATTCAGAACAAGACCATCCAGATTACGCCGGAAGACGTGAAGCGCGAGTACGATCGGCGAAAGGACGAGCTGATCAAGTTCGAGTACCTGGAATTCATCGCGCTGCAATTCCCGCTCGCCATGCCCGACGCGATCGCGCGCGCGGCCGATGCGCGGCGCCGCATTGACGCGGGCGAGAAATTCGACGACGTGCTCCGGCCCTATCTCGAAGCGAATGCGCAGTTCGGCGTCCCCGGCGCGCTGGAGAACAACCCCGCGATCGAGCGTTTCCGGTCGTTCTGGGAGGCCGCCGCCGGCGCGAGCGTAGGCCAAGTGATCGGGCCGGTCTTCATGCCGGAGCACGAGGAATACAAACTCGATCCGCAGACGCAGAAGCCAGTCAAGCGACTGCGCCCCGCCGCGCAGCTCGTGCTCGAAGTGACCCAGCACGAGCCCGAGCGAATCAAGACCTTCGAGGAAGCGGCGAACGAGCTCGCCACGGGGATAGCGAAGCAGCGCGTGCTCGAACAGGTCCGCGCGGACCACGGCGTCGAGGTGTATGACGAGAAACTGCGCGACCCGGCCGGCGTGGGCGATCAATACAAGCGATTCATGATCGACACCGGCAAGCCCGCGCCCGCGAACTTCGGCCTACCACAATAGAATCAGCGTCGTCGCTTCGTACAGGGCCGCGATCGCGAGCATGATCCCCGCGAGCGCCGTGGCCGATCCGAGAATGCGAAGGGCGTCCTTCGCCGGGGCCAGGCTTCCTTGCCGAAACGCGCCGACGATCTGGCCCCAGAACACGGCCACGGCGGCGCAGGCGTATATATACGCCTCGAGTTCCAGGATTATTGTGATCGCGTGATACGAATAGCGCGACGACATGCCCGACCAGATCGGCGCCATGCCCACGCCCGCGATCACGAAGCTCGCCAGCGTCTTCAATATCCCGAGGCACGGCACGGCGAGCGAGACGAGCACCGTCAGCACGACGGTTTGCAGCAGGTAGTTGTTCGTCCAGGTCGCCGCCGCTGCGAGCAGGACGTTGCCCGAGCGGTACGCGTCGCCCACATAGCTCAGGCTGCCCTCGGAGAACGCCTGGCGGATGTACTCCATCGCGAGCGCATTGAGCTGCGGCCACGCGATGGCGGCGGCCATCGAAAAGAAAAATGATCCGTACATCACCGTGTGCATCCGCCGCACGAGGCGCGGACGCTCGCCGAAGGCGATTCGCGCCGGCGCGGTGATCCCGCGGCGCGGCATACGCGCGAAGAGCGCGCGATGCAGGCCCGCGCCCCCGGCGGCGGCAAGCGCCAGGCCGATGATGGACAGTCCGCTGACCGCCGCGGACGCGGCAGCGGGATCGCCGCTCAATTCCTGCTTCTTGTCGATACGTTTTTCATTCTCCGGAAGGCCCAGTTTTTCAATGCCCCTCGGGTCCAACCAGCCCCGCGTCGCTGTGCGATCGAACAGCGGCCCCCAGTCCTCGTGCGCCGGCATCAGGTAGGCCGTCGCCAGTCCCGCCACGTCGCGCTTGAGCCTGCCCACCACCACGAGGTGCGCGTCGTCCGCGTGCACCTCGTTGAGGCTGGCATACGCGCCTGCCAGCACCTCGGGCCGGCCCGGCCGCGGCATTCGGCCCGACGCGAGCAAGGGCTCCAGTTGTTCCGCCGGCGCATAGACGACGATCAGCCGCTCGGTGCGTTCGAGCCCGAGCGCGCGCAGTTGGTCGCGCGGGATCGTGCGCCGCAGACGCGTGTAGAGTTCCTGCCGAATCGGGTAGTTGATCAGGGGAAGCCATCGCGCGCGAATCTCGGTCGCGCCTTCCCACGGCGGCTCGCCTTCCGGCGCGTACACCGTGCCCGGCCACAACGCCTCAGCGCGATCGCGCGCATCCAACACCGCGGCGCTTCCAAGCATGGCAATCCCCGCGACCACCAGGACCAGACTCTCGCGCGGACCGCGCTGACGCAATTTTTTTTCCGGCGCGTCCGCAATGGCCAGCGGAGCGGGAAGCGGAGGAGGAAACGGAGGAGGGGACAGGCCCATGATCAGCGTCAGGCGCCGCGTGGGTCAGGGACCGGTTTCAATGATCTTGGCCACTTCATCGGGCGACGTGCACGCGAGAAGTTTCTGCGTGAAACCCGCGGTGCGCAGCGAGAGCATCACCTGCGCAAGCAGGCCCAGGTACTCCTTGTCGGAGCCCGACGGCATCGCGAACAGCACGACGATGTTCACCGGATTTCCATCGAGCGCATCGAAGTCGATGCCGGCCGCGCTCAGGCCCACGCCGACCGTCGGCTCGGTAATCTCGTCGATGCGCACGTGTGGTATTGCGATCCCCTTGAAGCCCGTGCTGCGAATCGCCTCACGCTCGAAGAGTGCCCGTAGAAAGGCTTCGCGGTTCTTGACCACACCCGTTTTCGAGATCGACTCGAGCATCTGCTCCAACGCTGCGCGCTTGCTCAGGCCCGCCGGCAATATGGAGATGGCGTCCTTGGGAATTCTCTTGCCAAACGCGCTCATGGGATTCGCTCGAAGTTGCGCCGATTTCGGGCCAAACCTCGGCCCGCGTCTTGCTTGAACCTGCCTTCAGGGCCTTATCCTACCCCTGAAAAGACCGGTAATCAATTTGCGGATTCGGTTTTTGTGGTACATTTTCGCTGGAAGGAGTTCGCAGGCAGCCGGGGTATCGCCCCATCTCCGCCTGCACCCTTTCTCGTTTTCGCGGTCTCATTTACTACGAAAACTGTGAAAAATTGGAGTCTGAGGATGGCCACCAGAACAGTCGCAATCGAAACCCGGGACCTCTCGAAAGTCTACCGCAAGCACCTGGGTCGCAAGCCGCAGCCCACCCTTGTCGGCCTGAACCTTCAGGTCTTTGAGAACGAGATTTACGGATTCCTGGGCAAGAACGGCGCCGGCAAGACCACGACCATCAAGCTGCTCTGCGGGTTACTGAAACCGAACACGGGCACCGCCCTCATTCTGGGCCAGCAGGTGCCCAGCCGCGACGCGCGCAAGCTCGTCGGCTACTTGCCCGAGAACCCGTACTTCTACGAGTACCTCACGGCGAAGGAGACGCTGGAATTCTACGGCCGGCTCCGCGGCCTCGACGCGAAGACGCGCGCGCGCGAGTGGGACCGCCTCTCCGAGGACCTCGATCTGCGCACGATTGCGGACCAGCGCTTGCGCGGGTTCTCCAAGGGCATGCGCCAGCGGCTCGGCTTCGCGGTGGCGCTCGTGGGCAATCCGCCGATCGTGATACTGGACGAGCCGATGTCCGGCCTCGACCCGATGGGCCGCCGGCGCATCCGCGATCTGATCGTGCGCCTGCGTGACGAGAAGAAGACAGTCTTCTTTAGCTCGCACGTCCTGAGCGACGTCGAGATGATCAGCGATCGCGTCGGGATGCTGGTGAACGGCCGCCTGCACCGGCAGGGCGTCATGGACGATCTCCTCGCCACGCGCGTGCAGCTCGTCGAAGTCGTCGCGCACGGCCTCGCGCCGCACGTCGCGCAGGAAATCGCCCGCGACGCCTACCGTACGCGTCACACCGAGGAAAACGATCACTTCTCCTTCTCCGACATGGACAAGGCAAACGCCGCGGTCAGCGAAATTCTCGCGCACGGCGCCCAGTTGATGGAATTCAGTCCCGTGCGAGAATCGCTCGAGGATTATTTCGTGCGCGAGCAGGTCCAAGTGGAGATCGGGGCATGAGGGCGCTTACCGTTGCGCTGAACACGTACCGCGAGGCGGTGCGCGACAAGATTCTCTACGTGCTCTTGTTCTTCGCCGGCGCGACGATTCTCGCGTCGAAGGCGCTGGGTTACGTGAGCATGGGCGAGGACATCAAGGTCATCGCGGACATCTCGCTGGCCGCGATCTCGATCTTCGGCGCGCTCATCGCCATCTTCGTCGGCACGAACCTGGTCTACAAAGAAGTGGACAAGCGCACCATCTACACGATTCTGAGCCAGCCCATCTTTCGTTACGAATTCGTGCTGGGCAAGTACCTCGGCCTTGCGATGCTCATCGCCACGACCACGGGGCTCATGGGGCTGGGCGCGGCCGCGTACATCTGGACGCTCGGCGGCGAGGTGAACGGGGCGTATTTCGCCGCCGTCCTGCTCATTTACTGCAAGCTGTTGCTGGTCACGGCCCTCTCGGTGCTGATGTCCACGCTGACCTCGCCGATTCTCGGCGCGATCATCGTGCTCACCACGTACTTCGTCGGGCACGCTACGGGGATCATGCTCGATCTGCCCGGCCAGTTTGAGGGCAGCTTCGCCAAGCACGCCATCGAAGCGGCCTACTATGTGATCCCGAATCTCGGCCACTTCGATGTGTGGCGCGAATACGCCAACGGCGTCGCCGTGCCGGGCGCGTACATCGCCTGGACCGTCGGCTACGGCGCGCTCTACACCGTGATGCTGCTCTTCTTCGCGGCCGTCGCCTTTCAGGACAAGGACGTTTAGGAGCGCCGGACCGTGCTACGCAAGCTCGTATTCGTCATCACGATCGGGGCGGCCTTCTTCTCGGCCGTGCTCTTCTCGCAGTCGCGGGTCGACGCGCTGCGCAAGGAGACGATGGAAGACGAGCTGCTCTACATCCCGAACAAATCGATCCTGAAACATCTCACCGCCGGCATGAGCAGCGTCGTCGCCGATCTGCTGTGGATCGAGACGATCCAATACACGGTCCACGAGTACCACAGCGCCGAGGGTAAGTTCGCCTGGCTCGATCACATGCTCAACGCCACGGTCGACCTCGATCCCAATTTCGTCGGCGCCTACCAGCACGGCGGCATGTTTCTCTCCGCGATCGGAAGCGACGATCGCGCGCTCAGCCTGCTCGAGCGCGGATACCTCAGCAACCCCGGCTCTTGGGAAATCCCCTACGAAATCGTCAAGCTCTACACGCTGAATCGCCGCAATGAGCCCGAGTCGCCGCGGCTCGCCGCGCATTGGCTGCGCGTCATGGCGCCGCACCACCAATATCCGCAGTTGTATCTAAACTGGGCGCGCCAAATTGAGCAGACCAACAACCTCGCGGGCAACACGCGCGGCATCTGGGAAGACGTGATCGCCCATGCGGCCGACCCCTTCGTGCGCGAGGTCGCGCGGCACAATCTGCGCATCCTCGTGGCCGACGACACCGCCAAGGCGCTCCAACGGCTGACCGAGCGCTACACCGCCGAGCAGGGACACGCGCCGGCTTCGCTCGCGGACTTTGTCCAGCTCGGCTGGATCCCCGAGGTGCCGGCGGAAGAAACCTACGGCCGGTTCTTCCTCGACGCCGGCGGCAAGGTGCAGAGCGCCGTCGTCCTCGAAGACACACGCGATCGCATGCTGCTGGGGATGAACGTACAGCTCAAAGTATTGTCGGACGACCGCGGCCACAAACCCGCCACCCTCGACGAATTCTCCGAATGGATTGGCAATCCCATCCCCGCGCACCCAGTCCCCGGCCAAACCTGGCACTACGATCCCGCGACCGGGACCGTGTCCTAAAGGCCCGTAACAAATCCCAGCGATCGTAGCATGGGCGGCCCGCCCATGCGGGTTCATGGCGGCCGGCGCCGGCACGCCGCAACAACACATCACGAAAAGGAGAAAGAGACTATTTCGTGAGCGCATCACGATTTTATCCCTTCCCGTGACCTTTGCGTCCTCTGCGGTTCAATCGGTTCTAGTGGTGGCTAAAGCACCGCTCCAGGCTGAACACCATCGCCGTCTTCGATTCGTTGCATTCCAGCACCGCGTCGTAATCGTTCACCGAGCCGCCGGGCTGCACGATCGCCGTCACGCCGTGGTCCGTCGCCGCGCGCACCGCATCGCGGAAGGGGAAGAACCCGTCGCTCGACATCACGGCGCCCTGCAAGGTCTCCGCGCCCTTATACTTCTTCTTCGCCTTGTGCACCGCCTGTTCGACCGCGCCCACGCGGTCCTGCTCGCCCGTGCCGACGGCGAGCGTCTGCCCGTTTTTCGCGATGACCACGCCGTTCGACCGCACATGGATGTTCACGTACCACGCGAAAAGCAGGTCGTCCAGCTCGCGCGCGTCCGGTTTGCGCGCGATGTCTATGCGCCCGCCCTTGGCGTCGTCCGCATACGCCGGCGCGAGGTCCGCCGTTGTCTTCACGCGCGAGAGGTACGGCACCGCCAACACCACCGACCCGTCGTCAAACATCTTGATCTCGCGCACGTCCGTGCCGTCATCGAGGAACTTCGGCAACACACTAAAGTCCGGCAACTGCACAATGCGGATCGCCTTGTTGCGCTTGTAGCGGTCGCCGGCGTTGAAATTCGCCAGCGCCTCCGGCGCGAATCCCGGCGCGGCCACGCCCTCGACCACCGTCTGCATGATCGCGTCCGCCGCCGCGCCGTCCACCTCGCGATTAAACGCGACGACGGAACCGAAGGCCGCCTGCGCGTCCGCGTCCCGCGCGCGCTCGTACACCGTCTTCAGGTCGTGACTGTCCACCTGCATCGCCACGCCGCTCGGGTTGCAATGCTTCATCACCGCGCACGCGGGCCGCTGCAAATATTTCAGAATGCCCACTGCGTGGTGCATGTCCTCGATGTTCGTCTGCGAGAGCCCGGCCTTGCCCGTCTTGAGCATCTTGTACGCGCCGAGCACGAGCCGGCCGTCGGTCGGGCGGTAAAACGCCGCCGGCTGGTGCGGGTTCGTCCCGTAGCGAAGGTCCTCCACCTTCTCGTATTTTTTTCCGAGAATCTCGATGGTCCCCGGGAAATCCCCGAGAGTCTGCGTGCGATACATTGCTTTGAGATCTTGTTGCGCCATGAGTGGTCTCCGTCTCCCGCTGAATTGGCGATTATAGCCATCCCGCGCAGCGAATGTCCGCCTTCCTCGGCCAAGGAATTGAAGCCCTTTTCCTGTGCCGCGTATTATAGGCCGCATCGCGCAGCATCCGCGCGCGCATACGTCTTCGTTCTCCACAGAGCCGCAGGACCGCACTCGATTCATGGAAAAAACCACCGAAGGCATAGACCCGAAGAAAGACAATCCGCTGTACCGCCTGCGGCATTCGCTGGCGCACATCCTCGCGCAGGCCGCACTCGAGGCGCGCCCAAAGGCCAAGCTCGCTTTCGGCCCGCCCGTGGAATTCGGCTTCTACTATGACTTCGATTTCGGCGAAAGCCCCCTCGGCGAGCGCGACCTGCTCGATCTCGAAAACCGCATGCGCCGGATCATCAAGGAGAAGCAACCCTTCGAGCAGTCGCACAAGTCGCTCGACGAAGCCAAACACCTCCTCGAACAAACCGGCCAGCTCTACAAAGTCGAGTACGCGCAGGAACTCGTCGAGCTAGGCAAGGCCGGCCAGCAGGGCCTCGGCTTTTACACGAACGGCCCCTTCACGGACATGTGCGAAGGCCCGCACTTGCAACACACCGGCGAAGTGCCCAAGGGCTGCTTCAAACTCGACCGCATCTCCGGCAGCTACTGGCGCGGCGACGAGCACCGCCCGATGCTCACGCGCATCTACGGCCTCGCCTTCGAGTCCAAGGAGGAGGTCGAGGACTACGTCGCGCGGCGCAAGCTCGCCATGGAGCGCGACCACCGCAAGCTCGGCGACGAACTCGATCTGTTCTTCCTCGACGCGGAGGTCGGCGTCGGGCTGCCGATGTGGATGCCGAACGGCACCGTCCTGCGCGAGGAGCTCGAGAAGTGGGCGAAGGAGGAGGAGTTCAAAGGCGGCTACCGCCGCGTGGACACCCCCGTCATCACCCGCGGCGAGTTATATCACCGCTCCGGCCATCTACCGTACTACGCCGAAGACATGTACCCGCCGATGACGCTCGACGGGGGCGAGCAGTATTACCTGCGCCCGATGAATTGCCCGCACCACCACAAGGTCTTCGCGGCGCGTCCGCACAGCTACCGTGACCTGCCGCTGCGCCTCGCGGAGTACGGCGACGTCTTCCGTTACGAGAAGCACGGCTCGCTCGCCGGCCTGCTGCGCGTGCGCGCGCTCTCGATGAACGACGCGCACATTTATTGCACGCCCGAACAGGTCCACTCGGAATTCGCCAGCGTCATCGCGATGTACCGGAAGTACTACGACCACCTGCGCATCGGAAACCTGCGCGTGCGCCTCGCGCTGCACGATCCCAAGAGCGACAAGTACCTCGGCCGCGAGGAGGAGTGGAACCGCTACGAAGCGATCGTGCGCGAGGCGCTCGTGAAGCTGAACATCACCTTCGAAGAAGAAGTCGGCGAGGCCGCGTTCTACGGCCCGAAGATGGACATCCAGCTCAAGAACTTGCTCGGCCGCGAAGAGACCGTCGCCACCTGCCAGCTCGACTTCGTCGTCGCTGAGCGTTTCGACCTTAAATACGTGGACAGCGACGGCCAGGAAAAGCGCCCCTTCATCATCCACCGCGCGCCGCTGGGCACGCACGAGCGCATGATTTCTTTCCTCATCGAGGCCTACGGCGGTGCCTTCCCCACCTGGATGGCCCCCGTCCAGGTCAAGCTAATCCCCGTCAGCGACGCCGTCCTGCCCTACGCCGGCGAAATCGCCTGCAAACTCACGGGAGACCTACTCCGCGTAGAGACTGACGACTCCAGCGAGTCTTTCAACAAAAAAATCCGAAATGCCGTCACCCACAAAATCCCCAACATCTGGATCCTCGGCGGCAAAGAAATGGAAAACCGGACCATCACCTGGCGCCGCTACTGCGCGAAAGACCAAGTCACCGTCCCGCTCGATCAAGCGATCGCCGCACTACAAAAACTCCGCGCCGGTCGCATGATGGACAATTTCGAAGATGTGGGGTTGCCACTGGGGAGTTGAGGGAATTAAGAGATGAGAAAGTCTTCGTCGATATTTGCCGCGTTAGGAACTTCGTAGGCTCTTTGTCCTGAAGTGTGGACTAGCCAGATTTCACTAAACTTGTTCGACATGTCAGGAGTCTTGGCTCCGACGTTCAATACAATCTCTTTGAGATTCGAAACCGGGAATCCCTTCACGGCGACGACGAGAATTGGGTTATTCGAATACTTTTTTGCAAGTTTTCTAGAAATCACTTCACAAACACGAGAGGAAGTTTGTGCAATGATCCGATTCGTCTCTACATGTATCACCGGGAAATCAGTGTTTCTGTGCTTTTCCCTACGAACGTAGTCTTTCGGGGCTGAAAGCACATCTACATGACCTTTCTCATTCAGTGCCAGCATTCGCAGATGTTCAAGCTGTCCGTCGATTGCATAAGTACACTCAACATAATCGATCAGGTTTTCCGACGCGTCAAATATCCTTCCATCGAATGATTGATTTCCAATTGAAGGTGCGTATCGAATATCTGGCCGATTCTTGTATTTCTCTTCCAGGAAGATTAGCGCCGGAAAGATCTCTTCCCGAAATTCCTTAACAAACGTCCCTTGATTCAATCGAAGGTCATTGTCTGGAACGTTTTCGAAGAATGTCTCGCACAACGCGCGAAGTTCTTGAGTGGTGCGTGGAGTTTCAATTTCGCTTTTGTTGAGCATGGTTCCGTCCATAGCTTCCCTCAACTCTCGATTTGTCGTTTGTTCGCGATTACTGCATCGTTCCCGTCGATAGCGACTATTCTATTCCTGATGCTACGCATACCGATCGATCATTGCTAATTCGGTGCGTATTGCCCCAAATCTCCTTGGTTCAGAAAGACACCTCAGCCGTCCCTACGGGACTTCCCTTTTGTGTGTCCTTGTTCCCGCCGTTGAAACGGCGGGCTACTATCACTATGCCCCTCCGGGGCGATGGCGCGCGGCGATATTCCTGGTTGGACGTTGATGCCCACCTGCCGCTGACTGTGTGGTGCAAAGACGCCACATACTTGGTGTCACTTTATTACACGTCCAAATACGTTTTGACATATCGCAATCGCACACTCTGATCGCCGTGTCCCGGAGGGACAATTGATAGTAGCCCGGCGTTTCAACGCCGGGTTTAGGTCAGACCAACGATTGAGTCCCGTAGGGACGGCTGATCCCGATGCTTCCTACGTTTGTTAACTTCGGCCTCGTACAAACCCGCATCAACTCCAAATGTATTTCGGGTCATATTGGATCTCATGCTTCTTCAAAAACGCCACGAACTCGTCCTGAAACGACGTTTTGCGATGATGCTCTGCCTGGTTCTCGATGTACTTCCTCGTCGCGCTCACCTGCGACACGCCGATACTGAACGCGCCATACGCCTCCTGCCACGCGAAACCGCGATGCTTCGGAAACGTGTTGTGAATCCATTTCGACGACCCGCCTTTGATCAATTGCATCGCTTTCGATACCGGCATCGTTGACGGCACGGACAACACCATGTGGACGTGGTCGTTGGTGCCGCCGACCGCGAATGCCTTCATCCGGTTCTCCGCTGCGATTCCGCCGAGGTACGGCCACAACCGTCCTTGTAAATCCGCATCAATCCACGGCCGCCTCTCCTTCGTGCTGAATACACAATGAAACAAAAGGCTCGTGTACGTGTGGGCCATGCGCGATCCTCCCGGCGGCTATGGTTCAGCCGTCCCTACGGGACTCTACTATAGAGTACGCCCGCGATCCCGCCGTTGAAACGGCGGGCTACTATCACTGCGCCCCTCCGGGGCGACGGCGCGGGCGTCCCCGCCCGCCGAAGTTCCGCACTGAAACAACGCTCGGAACCGGCCATGTTTTCTAGCCGTGCTTCCCGTGGTCTAATACATCAACAGGATCTGATGCGAATCTATTTGACTTCTGAATATATATTCAGTATATCCTAAGTGAGGAGCGCTATATGGCCCAGGGTTCATCCATCGAGTGGACGGAAGCAACGTGGAATCCGGTCACGGGTTGCACCAAGATCAGCGCCGGCTGCAAGTACTGCTACGCCGAGCGCATGGCGCATAGACTGCAGGCGATGGGCGTCCCCCAATACAAGGACGGATTCAAACTGACCCTTCAGCCTCAAGCGCTCGAACTGCCGTATACATGGAAGAAGTCACGTCTTATCTTCGTCAATTCCATGAGCGATCTTTTTCATACGAACGTGCCGCTCGACTACATCCAACAAGTGTTCGCGGTTATGAACGAGTGTAGCCACCACCAATTCCAAGTCCTAACCAAACGTCCGGAACGCGCGGCGGAACTTTCCCCGCATCTCAATTGGGCCGACAACATCTGGATGGGAACGAGTGTCGAAGACGAACGAGTGGTCGAGAGAATCGATCACCTCCGGGAAGTCCCCGCCGCGATCCGTTTCCTGTCTCTCGAACCACTTCTGGGGCCCTTACCCAATCTTGAACTACGCGGAATCCACTGGGCAATCGTCGGCG
>JBCLBO010000081.1:0-15660 GCA_038916785.1 Candidatus Hydrogenedentales bacterium | reverse complement strand
AGCGGCGCGGGTTCATCTTTCCGTCGAGCGGGATTTATGGCGGCATAAACGGCTTTTGGGACTTCGGCCCGCTGGGCACCGAGCTCAAGCGGAACATCAAGAACGACTGGTGGTGGACCTTCGTCCAGCAGCGGGACGACGTGGTCGGGTTGGACGCGAGTATCCTCACGCACCCGGCGGTGTGGAGGGCGTCGGGGCATGTGGACGAATTCCACGACATGCTGGTGGATTGCAAGGAGTGCAAGAAACGCTTTCGCGCGGACCACTTCAACGCGGAGGAAGACTGCCCTAACCAGCCCCATTGCCGTGGCGAGCACCTTAGCGAGCCGCGTGCGTTCAACATGATGCTGAAAACGCGGGTAGGGGCGAGCGACGACTCGGCGGTGGAGACCTACCTTCGGCCGGAGACCTGCCAATCGATCTTCGTGGACTTCAAGGACGTCTACACCAGCTCGCGCATGGCGCCGCCCTTCGGCATTGCGCAGATTGGCAAGGCCTTCCGCAACGAGATCAATCCGCGCAACTTCATTTTTCGTTCGCGCGAATTCGAGCAGATGGAGATCGAGTTTTTCTGCCGGCCCGAAGAAGAGGCGCAGTGGTTCGAACATTGGATGGGCGCGATTTGGCAGTGGTATCTCGCGATCGGGCTCAATCCTGCGAAGATGCGCTGGTACGAGCACCCGAAGGAGTCGCTGGCGCATTACTCCAAGCGGACCGCGGACATCGAGTACGAATTCACCTTCGGGTGGGGCGAGTTGCAGGGGCTTGCGAACCGCGGCTCGTATGACCTCACGCAGCACTCGCAACACTCGGGCAAAGACCTCTCCTTCTTCGACCCGGACAAGAAGGAGCGCTACACGCCGTCGGTCATTGAGCCCTCGGCCGGTGCGGACCGCACGACGCTGGCGATCCTGTGCGACGCGTACCACGAGGAGCAGGTCGAGGGGGAACAGCGCATCGTCATGCGTTTCCATCCGCGCATCGCGCCGATCAAGGCCGCCGTGTTGCCGCTGGTGAAGAAGGACGGCTTGGCGGAACTCGCCGGGGGATTCGAGAAAAAGCTGCGCAAGAAGTTCAACACCTTCTACGACCAGGGCGGCGCGATCGGCCGCCGCTACCGCCGCATGGACGAAGCCGGAACGCCCTATTGCATCTGCGTGGACTACCAGACCAAGGACGACCAGACGGTGACGATCCGCGATCGCGATTCGATGGAGCAGGTCCGCATGAAAATGGACAGCGTACCGGCGTGGATCGAGGAACGCGTTAATCCGGCGTGAGCGACACTTGCGCAGGGCCGCATACCGGCCCGTTCGCCTTGGCGTGACGATTATTTTGAACTTGCTAATCTCAACGCAAAGGCACTGAGAGCGCAGAGAGTCCGCCAACGTCTGGTGGAGCCTCTCCGTGAACTCTGTGGCTCTGTGTTGATATCTTTAGCGCTTCAACCCGATTGGAGCAGTCTTGGCGATCATCGACGAACCCGTACGAGGCAGCATCCCGCCGCCCTGGTGGTGGTCGCTGAGCGGATTGGAACGGATCCAGGCCCTGAGCCGCGGCCTGCTACCGCTTCCGCCGTTGTGCCGGCTGACTGGCATCCATCCGGGACACGTGGGCCCCGGCGCATGCACATGGACGATGCCGGCGAGCGGCTGGCTGCAGGGTCCGTCGGGCGATCTGGAGATCACGCCGTTGATTGAAGCGGCGTTGACGGGGGCCGCGATGACGGCGTTGCCGCCCGCGACGACGGCCGATCCGGTCACGCTGGATTTGAATCACTTTCGGCCGATTCGACGTCATTCGGGTAGCCTCATCGCCAGCGCACGGGTGATCAACACCAACCGATTCTTCGTGTTCGCCGATGTCCAGGTGGAGGACGCGCAGGGCCGCCAACTCATGTACGCGACGAGTCACCTGGAGATTACAGAGATCAAACCCGCGCCCCCGCCGCCGCCCGCGGCGCTTGCACCGGTGGACGTGGCTGTCTACGCGACGCCGGATCCGTATTTGCGCCCCGTCGAAGGCGTCGTGCGCTCGAAGGACGATTGGCGGGAGGATCCCGGCCTGACGACGCTTCAATCGACCTTCGCGCGAGGCGCGTCGCCTCCGAATGCGAATCTTTTTGGATTCGATCTATTGCTGGAGGACGAGGCACGGTTGCTCACCTCGATGAGGGCCTCCGAGTGGCTCTGCCTATTCTCCCGCAACGTGTCGCCCGGGACAATCGCGCTGATTCTGCCCCCCTTCGGCGCCATCGCGGCCAACCCGCCGCGTCGGCAAGGGCAGTCTTTCGTCGGTCTCTCGCACCACCTGCAATTCCATCGTCGGGTGCCGGCGGACGGCCAGCTTCTACGCGCCGAGGCGACCAGGCGCAATTTGGAGTGCGACTACATGAATGGCTCCATGGAACTGCGGGATGAAGAGGGCCACGTAGTCGCCAGCGCGGTTGGACTGGCGCGCTTCGTCGATAGCGCCAAACGCCAGAAGCCGACGGCCACCCCCGCAAAGCGGATGCTCTGCACGTTATTGTTCACAGACATTGTCGGCTCGACGCAGCACGCCGAGGGGCTGGGCGATAAGCGATGGCGCGCGCTCCTGGAGGAACATTGGAGAGTCGTGCGCATGGAAGTCGACCGTTGGCGCGGCATGGAAATCAACACCACGGGCGACGGATTCTTTGTGCGCTTCGATTCGCCGGCCGACGCGCTGGACTGCGCGGTCGCCGCGCGCGAGGCCGTGAAACCGCTCGGTATCGAGATTCGCGCGGGCATCCACACGGGCGAGTGCGAAGTTACGGGGCGGAATTTCGCGGGCATGGCCGTGCATATCGGCGCGCGCATCCAGGCCGCCGCAGGGCCGAGCGAGATTTTCGTTTCGTCCACGGTGAAGGACCTCGTCATGGGCTCGGGCCGAAATTTCACCGATCGCGGCGAACACGAACTCAAGGGCGTGCCCGGCGCGTGGCGGCTCTACGCGCTCGCATAAAAAAGAAGAGGCGGGCTTTCGCCCGCCTCAGGAAATAAATTGCTGTTCCGCGATCAGTACGCTTTGAATTCGCCGCTCACCACGACGCGCACGGGGATGTTCTCGATCGTCGCCGGGATTTGGGCGCGCGCGGCGGCGTTTTCGCTGGCCAGGTAGACTTCGATTACCGGCCGGCCATCGGCATCGAGAGCGACCCCATGGCCTTGCACGCCCGCGATGCCCATGAGCCGGTCGGAGTTGCGCGCCTTGGCCGCGCGCGCGCGGCTCAACTGCGTCGCCAGGGCCTGCGCCGCGTCCGAGGGCGTCGCGCCGGTGTTGCAGAAGGACGACGGCGAAGCGTGGGTCCCCTTGATGAACGGATTATACGGCGTCCCCGAGTTGAACGTCAGTCCGGATGCGATAATGTTCGTTACGGTCGTCGTATAGGTCCCGTTCGGCGCGTTTTTGGCCGTGTAGCTCGCCTGACCGTTTGAATTTGTGATCGCGCCCGTGCCGGTGCCGAAGAGCGAGCCGTTGAGATTCACGGAGATATTTACCTGCGCTCCCGCGACCGGATTGCCAAAATCATCCAGCGCGCGCACCGTGAACCGTAGGTCCCGGCCTTGAGAACCTGTCGTCGTATAGGTCACGCATCCCACGCCCACTGTCGTCGGCGCAACCGCCACGCTCAGTGAAAAATCCGCCGCCGTCGTCGCATTCTGAGAAACGCTGACGCTTTGCGATCCGCTCAGATAGCCCACGGCGGACGCCGTGATCGCGCGCGTCCCCGTAGGCACGCCGCCCAGGGTGTAGGCGCCATTGGTATCGGTCAACGCGGACTGACCGGTATCCGCCGACACCGTCGCACCGGCGATGGGCGAATTGTCGGCCGCGCTCAGCACGACGCCCGACACTGAACCGGTGGTTGCGGGCGTAGACGCGCCGCCGACCATGATCAGTGGGCCTCCTCCCAATTCCGCGCCCAGCAAGGAGAGCACCGCGCCGATCGGGTTCGCAATGGTCGAAGTGGAGCTGCCGGCGAACAAAAGGCCCACCGCGCGCGGCGAGGTGGCCACGTTTTCGAGAATCAACGAGCCCGAATCGCCGCCCGCGCTAAACGTTCCGGGAGTAATCCTGATTTGGTTGACAAAGCGCGCCTTTTGCTTCACCGGTCCGCCGCAGGACGTCGAGTAACCCACGTCCACAATCACATCAACCGCCGTCACGGTCCCGGTGGTCCGGCCGGTCGTCCGTCCGCTCTTTTGTACGCCCTGGTCTACAGACACCAACACAGACGCCGACATCGTCGCGGGGCTGATCGTCCCAATATCGAGTATTGCGCCGTCGGTGCGCACGCCGTCGGTGCGCACGCCGTCGGAGACCACATGGGCCACCTGGGCAATGGCGGCGTCCACTTGATTGAGCGGCGTGCTCGTCTTGGTCGCCATCTGGATCGGCACGAAATCGGACAAGTTCGCCACGATACCATTCTGCAAACAACCCTGGTCGATCATCCCCGGCTGATTCACCGGGTCCAATGCCGAACCCAAATTGGTCCGCGCCAGGACGTGGTTATTGCTCAGAATGTATTGGTTGCCCGCGCTGTCCTGCACCAGCGAGCCGAGCGTGCCGCTGCAACACCAAACCGTGCTGATGTCGTTGATGTTTCCGCCGCTGGTGCCGAGCGAGATGGGCCACGCCTGGACCGCCTTATGATTCGGCCCGCTGTCGGCCAGCACGACCGACACGCCCCCCACGACGGCGAGCGCCGCGAGGAGGAACACGCCCAAGGTCTGCACCGGAAATTTCGATCTCATTCTCATTGTGTGCCTTTCCCTGAAGTAGTCGTCGCGTCGTGCTGGGGCCCTTCCATCGACCGAGGCTCCGACCCCTTATTATACTCGTTCGGCGGAAATCCAGCAAGTGGTTTCTTCACACGGACCGCACTTTCTGGCGCTTCTATTGGGCCTGCCGACGCGCTACAATTTGGCCTTCCATTACAATTATCGTCACTTTGTGACAAAATCTTTAGGTGGGGGATCGCATGCGCGCGTGGACCGTCCGCAATTTCGGCGATTATCACCAGCAACTGAAGGTCGATGAGTTGCCCGATCCGGTGGCGGATGGCTCGAACGCCGTCATCGAGGTGAAGGCCAGCGGCGTGAATTTCGCGGACATCCTCAACATCCGTGGGCAATACCAGATTAAGGCGCCCTTCCCCTTCTCGCCGGGCATGGAGGCCGCCGGGGTCGTCGTGCAGGCGGGGCCGACTTCGCGGTATAAAATCGGCGATCGCGTCGTCACGGTGAACGTTGTCGGCGGATGCGCCGCGCGCGCGATCGCCACCGAATTCGGCAGCTATCCCATTCCGGAGGGCATGAGCTTTGCGCAGGCCGCTGCCTTCACGATTAATTACCAGACCGGCTACTTCTCGATCGTTCGGCGCGGCAGACTCAAGGCCGGCGAGACCGCGCTCGTCCACGCCGGGGCGAGCGGCGTCGGCACCGCCGCGATCCAACTCTGCAAGGCGCAGGGCGCGACCGTGATCGCCACCGCGAGCTCGCAGGAAAAGCTGGACGTGTGCAAGCAGTGCGGCGCGGACCATGCCATCAATTACAAAGACGGCGACTTCGTGCCCGCCGTCCGCGAGCTCACGCAAGGCCGCGGCGTGGACCTGGTCTACGATCCCGTCGGCGGCGACACCTTCGATAAGAGCACCAAGATCATGGCCTTCGAGGGGCGCATTCTCGTCATCGGCTTCGCGTCGGGCCGCATCCCCGAAGTCGCGGCGAACCGGCTGCTTCTGAAAAACATCGACGTCGCCGGATTCTTCCTCGGCGGCTACTCGATGTATCACAACCCGATGGTCCACGAAGCGCAGGACAAACTCTACGGGATGTTCCGCGAAGGAAAACTCACGCCGGTCATCTATAAGGAGTACGCCTTCGCCGATCTGGCGCTCGCGCTCGACGATCTTCAGTCCCGCAAGTGCTACGGCAAACCAATCCTGCTAGCGGAATAACCCAAAGTGGAAGCGGCGTCCCGCCGCTTCATCGTCACACCGGCCGCTGCGAACCGCCACGCAATCCCCAGAGCACCATTAGACACAATGGAATGATCGCGAACGTAAGCGAGATGAAGCCGAAGGCGACGACGCCTTCCTGAAAACTCGTGCCTGTGTGTCCCGCGCCGGCGATCGGCGCCAGCTTCTCGCCCGCGCCGAACATCGCGCCGAAGAGCGTCGTGCCCCAATTCACATAAGTCCCATACAGCGCCATCCAAAACGCCGCCGTGAGTGCGCGCGGCCCGAGACGCAGCCGCGGCCACAGCAGCCCGAGGACGATCAGGAACGGCCCGTTCATCACGCCTTCCAGATGACTCGTCAGCCCCATGCGTGGGTTCGCCATCTGCCCCGACACCAGGCCCGTCAGTAGCCCCAACAAGAACAGCGTCATGCCGGCTTGCAACAAACGGTGCCCCGCCTGCGCTTGCGCGCTCGATTGATCGTTCATGCCGCCAACTCTCCCGATTCAAACTCTTGTGAGTATACGCGGAGGTCGCCTGGATAGACTATGACACTCCTGAATCATCGCTCCGAGCCCTCGGCGATCGCCCGCGGGCCTCGCAGCCGCTGTCCAAAATTGAATTGTCCCCCGCGCGGCCTTTACTCTTTGCGCTCGGATCGGTGCTGTCGCCGCTGCCAGGCGGCCCGGGGCGCCGGATCCTTTCCCAGAGCCACTCGGGGGTGCGTTGCATGAAACTGCACGAATATCAGGCCAAGGCGCTGTTCCGCGAGGTGGGGATTCCATGCCCGCCCGATCGCGCTGTGAGCACGGCGGTCGAGGCCGTCGAGGCGGCGACGGCGCTCGGGTTGCCGGTCGTCCTTAAGGCGCAGGTGCATGCCGGGGGCCGGGGCAAAGCTGGCGGGGTGAAGCTGGTCAGCACGATCGAGGAAGTGAAGCCGACGGCGGAAAAAATCCTCGCGCTGACGATTAAGGATCTCCCCGTGCGCAAGCTGCTCGTCGCGCCGGCGGTGGAGATCAAGAAAGAGGTCTACCTCAGCATCCTCATCGATCGCGGTACGCGCAAGGCGATCTTCGTCGGCTGTGCGGAAGGCGGCATCGAGATCGAAGAGACCGCGAAGACGGACCCCGGGGCCATCCTGCGGCACGAAGTCGCCGCGAAAGATTTGCGCACGCTCGAGCACAGCAAGGTCATGCCCTTCGCGCTTAAGCTCTTCAGCAATCCGACGCAGGCGGCCGAAGTGGCGGACATCATGGTGAAGCTCGCCAAGCTCTTCGCGGAGAAGGACGCCTCGCTCATCGAGATCAACCCGCTCATCGCCGACGGCCACGACAAGATCGTGGCGCTCGACGCGAAGATGATCCTGGACGACAACGCGATGTTCCGCCACGCCGACCTCGAGCCGCTGCGCGACATGGACAGCGAGAACCAGGACGAGCTCGATGCGAAGGCGCAGGGCCTGAGTTTCATCCCGCTTGACGGCACGATCGGGTGCATGGTGAACGGCGCGGGCCTGGCGATGGCGACGATGGACACGATCAAGCACGTCGGCGGGAGCCCGGCGAACTTCCTCGATGTTGGAGGGAGTTCGTCGCCGGACAAAGTGGTCGCGGCCTTCCGGCTCATTCTGAAAAACCCGAAAATAAAGGCGATTCTTATCAATATCTTTGGCGGCATTACGCGCTGCGACGACATTGCGAAAGGCATCGTCCAATCGCTCGAAGTGATGAACGTGCCGGTCCCAATCGTCGTACGGCTCGTCGGCACCAACGAAGAACAAGGCCGCAAGATTCTCGAAGGCACGAAACTGAACACGGCGAAATCGCTCGTGGAAGGCGCGCGCAAGGCTACCGAGCTCGGAGGCCGCGCATGAGCATTCTCGTCGGCAAGAACACCAAAGTCATCGTGCAGGGCATCACCGGGCGCGACGGCTCCTTCCACTCCAAACAGATGATCGAGTACGGCACGGACATCGTCGGCGGCGTCACGCCGGGAAAAGGCGGACAGACGGTCCTCGATCGCCCTATCTTCAACTCGTGCAAAGAGGCCGTCGCCGCGACCGGGGCCGACGTGTCGATCATGTACGTGCCCGCGAAGTTTGCGAAGGATGCGATGATCGACGCCGCGACCTCGGGCATCAAGCTGCTCGTCGCGATCACCGAGGGCGTGCCCACGCTCGACGTGCTCGAAGCCTACGAACTGCTCACCGCGAACGGCGTGCGCCTCATCGGCCCGAATTGCCCCGGCCTCATCACGCCGGGCGAGTGCAAGATCGGCATCATGCCGGCGAACATTCACAAGGCCGGGCGCGTGGGCGTCATCTCGCGCAGCGGCACGCTCACGTATGAAATCGTCAACGAACTCACTCAGGCAGGCCTTGGCGAGACCACCTGCGTCGGTATCGGCGGCGATCCGGTCATCGGCAGCAAATTCATCGATCTACTCCCGCTTTTCGAGAAGGACTCACAGACCGAGGCCGTCGTCATCTGCGGCGAAATCGGCGGGCAAGACGAAGTCGACGCCGCGCGCTACGCCAAGGAGTACATGACCAAGCCGGTGGTCGGATTCATGGCCGGCCTCACCGCGCCACCCGGCAAGCGCATGGGCCACGCCGGCGCGATCGTCGGCGGCGAGGACGACACGGCGGCATCGAAGATCGCCAAGATGGAAGCGCTGGGCGTACCGGTCGCGCGGCTGATCAGCGACGTGGTGTCGCTGGTGGAGCGCAAGCTCGGTGTCAGCTAATCCTTACACGCTTAAAGTATTCTCTTGACACATGAATTTCTCCTCTCGCTTCTATAGAATATAGCCGTACTACTTGTCACTGGCCGGGATTCAGGGGCCCGGCCCTACGCGCGCGCCGCCGTCTCCACCGGCGCCAGACGGATTGTCATGGCTCGATGAATACCGAGGGGCCTCATCCTAGCGGGCACAGTCTCGCGTTTGTCGAAGAACTCTACGAGGAATTCCTCAGCGATCCCTCGTCCGTCTCCGGCGAATGGGCGCAGTACTTCGCATCGCTCGATGGCGGCTCCACGAACGGCGCGCCGGTCAAGCTCGGCCCCTCGTTCCGCCCTGCGTCCATCTTCAATCCCGCGCAGACCAATGGCCGCGCAGCCAATGGGCACTCGGCGAATGGCGGACACGCGGCAATCCGGCAAGACGCCGGCGCGCTGCAGCACAAAGTCGACATGCTCATCCGCAACTACCGCGTGCGGGGCCACCTCATGGCGTGCAGCGGCGCGGTGGGTTCTCCGGCCGTCGAGTTGCCCGAGCTCGACCCGACGTACTACGGCTTCACCACGGCGGACTTCGACCGGAAATTTGCGGCTCAATCGATCGCCGGGGGCGAGAATCTCACGCTGCGCGAACTCACCGTCCGCCTGCAGAACACGTATTGCCGCTCGATCGGCGTGCAATTCATGCACATCGACGACCTCGAGACCCGCGATTGGCTGCAAAGCTGGATGGAAAGCACCGAGAACCGGCTGAGCCTCGAGCGCACGCAACAGCTACGCATCCTCACGCGCCTGACCGACGCCTCGATCTTTGAAGAGTTCATCCAGAAAAAATTCCCGGGCGCGAAGAGTTTCTCCCTTGAGGGCGCGGAGAGTCTCGTGCCCCTGCTGGAATTGTGCATCGAGCGGGCCGGCGAACAACATGTCGAGGAAATCGTCTTCGGCATGGCCCACCGCGGCCGGCTGAATATCCTGGCGAACATCATGGGCAAGGATCCCGCGCAGATCTTCCGCGAGTACGATGACAAAGACCCCGAGTCCTTCCTCGGGGGCGGCGACGTGAAATACCACCTCGGCTATCACAAGGAATGGCAGACCGCGCAGGGCCGCAAGGTCCACCTCGCGCTCTGCTTCAACCCGAGCCACCTCGAATTCGTAAACCCGGTCGCTCTTGGCCGCATGCGCTGCTGGCAGGATCGCGGCGGCGATGAACTCCACGAGCGCGGCATGTGCATCCTCATTCACGGCGACTGCGCCTTCGCCGGCGAGGGCATCATCCAGGAAACGCTCAACCTGAGCCAGTTGCAGGCCTACACGACCGGCGGCACGCTGCACATCGTGGTGAACAACCAGATCGGATTCACGACCAACCCGGCGCAGTATTGTTCGACGCACTACTGCACGGACGTCGCGCGCATGCTGATGAGCCCCATCTTCCACGTCGACGGCGAGGACCCGGAGGCGGTCGCGCAGGTCGTGAACCTGGCGATGGAATTCCGCAAGCAGTTTAAGCGCGACGTCGTCATCGACATGTATTGCTATCGCAAGCGGGGCCACAACGAAGGCGACGAGCCGGCGTTCACGCAGCCGCTGCTCTACCGCGAGATCGCGCAGCGGCGCTCCGTGCGCGAGAATTACCTCGACCGCCTCGTCAGCACCGGCGGGGTCACGCTCGAGGACGGCGAACGCATCGCCCAGGAACGCCGCGAACTCTTGGAAATCGCACTCGCCGAGGCGCGCTCCAAGCCGCAGTTGCGCCCGGCCTCCGTCCTGCGCGGCCTGTGGAGTAACTACCGCGGCGGGCCCGACAAGTCCGCGCCGGACGTCGACACGGGCGTAGACAAAGCGCGCTTGCAGCATCTGCTCGAGCGCCTTTGCGCCGTGCCCGAAGGTTTCAAGATTCATCCGAAGCTGGAAAAACTTTTCGAGCAGCGCCTCGAAATGGCGGCAGACCTGCGGCCGCTGGATTGGTCCGCCGCCGAAGCGCTCGGCTTCGCGACTCTGGCCACCGAAGGCGCGCGCGTGCGCATGACTGGACAGGATTGCGAGCGCGGCACCTTCAGCCACCGGCACGCGATGCTCCACGACTTCCAGACCGGTCAGCGCCACATGCCGCTGCAACATCTCGCGCCGGACCAAGCGCCGGTGACCATCGCAAACAGCCCGCTCACCGAGACCGCCGTGCTCGGCTTCGAATACGGCTACAGTCTCGCCTGCCCCGACGGCCTGGTCCTGTGGGAGGCGCAATTCGGCGACTTCGTGAACGTCGCGCAGGTGATTATCGATCAGTTCATCACCACCGCCGAAGACAAGTGGCGTAGTCTGAGCGGAATCACCTTGCTGCTGCCGCACGGCTTCGAAGGCATGGGCCCCGAACATTCCACCGCGCGCATCGAGCGCTTCCTCTCGCTCGCGGCCGAAGACAATTTTCAGGTCTGCGTGCCGTCCACCCCTGCGCAGATGTACCACCTGCTGCGCCGCCAAGTGCGCCGGCCGTGGCGCAAGCCGCTCGTGGTGATGACGCCGAAGAGCCTCCTGCGCAACCCGGCCTGCATCTCGCCGCTCGACGATCTCGCGTCCGGCCGCTTTCAGCGCATCATTCCCGATCCGAGCGGGACCGTGCGCGGCATCAAGCGCATTCTGCTCTGCGCCGGCAAGATGTATTACGACCTCGACGCCGAGCGCCGCGAGCAGAAGCGCGAGGACGTCGCGATCATCCGCATCGAGCAACTGTATCCCCTGCACCCGGCGGACCTGAACGCGGTGCTCGAGAAGTACGAGACGGACACGCCGGTCCTGTGGGTACAAGAGGAGCCGGAGAATATGGGCGCGTGGCGGCGCATGAAGGGAAAATTCGGCGAGCGCCTCTTCGGCCGCTTCCCCTTCACCGCCGCCAGCCGCCCCGCCTCCGCCAGCCCCGCCACCGGCTCCGCCCACAGCCACCGAAACGAGCAGAAGTCGATCATATCCGTAGCCTTCGGAACCCAACGGACCTCTTGGTACTGAGATGCCCGTCACAATTCCCCACCTGTCATCGCGAGGCGCGCGGTTGTCCTTCGCGTCATTGCGAGGAGCGCGGTTGTCCTTCGCGTCATTGCGAGGAGCGCGGTTGCGACGAAGCAATCCCGTTCCACCCGCGATCTCCCCACTCATCGCCGCAAGGAGCCTGCAATCATGTCCATTGAGCTAAAAGTTCCCGCCGTCGGCGAATCGATCACTGAAGTCGAGATCGGCACCTGGCTCAAGAAGCCCGGCGATCGCGTCGAGAAGGACGACCCCATCGTCGAGATCGAGTCCGACAAGGCCACCGTTGAAATCTCCGCGCCCGTCGCGGGCACGCTCACGCAAATCCTCAAGCCCACCGGCACGGCCGCGTCAATCGGCGAAGTCGTCGGGTTCATGGTGGCCGGCGTCGCTTCCGCGGGAGCGCCGAAGGCCGCCGCACCCGTGCTCGCCGCGGCGGCGGTCGCGATCGCCTCCGAATCGGCGAAGGTGACATCGCCGCTCCCTCCCCCCTTCGTCATGCCCTCCGCCCAGCGCGTCATCGCCGAAAGGGGCCTGCGCGCGGACGACATCGTTCCCAGCGGACCTGGAGGACGCGTACTCAAGGACGACGCCGTCAAGCACGCCGCCGCGGAGCCGCGCGCCGTGGCCACTCCAGCGCCCGCCGCCGAAAAGCCCGCCGGCGCGCGCGAAGAGGAAATCGTGCGGATGACCCCGCTGCGCCGCGCCGCCGCCGAAGTATTATTGCGCGCGCAGCAAAACATGGCGCTGCTTACGACCTTTAACGAATGTGACATGTCCGCCGTCATGGCGATGCGCAACCGATACAAGCAGCAATACGAAGAGAAATACGGCATCAAACTCGGGTTCATGTCCTTCTTCGTGAAGGCGGCGATCGAGGCGCTCAAACAATTCCCCGCGACCAACGCTGAAATCCGCGGGCAGGACGTCGTTTACAAAAACTACTTCGACATCGGCATCGCGGTGAGCGGCAAGAAGGGCCTCGTCGTGCCTGTGCTGCGCGGGGCAGAGCGCCTGAGCTTCGCCGAAATCGAGCGCGTGATCGCCGACCTGGGCAAGCGCGCGCGCGATGGCAAGCTGAGTCCCGACGAGCTCAGCGGCGGCACCTTCACGATCACCAACGGCGGCATCTTCGGATCGCTCATGTCGACGCCGATCGTGAATCCGCCGCAGAGCGCGATCCTCGGCATGCACGCGATCAAGGAGCGCGCGATCGTCGTGGACGGCGCCGTTGTCGCGCGGCCGATGATGTACCTCGCGCTCACGTATGACCACCGCATCGTTGACGGCCGCGAGGCGGTCGGCTTCCTCGTGCGCGTCAAGGAATGCATCGAGGACCCCGCGCGCATTCTCGTCGAAGTCTGATCGCGCCGGAGCATCCATTGGCAAACCCACAACACGACTTGGTTGTCATCGGCGCCGGGCCCGGCGGCTACATCGCCGCGATCCGCGCCGCGCAGTCCGGGCTGAACGCCGCGTGTGTCGAGGAGAACGCGGAACTCGGCGGCACTTGCCTGCGCGTGGGGTGCATCCCGAGCAAGGCGCTGCTCGAATCGACGCATCGCTACCACGCCGCGAAGCACGGCCTCGCCGTTCACGGCGTGCAAGCCGGTGAAGTTTCCTTCGATCTTGACGTGATGATGAAGCGCAAGGAAAAGATCGTCGGCTCACTCACGCGCGGCGTCGCCTCGCTCTTCAAGAAGTACGGCGTCACGCGCTACAACGGCCGCGGCCGCCTCGATGGTCCGGGCACGGTCCGCGTCGAAGGCGTCGATAACGTCATTCTCACGGCCAAGCACATCGTGCTCGCGACGGGCAGCATCCCCGCCCCGCTCCCCGGCGTTACGCCCGACGGCGATCGCATCGGCGGCAGCACGGAGGCGCTGGCCTGGCCGGAAGTGCCTGCGCACCTGGTTGTCATCGGCGCGGGGTACATCGGCCTCGAGCTCGGCTCGGTCTGGGCGCGCCTGGGCGCGAAGGTGACCGTGCTCGAATATCTCGATCGCATCCTGCCCGGCATGGACCGCGAACTCAGCCGCGACGCGCAGAAAATTTTCAGGAAGCAAGGCATCGAGTTTCGCCTCGGCACCCAAGTCACCGGCGCACAGGTCAACGGCGCGCAATGCGCGGTCGAGATCGAGGGCGCGGAACCGGTCGTCTGCGATCGCGTGCTGCTCTGCGTCGGACGCCGACCAAACACGCAAGGGCTCGGTCTCGATACCCTGCGCATCGAACTCGACAAGGGCGGGCGCATCCCCGTGGATGATCACTGGGCGACCTCCGCAGCCGGCGTCTATGCCATCGGCGATCTCGTTCGCGGCCCGATGCTCGCGCACAAGGCCGAAGAGGAAGGCGCGGCCTGCGTCGAGGCCATCGTCAGCGGATTCGGCCACGTGAACTACGACGCGATCCCCGGCGTCGTCTACACGCATCCCGAAGCGGCGTCCGTCGGCCGCACTGAAGAAGAACTCGCCAGCGCCGGCGTGCCCTACAAAGTCGGCAAGGCGATCTACTTCGCCAACGGCCGCGCGAAGGCCCTCGACGAAACCGAGGGTTTCGTAAAAATCCTCGCGCACAAGGACACCGGCCGCATCCTCGGCGTGCATATCCTCGGCGTGCAGGCGGGAGACCTCATCGCCGAAGCGGCCGCCGCCATAAACTTCGGCGCCACCGCCGAAGACATTGCGCGCACCAGCCACGCCCACCCCAGCCTGGCCGAGATCGTCAAAGAAGCGGCGCTCGCCGCCTATGACAAGCCGCTGAATTCGTAAAGGGGGCGTTTTTCCGTCTACTTGGGCGCGACTACATCCAGGTAAAAGAACGTTGCAGAAGAAGGCACATAAGCAGAGCTATACCAGCAACACCGAACAGCAATGACGGGATGAAAAAATAGGCCCAGTACCTGAAAAAGCAATTGTCTATCTTTCCCGCCTTTCGGGTCTGAAGAGCGAATGTAATGTTATTGACTATCTCGTAGCCTGCGAATATACTCGCGGAAACCACGATAAACAGTGTTGCCAAAAAAAGTAACGGGCTTTCCGTTCCGTCATGCAAGAAGAAGAGAGTAGCAAAAAAAGTCGCATAGCCTATTGTTGTGATTGTACTGTTGTAATTCTGCACATCCCGAAAAAATTGGGAATCCTTTAACCACTGTTCTCGACGATCTTCGTCTGTGCTCATTTGACGGAACCTTATGATTAGAGCTTCAACCTAACAAGACACTGTTGAACTGAAATTCTAGCTTCATAGCCCACATCCGGAAGCCTTGCACCAAAGCCTCATGAAACTATACGTGAATTTCGAAAGCACTTCAACCGTCTCTTTGAAAGACTTTTCTAAGCGCACTTTAACGGAGACAAGCCGCTGAATTCCTGATCCTGGGGTACCGCACTCTCCGCGGACCTGTACAACGCCACCACGCCGCGCATGTCCCTATATCTAGTCACGGCTTGTTGCACCGGCCGGGTGCGACAGGGCACCAACGCGGAACCGCCGGAAGGAATGGGCGCGAATCAAGGGTCAACGTGCGTACGGCCAAGAGCGTGCCGGGAAACGAAGGGTGACAGAATTGTGCAGTGACGCGAGAACGTTGGATGATCGCGTGCGAAGACGCGGGCGCGAATCAAGGGTGATTCGATTGACCGGAACGTCGGGAGGCGCGAAATTTGATTCAAGAGTGCAACAGGATCTGGGATTTCGCGATTGAAGACTGGTTGCATTGAACGATTATCCACCACGAAGATCACAAAGACGCTAAGACCAGAAATGACTTGGCGACATCTTGAGCGTGCTTCAAAGAATATCGCTGCCCGAAAGTAGCTCGAAGAGTTGCCAGAAAATAGGCGGGGGCAGGTCAGAGCGACACCCCCGGAACACTGCGACCATCAATACCGACCCTGAAGGGGTCGCA
>JBCLBO010000080.1:0-16307 GCA_038916785.1 Candidatus Hydrogenedentales bacterium | reverse complement strand
GTGGCATCGTCCACGAACATGCTGTGATGTTTGCCGCGGATTTCCTCGATGCGATACCCCACCGTGTTCAGAAAATTGTCGTTGGCGGTAATGATGGTGCCGTCGAGGTTGAATTCAATGACGGCCTGGGCCTTGCTGATCGCGGCGAGCTGGCCGGCGAAGTCGGCGCTCGTCTGTTTCTGTGCGGTCACATCCGTCGCGTACTTGACGACCTTGAAGGGCCGGCCGTTCATATCCATGATCGGATTGTAGGAGGCTTGAATCCAGATTTCCTTGCCCCCCTTGGCGATGCGTTTGAATTCCCCGGCCACGTACTCGCCCCGGTTGAGCTTCTCCCAGAACTGCCGGTACTCCGTGCTGCTGCGCGTGGCGTCGTCCACGAACATGCTGTGGTGTTTGCCGCGGATTTCCTCGATGCGGTAGCCCACCGTGTTCAGGAAATTGTCGTTGGCGGTAATGATGGTGCCGTCGAGGTTGAATTCGATGACGGCCTGGGCCTTGCTGATCGCCGCGAGTTGCCCCTTGAGATCGGCCAAATCGTTTTGCGATTCGCGTATCCCCAGTTGGCCTTCGATCGTGTTTGTTTCCAGCGTTGATGGCGACATGGTCTTTCCCCCTCTGGTTGACGGCGCGTGGGCCGTAACAATGTCTTTGCTGAGCGGCTCGATCGCCGCCATGACTGCGTTAACGAGGCGACTGGGCACCCCGAGTTCCTCAAAGGTATCCTTCAGATGCGTTACGAAGCGCTGGAACTGATACAGGGTGATCATCAGTCCGCGGTGGGCCTCGGACATGCTGCGGCCCTGGTATTCGTCGGGGCCGCCGGTCGCTTTGGCCAGGAACTGGCGCTGGAGCCGGCGGAGCTGATCGATGTCGACCCCGATGAAGGAGGGGGCCAAGTCTATGTCTGAAAGGACGCGGTCGTAAAAGCGGTCAACGGTGACCGCGATGCTCTCCGCCCCTCCGATCTCCTCATAAAGCGTGAGTATTCTTGACGTGCCTGGCTGAATGCCCCCCATGCTTCCTCCTGGTTACACCATAAAATTGGTCACGGAATTCAATCTGCGAAGCGTCATGAACGTAGCGCCGGCATTGCGATGGGCGATGCGGGTCCCCGCGCGGCCGCGCGTGCACCGGAAATACAAACCGGCGAACAGAATGACCATGACCCCCGTGGAAATGGCGTGCAACACGTCGAGCGTTCCCCTCATCCGAAGCGCCACTGCGGGACCCCCGTCCCGCCGCAGCCACCGCGGCCCCCTTTGCGATGAATCCGATTTAAAGTTACGCGGCGATTAGCTTCACCGCCTCTTCGGTGTCCAAAACCAGCATCAGTTTTCCGGGCAACTTGAACGCGCCCCTGATCAACTGACGCGCGGGCCCGCGCAGCGTATCCGGCGGCGGCTCGAAGAGGTCTTCTTCCACTTCGATCACGTCGCCGATCTCGTCGACCAGCAGGCTCACCGCGCCATCTTGTTCGGTGCGGATAATAATGTTCATCGGGAGCGTCGATCCTTCCCTGGGTGCCATCGAGAGGCGCCGGCGCATGTCGATGGCAACCACGATCTGCCCGCGTAAATTTATCAGGCCCTCGACGACTTCCGGGGCCAGCGGAACATCGGTCATGGATTGATACTTGAGGACCTCCTGTACTTTGAGCACGTCAATGCCAAAGAACTGGTCCGCGATGTAAAACGTGCAGAACTGCCGGGTGCTCGTCATGCGACCGCCTCCATCTGTGCCGGCGCATCCCCGCCTTGCCTTTCGGGAAGGACCGTCCGGATGATTTGTTCCATGTCGAGAATCTCGGTGACTTTTCCTTGAATGACCGCCGTCGACTTGACGCCGGGGCGCGAGGCCGCGCCGGTGATCGTGACGGCCTCGTCGGTAATGTCGATGATCTCGTCGACCACGAGGCCGACATCGCGTCCGTCCCGCGAATAAACCACGACGCGGACCAGATCGCTGCCCGCGTGGACCTCTTTCGAGTCGATGTCGATCTGTGAAGCGTTCTGCCCGCCGACGACACGCGAGAGATGGAACAAGGGCAGGATCTTGTTGCGGTATTGGATCACTGAACGGTCCCCGACTTGCTCGATCTGCTGCCGTTGGAACTCTTCGAGCCGCGCAACGACCGCGAGCGGTATCCCCAGCCGCCCGCCGTCTCCGTGGCGGACCAGTAGCAGGGACTGTGGCTTTTCCGTCTTGGCCCCTGCTTTCGAGGCCTCTTCGCGAAGGACCCGCCCCGTGGTTTCCGACATCATTCCCGACGTCCGGCCGATGCCCATCACATCGAGAATCAGCGCAATCCGGCCGTCGCCCATGATCGCGGTCCCGGCGAAAACACTTAGGTGCTTGAGTTGCGCGGCCAAGGGCTTGACGACGATTTCTTCGGTGTCCTGGACGGACTCGACCACCAGGCCGAAATGCCGGCTCTCGGCCTGAAGCACGACAATGTTCACCGACTTCGAACTCTCTTTACCACCCTCGCTCGCCGCGTCCCGCAGCCCCAGTTTAAGCAGCTCGCGCAAATTAACAAGGGGAAGGAGTTTGCCGCGCAAACGGTACACCGGGCTGCCGTGGACGTTTTCGATGGCGCGCGCCGCGTCCTCCTCCTCCAGGCGCACCAGCTCCAACAGGTTCACTTGCGGAATAGCGTATCGCTCGGGCCCGCAGGTGACAATCAAGGCCGGCACGATAGCCAGGGTCAGCGGGATCTTGATCTTCAGCGTGGTCCCCAGGCCGCGCTCGCTGTGAAGGTCCACCGTGCCGCCGATTTTTTCTATGTTGGTCTTGACCACGTCCATCCCGACGCCGCGGCCGGAGAAGTTCGTCACGACCTCGGCCGTGGAGAAGCCGGGAAGAAACACGAGGTCGACGATTTCGCGCTCGGACATCTTCGCCGCCTGCGCTTCGGTGATGAGGCCGCGCTCGATGGCCTTCTGCCGGACCCGGTCGGTGTCGATGCCCTTGCCGTCGTCGGAGATTTCGATGACGACCTGGCCGCCCTCGTGGTAGGCGCGAAGCAACAGCCGCCCTTCCGCGCTTTTTCCGGCCGCCTTTCGCTCGGCGGGCATCTCGATCCCGTGGTCGACGGAATTGCGAACGATGTGCGTGAGCGGATCCTTGATCGCCTCGAGCACGGTTTTGTCCAGCTCCGTGTCCTGGCCTTCCATATCGAGGCGCACGTTCTTGTTCAGCAATGCGGCCACGTCGCGTACGACCCGCGGGAACTTGCTCCACACATTTCCGATCGGCTGCATGCGGGTCTTCATGACCCCCTCTTGCAGTTCGGTCGTAATCAGGCTCAGGCGCTGCGCCGCCGCCTGGAACGTGGAATCTTCAATCTGGGACGTAAACAGGATCGTTTGGTTTCGCGCCAGCACCAGTTCACCGACCATGTTCATCAATTTGTCCAGCAAGCGCACGTCGACCCGGATCGAACTCTCGGACACGGGGGCCGACTTGGACTGCGTGGAGTTCTGTTTCTTCAATACGTCGACGACGTCCTCGGGATCGGCTTGCCCTTGTTCAACCAGGAGCTCGCCGATATGCCGTGGGTCGCCCTCCCGCTGACGCTTGAGCGCCTCATCCACCGCGGCCCGCGTCGCCTTGCCCCCTCGAATCAATTGTTCTCCCAGCGGTAGCGGGAGGGTGTTGTCCGCGGTCAGAGCGGCATCGGCATCGGCATCGGCATCGGCCTCGGCATCGGCATCGGCCAAGGCATCGGCCAGGGCATCGGCCAGGGCATCGGCATCGGCATCGGCCAGGGCGGCGGTCTCCGGCATAACGGCCGGCTCGCCCTTCGGCTCCTGAAGACGCGTCAGGGCCGCAATGACCTCCGAATAATCTCCGTCGCCTTCGGCCCCGGTCTTTTCAATATTTGCGAGCATTTCCCGAATCGCATCCACGAGCCGGAGCAATTCGGTGGTCATCTCCTCGTTAATGCTGAAGACGCCGTCGCGTATCTTCGAGAGGAGGTTCTCCCCTACGTGCGAGACTTTCTCGAGTTTGCTGAAGCCGAAAAAGCCGCAAGTCCCTTTGACCGTGTGGATCGCGCGAAATATCCTCGCGATAATTTCCTTGTTGGACGGATCCTCCTCCAACTGGACAAAGTCGCGGTCCAACTGATCCAGATTTTCGGTGCTCTCTACGAGGAAATCCTTGACTAGCTCTTCATTTTCCTGCATCTACCGCTCCGATTTCTTGAATCGCACCGAAGGGAGGAAGGTATCGAGACAACCGCTCACACGGAAGTCCCACTATGCGGGCGGCCAGATGACGTGTGAATAGAAGACCCTCCCCCCAAGGCGGTCAACTATTTCACAAAATAACCACGCCTATACCGAATTACCGCTTATTCTGCGTTTTCACCAGTCACGCACTATAACACCTTAGATTCCAGAATGTCAAGTAAAGCCACGATTATCGATATTAAGCATTTTTAGCCTTTATGAGTTATTTGTCCGCGGATTCAAAGTCTACGTGCAACAACTCCGCGAAAGACTTCTGCGGGGGGCCGGTAGCCGAGTTTCTTTCTGGGTCGATTGTTTAGCTTGTCGATGTAGGTTTTCAACTCGTTCTGGGTCAGTCCCTTGAAGCAGGTCTTCTAGGGAAGGTATTGGCGCAACAGGCCGTTGGTGTTTTCGTTGATGGCGCGCTGGCATGGGCAGTAGGGCTCGGCGAAGTAGATGGGCGGCCGGGATGAACGCCGCCGAGCCCAAAATATTCATTGCGGCGGTGGCGAATAGGGTGACGCGCATCCACTTGGGCAACGGTGTCCTGGGGTGCCTTGCCTCCGCCCGGTGTTTGGTAATCGAGCCTAACGTAACGCCGGGGCGCATTGCGACGGCCCGCGATTTCGCTGGGCAGGTATTGATCGGGACGCCCACGCGTGGGAGAATGACGATAGCTCGTCTGCGGACGAAACACTGGGAGACGGAAATGAAGAAGTTAGTCGGGCTGGGCGCGATGGTGGCAGTGGCGGCGGCGTTCTTCGCGGGGCAAAGAGTCTTCGGCGCGGAAGACATTAAGGCGCAGATCGAAGCGGCGAACCGGGGGTTCATGGCAGCCTTCGCGAAGAAAGATGCGGCGGGGGTGGCGGCATGTTACTCGGCCGACGCGCAACTATTCCCAACAGGACAGGACGTTGTGAAGGGGAACGCGGCGATCGAAGCGTATTGGAAGGCGGGTATGCAAGGTGACCCCGTGAAGGTCACATTGACGACGCTCGAGGCCGAGCAACACGGAGAAACGGCAATCGAGGTCGGGCACGCGACGTTCGTGGATGCGAAGGGCACGACCCTCGACATCGCCAAGTACATCGTCATCTGGAAACGCGTCGACGGGAAATGGAAATTGCACCGCGACATTTTCAACTCGAACGGGCCACCGAAATAGGCGGACTCGGTCGTCGCTACAGAACATACCGTTACCGGTGCCTCGCGTCGTGCGAAAGTCCCGCCGAGGAATGAAGCGGCGGGACGCCGCAACCACTTTGCGAGTTCCCCACCGGCTACAGCCGGAATTTGTAGAAAGAAAACTCGTCCTTTGGTGGCATCGGCTGCATCGGCTTCCAGCCGATGGAGAATGAGCGGGAATCTCCGTTTCCCGCCGAGTACCGGTACTCGTACCTCAAGGGTAGGGTGCGCCCCGCATGGGCTGGAAGCCCATGCCACCAAAGCCCTCCGCGTGAGCCGAATTTGTTTTCTTAGCAGTTAGGGCAGGGCGAAGGCGATGATTGCGTCCGCCTGGGGCGGATGATCGCGGTCTCGGCGTAGGTAGCGGATGCCGCCGGCGGCGACGGCTACGTATTGCTTGCCATCGAGGGCGTAGGTGATGGGTGCGGCGTTGGCGCCGGCTTCGGTCTGGTAGCCCCAGAGGTGCTCGCCGGTGTCGGCGTCCCAGGCATCGAAGCTGTTGCCGGACTGGCCGGCGAAGATGAGTCCGCCGGCGGTGGTGATGACGCCGCCGAAGAGCGGCTGCTTGGTCTTCGTTTCCCACACGACTTTACCGGTCACCGGATTGATCGCGTTGAGGATGCCCCAGACTTCGACGCCTTCGGTGGTGAAGGTGGCGTTGCCGCTCTGATAGCTTCCGCGCGGGCGGCGTTCCTGGCCGGCGAAGGTGGTCATTTTCATGGGCCAGTGCATGCTCGCGGAGTAGACAAGGCCGGTCTTCGGATTGAAGGACGCGGGCGACCAGTTCGTGCCGCCGTGGCTGCCGGGCGCGATGATGAGTCCCTCGCGCGTGGGCGGGCGGAGAAAGTTTTGCTGCGGGACGTAAGGATCGGAGACCTTGAGCAATTCGCCGGTCTCGCGATTGAGCAGATAGAAGTAGCCGATTTTGGTGAAGAGCCCGACCGCGGGGACCTTCGCGCCTTTCCATTCGACGTCGAACAGCAGCGGGGGCGTGCCGCCGTCGTAGTCCCACAGGTCGTGGGGGACGTATTGGAAACCCCAGGCGAGCGAGCCGTCGTCCACGCGAATGGCGCAGATCGAATCGCCCCAGAGGTTGTCGCCGGGGCGCACCGTTCCGTCGTAGTCGGGACCGGGATTGCCGGTGGTGACGTAGACGAGTCGCCGCTCGGGGTCGAGCGAGGGCGTGGTCCAGATGGGCACGCCGCCTTGCTTCCACGCGTCGGGATACTTATCGACGCTTGCTTTCTCAGCGGCGATATCGCGGTCGAGACTGAGGCCGACGCCCGGCAAGGTCTCCTGCCAAGTACCGAGCCAGCCGCCGTCCTCGGGCGAGGGGATCGTGTGCCACGTCCACAGGAGCGCGCCGGTGTCGGCGTCGAAGGCTTTCAAGTAGCCGCGGATGCCGTACTCGCCGCCAGCAACGCCGAGGATGATCAGGTTGTCGAAGGCGAGCGGCGCACTGGTCTGGCTGTAGCCGTTGCCGCCGTCGCCCGTGGACGCCTTCCACGCGATCTTGCCGTCGGACTGCTCCAGGCAATAGAGACTCGCGTCGAGCGTGGCGACGTAGACCTTGTCTTTGTATAAGGTCGCGCCGCGATTGTTTGCGCCGCAGCAGAACATCGCGGCCCCCTGCGTGAGCGGCGCGCGCCAGAGTTCTTTGCCGCTGCGCGCGTCGAGTTTGAAGACCCACTGATCGCTGCCCACGCGCGGCGTGGTGATGTACATGGCGCCGGCGAACACGACGGGCGTGGTCTGGTAGCTGCTTGTCGGTCCGTGCAGGCCTGTGTGAAAAATCCACGCGGGCTTGAGGTCTTTCACGTTCGACTGGTTGATCTGGTCCAGGTCGCTAAACCGGATCTGGCCATAGTCGCCGCCGTAGAAGGGCCAGGTGGCCGGATCGCCGCGGTGGCCCGCCGCGAGGACGGCGTCGGTGACCTGCGCCAACGCGGCGCTCGCGGCGATGACCGACACAAGAGCCAGGGCGGGAATTCGACAGTGCATGGGACGCAGACTCCGAAATATCAGGCGAGGGTAGAGTGTAACGCCGGAGGGTCGCGGCGGAGCAAGTTTTCGACGGCGGAACCGCGTTGCGTTCGCGCGGGGCGTTTGATAGCGTCTCGTGTCCACCCAAGACGGGAGAGGCGAGGATGCGAGGCAACCGAAGGTCCACGTCAATTCTCGCGTTTCTTATTCTGCTCGCCGGTTGCGGCGAATCGCGCGACGATGCCCCCCGATCGACGCGGGAAAGTGCCGCGCCGCCTGCCGCCGATACCCCGCCACCGGTCTCGCTCAAAGGGTACGACGTCGTAGTGGTTGTCGTGGACGGGCTGCGGGCGGATCGCGCGGCGGACCCGGCGATCGCGCCGTTTATCAGCGGGCTCGCGCGCGAGGGGTTGAGCTTCGCGTACGCACGGTCCAGCTCGTCGCACGTGCTCCAGTCGCTCGCATCGATGTTCACGGGCCAGTTGCCCACGCACGGCGGCACGATCGGCGTCTATGAGGCCGAGCCCCACGAGGAATCCACGACGCTCCCGCAACACTTTCAACAGGCCGGATACTATACGGGGCTGCTCGCAAACCACCCGGCAATCCAGGGAATGGGATTCACGAAGGGATTTCAGGAAGTCCAGGTCGCGCAGGCCGGCCAAGCGCTGGATGACGCGGCCCTCGCCCAGCGCGCCGCGGAGTTTCTCGAAGACGCCGGGGACGACCGCGTTTTTCTGTATGTCCACTTTGCGGGACCGCTCGCGTCGAAATTGTATCGTGCGGGTGAGCCGGGCGCGGGTCCGTTCAGCGTGCGCGAGTTGGGGAAGGACTACGCCTACACGGCCGATCATCCGATGGACCAGGCGCGTGTGCAGGCCACGATTGCCGAATACGACTCGGCGATTCGCGCTGCGGACGATTCCGTGAAGGCGCTGGTGGAGGCGCTGCGTGCGGCCGGGCGCGCGGAGAAGACGCTGCTGGTCGTCACGTCGCTGCATGGCTTCGAACTTTTCGAGCACGGATATCTTGGCGCGGGGTGGACCTTGTACGACGAGTCGGTGCGTGTACCGTTGATATTTTACGCGCCCGGCGCGATTCCGGCATTGTCCACCAGTGTTGAAGAAAGCCTGGTGAACGTTTCACCGACCGTCCTCTCGCTGTTGGAAATGGATCCGGGTCCCACCGCGTTGGACGGCGAGCCGATAATTAGGCCCGGGGTCCGCGAGGCTCCCGCGAGACCGAGCATCGCGGAGCTGGTGATTGCGGAGCGATGTATTCTGCGGTCTGTGTCACAGTTCGGCTGGACCTACGTCGCGTCGAGCCTGTGGGCGGAGCCGAAGGACCGCTACGCCGCCGCCGAGGCCCATCGCGATACGGCGAACGCGTATCTGGACGGATCGCGGCCGAGGCCGCCGCTCTGGGGCGCGCAGGCGCGCGAAGTCTTGTTGCAACGCGGAATCGAGGTCGATCTCGCGGCCAACGGGCAGGTGCGCGCGCAGTTGGCCCAGGCGCTCGAGGAGTACCGCGGACGCTGCGAGAGCTCCGGCATCGCGCCGCGCGCGCCGGTGGTCACCGTGAAAGCGGTGGACGCGGACCAGATCGAGAACCTGGAGTCCTTGGGATATTTGTGATTGGGATGCAGAGCGGTGCGGACATTCGCGCCGCGTGTTGGCGCGATACGCGCCAGGGAGACGAGATGATGCACAGAGTACGATTCGGAGTCACGGCCGGGATTTTGTGGGTCTGCGCCGCGGCGCAGGGGCTGGCGGTGAAGGACGCGAAGCTCGTCCAGGATCCCAGCGGCCATGCGCCGCTGGCGGCCTTGCTCACGTTCACGACGGACACGCCGGCCACCGCGACGCTGGTGATCGAGTCGGCGGGCCGCGAGACGATCACACAGCCGTTTCCCGCCAAGACCGGCACGGACCATTCGCTCATGGTTTTGGGCATGGTGTCCGGTACTAAATTTTCGGTCCGCGCGGACCTGGCGGATTCGAAAGGCGGCAAGGCCTCCACTCAGGTCTTCGATATCCAGACGCCCCCGCTGCCGGAGGAATTCCCCCCGATCAGCGTGACCGCGTCGCGCCCGCGCCGGATGGAGCCGGGGCTGACGATGATCCCGCTGATGCGCTGGCCTCCGGGGACGATGGCGGACGTCCATTACGGACTGTTGCTCGCGGTGAACGCGCAGGGCGAGGTGATCTGGTTCTACAAGACGGACCATCAGGTCTTCGATCCCGTTGCGCTCCAAGACGGAAATTTCGCCTATCTCGCGCACCGGGCGAACGGGATCATGCACGAGGCCGACATGCTCGGAAACATCATTCGCAGCTGGCATTCGACCGGCACTCCGAAGGAGGTGCGCGAGGGCAGTATTCCGATCGCGACGGACACGCTGCACCACACCTTCGAGCAGATGCCGAACGGGAATTTCCTGATGCTCGGGACGGAGGTGCGGCACTTCGACGCGTACCCGTCCAGCGAGACCACCGTGCCGGCCCCGACGGTGCCGGCGGCGGTAATCGGCGATCTCATTATGGAGGTCGAGCCGAGCGGAAAAATCCTGCGGGAGTTCAAACTCTTCGATCTCATCAATCCGCTGCGCATCGGATATGACTCGCTGGGCGCGGGCTTCTATCAGGAGACCTACGCGAAGGTTTTGAAGACTCCGGCGAAGGATTGGAGCCATTCGAACTCCATTTTTTACGACGAGAAGACGAATTCCGTCGTGATGTCGTCCCGCCAGATAGACGTGGTGTCCAAGATCGACATGGCCACGGGAAAACTCGTGTGGCTCTTGGGCAATCACGACGACTGGACGGAGGCCGAAAAGAAGTATCTATTAACGCCGGTGGGCGATCACTTCGCATGGCAGTACCACCAGCATGCGGTGAAGGTGACGCCGCAGGGCACCATCCTGCTGTTCGACAACGGGAACTACCGCGCGCGGCCGGGTCAGGAGAAGCAAAAGCCCGAAGAGGCGTATAGCCGCGCGGTCGAGTTCAAGGTAGATGAGGCCAAGATGACGGTAGAGCAGGTGTGGTCCTACGGCGAGGACGCGGCGGACCGCTTTCATTCGCCGTTTATCTGCGACGTGGACTGGCTGCCGCAGACGGGGAACGTGTTGATGACCGACGGCGGGCGGATCAAAGACAAGGATGGTAAACCGTCGGTCAATATCTTCGGCGGGCACCACTGGGTGCGGATCGTGGAGCTGACGCACGATACGCCAGCGACCAAGGTGTGGGAGATCGTCATCGACGATCCGCGCATGGGCTGGGCGACGTTCCGCAGCGAGCGCGTGGCGAGTTTGTATCGTTGATGCGGCGCTCAGCCGTAGACGCGATCGGGGCCCTGCGCCTTGGCTTCGATGAGGCGCTGGCCAGCGGCGCTAAGCAGGGAGTCCGCGTCGTCGGTCACGCCGCCGGACTCCGTCGCAATGCCGATGCTGCACGTGACGTGGAACCGGCGGTTCTCCATGCCGAAGAACAGTTTTTCCGCGATACGTCTGCGGATGCGCTCGGCGACGGCCAGCGCGCCGTCCTTGTCGGTCTGCGTGAGGAAGACGACAAATTCCTGTCCCCCGAGCCGCCCGGCGAAATCGGTGTCCCGGGATTCGCTTTGGAGAATTTGCGCGACCCCGCGCAGCACGTCGTCTCCCGCGGCGCGGCCTTGGGAATCGATAGTGGCTTCGAATTGGTCCAGGTCGAGCGCGAGCAGCGTTAGCGGTGAACCGTAGCGCGCGGCGCGGCGAATCTCGATGTCGAGCCGCTCGAGAAATGCGTAGCGGCTGGGCAACCCTGTGAGGTCATCGAGCCGCGAGATGGGATCAAGCGCGCGCTCGGTCTGCACGCGCCGCGTGCGATCACGCATGCCCTCGACCAGGCCGGCGCAACTGGTCAGGTAGGGCTGAAGGAAATCGAGCAGGCCGAGCCCGTAACCCTCGGGCCGGTTGGCGAGGCCGACCATGCCGATCAGGTCCTTCCCCTTGAAGAAGGGCATCCCCGCGAACGCGCGCAATTCGGGAGGGCCGTGCGGCAGGCCGCCCGCGAGCGGGTCGTTGGCGGGGTCGTTCGAAATGATCGGCCGGCCCTCGGTCAGCACGCGGCCGAAGAGCGTGTTGAGATTGTGGAATTCCATGCCCGAATCGGCCATGCGGTCGTAGAGCGCGCGCGTCTCGTCGTTCCATGCGATATTGGTGATGGCCTGCATCCTCAGATACGGGCGGTTTTCTTCCATATATAACACTTCGCCGATGAACCCGTATTCGCTCTCGGTGAGATCCAGGAGCGAGTCGAGCAGGCCGTTGAAAAACTCGTGGCGATCGGTACCTTCGATGAAGCGCGCCTGGGCGCGATTGAGCGCGCGCAGCAGCGCATTCGTGCGCCCGAGGTTCTCCTCTGTGGCCTTTTGCACGGTGATGTCCCGCGCGACCGCGTAGAGCAGGCCGTCCGGATCGGGGTGCGTGGTCCACGCGAGCCACTTGTAGGTGCCGTTCGCACAGCGGTACCGGTTCTCGAAATGCAGCGTGGCCGCGCCTGACTGGAGCTTCTGCATCTCTTTAACGGTCGACTCGAGATCGTCCGGATGGACGAAATCGACAAAGGGCTTCGCGGTCAGCGCCTCGATCGTGTGGCCCAGGGTCCGCTCGAAGGCGGCATTGACGAATTTGAAGTAGCCGTCGGTGCCCGCTACGCAGAGCATGTCGATGGACAGGTCGAACAGCCGCTCTTTGGGCGACTTCGTCTCAGCATCGGCGTGCATATGTGCTCCTCGCTCTCCGCGCCCGCCAGTATACGGTGGGCCCGCGCCGCGAGCAATAGGAAACCGAACGGAAACGGCTTTCCCCGGACTCTCGGCGAAAAACGTTAGAATGAGGTGAATGTCTGAGATTCGTATTGAACGGGTGGTGCCGGGCGGCGATGGGCTGGGCCGGATGGAGGGCGAAGTGTGCCTGGTGCCGTATGGGTTGCCGGGCGATTGCCTGGCGATTTCTGCTCCACAACGGCGCGGCGGCGTGCTGCGCGCGGCCCTGCGGGACATCATCGAGCCCTCGCCTGCGCGTGTCGCGGCGGCGTGTCCGGTTTTCGGAACTTGCGGTGGATGCACCTGGCTGCATTTCGCGTATCCGGCGCAGGCCGAGGCCAAGCGCGCGCTCGTTGCCGACTGCTTTCGCCGCATCGCGCGACGCGAGGTCGAGCCTGGATGGATCGAGGATGCGTCGCAGCGGCTGGGATACCGTACGCGGGCGACCTTTCGCGCGGCGACGGGGCGCTGCGGATTTCTGGCCGCCCGATCGCATGACGTGGTCGACATCGCGGAGTGCCCGCTGTGCCATCCGCGATTGAACGGCGCGCTCGCGGCCTTGCGCGCATCGGGCCTCGAGGGCGAGTTCGAAATCACGGTGAATCCGGAAGGACCGGAGACGCTGGTCTGGGTCACCGATCGCGCGGAGGAGACCCGCGCGCGGTTTCCTCTCACCAATTCGCCACGCGACAGCGGGACGCGTCACCAATTTCTGTTCGACGGCGCGCCGGTCGTCTGCGGCGCATTCGCGCAGTCTAGTCTGCAATTGAATCGGCTGCTGGTGCGCGCGGCGCACGCCGCGATCGGCGAGGGCGATTCCCTGCTGGACCTGTATTGCGGCAGCGGAAATTTCTCGCTGGCGCTTGCGGAGTCGCGCGGCGTGAAGGGCATCGACCATAACCGCGCGGCGATCGCGGCGGCGCAGGCGGTGCGGCGCCCCGGCGCGTACGAGCCGGGCGACGAAGGCGCCTTCGTCCGCGCGATCGGGTCGGCCGCGTGGGACGCGATCCTGCTCGATCCGCCGCGGGAAGGCGCGAAGGCGATCATGCCGGCGCTGGCCGGGAGCCGCGCGCGGCGGATCGTATATGTGTCGTGCGACCCGGCGACCCTCGCGCGCGATGCGCGGGTCCTCTTCGATGCCGGCTGGGACCTCGCCTCGCTCGACGCCGTGGACATGTTTCCCCAGACCGCGCACGTCGAGTGCGTCGCGGCCTTTGCGCGCGGAGCGGGCGAGCGTTGACCGGCCCCCGCGCGTGGGCTACGATGCTGCGCCCTTTCGAGCCCGAATCCCATGACTGACGCGTTGACCCCGCAACATTCGCAATCGACAACGCCCGCGAGGCGAGCGGCAGGATTTAGGCTGGACGCGGGTTTGCTGTTCACGCTGACGCTTTTCTTCTTCTCCGGCGCGGCGGGTTTGCTCTACCAAGTCGTGTGGACGCGCAAGCTCGTATTACTCTTCGGAACGACGTCGTATGCGGTCAGCACAGTCTTGTCGGTTTTCTTTCTCGGGCTCGCGCTAGGCAGCGCCTGGGGCGGGCGGCTCGCGGATCGCACGGCGCGTCCGCTCCGGGTCTATGCGTGGCTCGAGCTGGGCATCGCCCTTTGGGCCGTCATTTTCGTGATGGCGATCGGCTGGGGAGAATCAGCCGTGGCCGCCGCGGTCCGCGCGGCCGGCGGCGCGCACGGCGCCGGGATCGCGCTGCGCGCACTTCTCGCCGCGCTCTTTCTCCTGCCGCCGGTGACCATGATGGGCGCGACGCTGCCCTTGCTCGCGCGGCATGTCAGCCTGGCCGGCGGAGGCGGAGGCGCGACGCGGCGGACGGGCGCGCTCTACGCCGTGAACACCTTCGGCGCCGTGACCGGCTGTGCGCTGACAGGGTTTGTGCTGATTGGCGCGTGGGGTTATACCCGCACGACGCTGGCCGGAGCTGCTGCGAACGCCGCGATCGGGGCGTTGGCGTGGAGCATCGATCGGCGGCGCGGCGGCGTGAACGGGACCCGCGCCGACGCCGCAAATGAACTCCGCAGCCGACCCGATCCGATTGCGCGCGCGGCGCTTTTCGCGTTCGCCGTGTCCGGTTTTTGCGCGCTCGCGCTCGAGGTCGTGTGGACGCGCCTGCTCACTATCGTTTTTCTCGGCACGACGTATTCGTTCACCACGATGCTGACCACCGTGCTCGCGGGGATCGCGATCGGCGGCGCCGTGGGGGCGCTGATCGCGGACCGCGTCCGCGCGCGGGTCGCCGCTTTCGGGCTGGCGCAATTGCTCACGGGCGCGGCCTGCGTCGCGATGCTCGGCGCGTTTCCCGGGATGCCGGAGCGCTTGCGCGACCTGCAATCGAGCGGCGGCTACGAGTGGCGCGCGATCGTGATGGCTAAGTTTTGGCTCTCCTTCTCCGCGCTCTTCGCGCCGACGTTCCTCTTCGGGCTCTCGTTCCCCTTGGCGCTGCGCGCGTGTACCGGGCGCGCGCACCAGCTCGGGCGCGACGTCGGCCGGCTCTACGCGTGGAACACGCTGGGCGGCGTTGCCGGCGCGCTGGCGGGGGGATATGTGCTGATTCCGCGCCTCGGCACGCAGCAGAGCGTGGTCGTGCTCGCTCTGCTGATGGCCGGCGCGGGCCTCGCGCTTATCCTGGTGGATCGCGGCGCGCGCGCGCTGCCGCGGGCGGCCGCCGGCGTGCTCGGCGTCGCCGCGATGGCGGGCGCGATGATCACCTCGCCGCGCGACGTGAGCCGCGCGTTGAACGAATCCTATCTGCCCAACGATCACGAGATGATCCATTTCGCCGAAGGCATCGAAGGCACGGTCGTCGTCTCCGCGCCCAAGGGCGACGATCGCGGATCGGGCCGGGTGCTGTGGATCAACGCCGTGCAGGCCACCGCCTCGATCGACAAAGGCGTAAAGATGAACCGCTTCCAGGGCGTGCTGCCGTTTCTCTTCGATCGTGACATCAAGCGGGCCCTGTTCATGTGCTTCGGTTCGGGAATCACCGCGGGGACGATCGGGATGTCGCCGATCGATCGCGTGGACGTCGTCGAGATCTCGGCGGACGTGCTCGCCGCCGCGCCGCTATTCAAGGCTGACAATTTTGGTGTGCTGGAGAACCCCCGCATTCATCCGATCGTGGACGACGGCCGTAATTACCTGATGCGCACCCGCGAGCGGTATGACCTGATCACCTTTGAGCCGATGCCCTTGGCGATTGCCGGCGTTTCGACTTTTTACACGCGCGAGTACTACGAACTGTGCCGCGACCGTCTCTCGGACGGCGGCCTCGTTTCGCAGTGGGTGCCGCTGCACAACGGCCTCGATCTAGAGACGATCCGCGGGCTGTTCGCCACGTTCATCGAGGTATTTCCTGAGTCGACCGCGTGGTTCATCAATGCGGACGTGTTTCTGATAGGGTCCAATCGGCCTTTGAAGATAGACTACGCGGCGCTCGAACATCGTCTCGCGGCGAATGAGCCGCTGCGCAAGGGTCTCGAGGCGGTGTACCTGCCTGACGCGCCGGAACTGCTCTCGGCATTTCTGATGAGCAAGGAGGGACTGGCGCGCTTCGCCGGTGGCGCGCGGATCATGACCGACGACCTCCCCTGGGCCGAGTTCATCGCGCCGAGGCTGATTTTCAAGGCGGACGTGGCGGCGATCCTGGAGGCGCTCGCGCCCTTGCGCGAACCGGTGATGCCGCTGGTGGCGCTGCCCGCGGGTGCACCCGGCGCAGCCGCGGCGGAGTCCCTCCGGACCCGCCATGATGCGCACCAGCAGGACATGGCCGCGCTCGTGACGTATTACCGCTCGGGGCCGATTCTGTCGAAAGTGGATGAGGAGTTTCGGAAGTCGCTCGCTATCGATCCGCGCGACGCGAACGCGCGCTATTACTTGGTCGAGATTCTACTCGCGAAGGGCCGCACGTATACCGGCTGGAACGAACTCGACAAGGCGCTGCCGCTGCTCGAAGAGGCGCGGGACCTCGCCGCCGGCCGCGCCGATGTGTACCTCGCGCTCGGCGAAGCCTACGATCGCGCCGAGCGCCCCGAGGACGCGCTCGCGGCCTATCGCCGCCACGTGGATCTCGGTGGCCACTCGCCCAA